>NZ_JBIIDX010000214.1:0-3879 GCF_044238155.1 Aestuariivirga sp. | reverse complement strand
GAGACGCTGACACGCGCGATCCCCCTCATCTTCACCGGTCTTGCCGCGGCAGTCGCCTTCCGGGCGCGGGTCTGGAACATCGGCGGCGAGGGCCAGTTCTATGTGGGTGCGCTGGTGACTGCAGGGCTTGGGCATAGTGTGTTCCTCGGGCTGCCCGTGCCACTGTCGATCAGCCTGCTGATGGCCGTCAGCATGCTGGCCGGGGCCTTGTTGCTGATGGCGCCGGTGGCGCTGCGGCTCCGCTTTGGCGTTGATGAGGTGGTCGTCACCCTGCTGCTCAACTTCATCGTACTGCTGCTGGTGGGGCTGATGGTGGAAGGTCCGTTGAAGGACCCGCTGGCCTTCGGCTGGCCGCAATCGGTGCCGGTCGACCCAAGCCTGCGGCTTCCGCGTCTGGTTCCGCGCACCAGGCTGCACATCGGTTTCCTGGTGGCGATCGTGGCGGCGCTGGTGGTGTGGACGGTTCAGGCACGCACAGTGTTCGGCACCGAAACCAGGGCTGCGGGCCTTTCGCCGCGTGCGGCAGCCTTTGCCGGCATTCCGCTGCCGCGCATCCTGATGAGCGTTGCCTTTCTCTCCGGCGGACTGGCTGCACTCGCGGGTTCGGTCGAGGTTCTGGGGCCAACGGGCTATGTCACGACCACCATGTCGCCTGGCTTCGGATATGCCGGCATCGTGGTGGCGATGCTGGCAGCACTGCACCCGGCAGGGGTCGTGGCGGCGGCGATCTTCATCGCCACCGTATTCGTGGGCGCGGACGCCATGAGCCGCGCCACAGGCGTTCCAAGCTTCATTGCCGATGTCATCATGTCGGTTTCACTGCTCGCCATGCTGACCGCCCTTCTCTTCACCACCTACAGGATCAAGCGATGAGCACGACTCTGGACATTCTGACCAGCGCCAGCCTTTGGGCCGCGGTGCTGCGTATCGCCACCCCGTTCATCTTCGGTGTTCTGGGCGCGCTGATCTGCGAGCGGGCGGGCGTTCTCAACCTCGGCATCGAAGGCATCATGACCATGGGCGCCATGGCCGGCTGGCTGACGGTCTATTGGGGCGGCACCTTGTGGTTCGGCTTGCTGGCCGCAGCGCTGACAGGCATGGCATTCGGCTGGCTGCACGGCAAACTGACCGTGTCCCTCGGCCTTTCACAACATGTCACCGGCCTCGGCATCACGCTGCTTGCCGCCTCGCTGTCCTACTATCTCTACCGCATGTGGGTCGAGGTGGGCGACCTGCCCCCCACCATCACACCGTTCCAGCCAGTGGTCTTCCCGGTTCTCTCCGACATTCCGTTCCTCGGCGAGGCGGTGTTCTCACAGACCGCGCCAACCTATCTGGCGCTTGTCTGCGTGGCGATCACGGCCTGGGTTCTGGCCAGAACGCCGCTTGGGCTCGCCGTGCGCATGGCGGGGGAAAACCCACACGCCGTGGACGCGCAGGGCCTGAACCCGCTGGCGATCCGAACCGGCGCCGTGATGGCGGGCTCGGCGCTGATGGCCGTTGGCGGAGCCTTTCTGACCATGGCCGCCTTCAACAGCTTCTTTCCGACCATGGTGCAGGGCCGCGGCTGGATCTGCATCGCGCTCGTCGTGTTCGCTTCCTGGCAGCCGGGCAAGGCGTTGATTGGCGCCTTGCTGTTTGCCCTTTTCGACGCCTTCCAGCTGCGACTGCAGACCGCCATTCCCGGCGCGCCCTACCAGCTGTTCCTGATGGCACCGTATGTGCTCTCGATCCTGGCGCTGGTCGTGGTGGCGCGGCGGGCGCGCGTTCCCGAAGCGCTGATGCAACCCTATCGCCGCGGCGAGAGATAGGCCGCAGGGTTCAGCCTTCGCCTTCGGTCATCATGAAGGGCAGGAGCGCAGTCCAGGAATAGAATGGATCGGTATCGGGCTGGTCGAGCCCCTCGCCGCTGTCCGGGTGATAATTCTCAGGCGCCAGCCGCCGATCCTGCCAGCTGCGCTGAAACAGGTCCCACGAACTGCTGCGCAGACGCGCCGCGCGCGCCTTGTCATGCGGCTTGAGACCGTTCCACACAAGCCAGTTGAGAATCGGCCAGATGCGGCCACGCCAATAGACGTTGTCACGCAAGCTGGGATCGTGGCGGGCAACCGACGGCAGCGGCGGCGCGCCTCCAAACCACTGTGCATCGTCAAGCTTTGCCAGCAGCGCCTGCACCTGTGCAGCCTCAGCTGCCCCGGCGAGCAGCGGAAAGAAGCTGGTGGGCGTGACGCTGGCCACGAACCTGCCGCTCCACAGCCGGTTGGCAAAGATGCCGCGCGAACTGTCCCACAGCTCTCGCGAGATCTTGCCGCGCAACTCGGCCGCATGGGCAAGATGAGGCTCCGGGTTTTCGCCCAGCACCTCGGCCATGCGCGCAAGGCTCATGCTGTCGAGGCAGCAGAGCGAGTTGAGGCCGACATCCTCGCTGTCGAGCGTGCGCGAAGCCTCGTTCCAGCTGGCCTCGTCATGCATAGGCGAATTGTCCATGAAGGATTCATCCTTCGCTGCAAGCTTGGTGCCCTTGTACAGGCCAAGCCCGACATCGGAGGAACCGAATTCAAGGAGCCCGTTGCCATTGCCGTCACGGGCCCGGCGGAGCCAGAGATTGTTGGCGCGGAGAATCGGATAGGCAATCTCCAGCAGGGCGCGATTTCCCGTGCGCTGATAGACCTGCCAGGCAATGAACGACACGAGCGGCGCCTGGGTGCGGTCAACCCAGGCATCATTGCCTGTCATGATGCAGGGCAGATTGCCCTCGGGCGTGGCCGCCGAGAGAATGACCGAAAGGGTCTCGCGGGCCTGATCGGCATCAAACAGCGATACCAGCAATGCATTGACCGCCGTGTCATTGAGCCAGAAGCCGAAGCCACCGAATTTCTTGAGATCCCAATTGCGTGAGCAGGTGATGTAGGGGCGGTGGTTGACGTCGTCCCAGATGGTGTTCCAGCCCATGATGTCGCGCACCGCGGCACGGGGCGCGTCTTCGTCGGGCGCAGGTTTCGCCTCGGTCATCGCGAGCGCTCGGTTGATGGCCAGATCCCTGCGATCCGCAATGGCCACGCGGATGGCATTCGAGGCGGCCTCCTCGAGATTGAAGCGCAGAGCAAGAACGGGGGCCGCAGTGCCACGTGACTCCAGATACCAGTAACCGCGCGACTCGAACTCATGGCCGACCTCGGCCTCGGTGGCATGGCCGGTGACGAGCAGCGGGCGGCGGCGGGGCGCCACCGCCACAGTGCGCGGACCCACGGTGCAGGTGGCGACACCACTGGCCTCGTCGTAATGCCAGTGGGCGCCATCTTCCTGCCGAAGCACCAGCGTGACCCAGAAGCGCAAGCCCCACTCGCCGTTGCGTTCCGTCGTCCATTGCGCCTCGAGATCGAACATGGACTGCTTGGTCCATGACCAGTCGAGCACGGTGCCCGCATGATCAAGCCTTGCCGCAACGCGGGAGCCGTCGGTATGATGGGCGCCAAGCCGGATGGAACTTCCAGGGCCGGGATGAATGGCCCTGCCCGCGCTTGCAGCAAAGAACAGCGGTGAAAGATGAATGCCCAGCGGCTTGAAAATCATGTCGAGATAGCGGTGCGCCGCCCAGGTATTCCAGGCGCGATGCAGCGGCACAGCCGGGGTGCGGAGATAGCTGGGGACGGTCACGGTCGCCACCTTTCGAGAATGGTGCTGCTGTATACGATTTCAACCTGCTCATCATAGCGCATCGCGAGCGTTTGAAGAATGGCCGAATGGCCGGTCTCGCTACCACTGCCCAGGCCATCGCTGACCATCACGACGCGCAGGCCCCGGTCGACCGCATCGAGCGCCGTGGCGAGCACACAGACATCCGTTTCGATGCCGGTGAGGATCAAGGCCTTGAAGCCG
>NZ_JBIIDX010000008.1:0-42430 GCF_044238155.1 Aestuariivirga sp. | reverse complement strand
TGCGTCGGCCTCGACCAGCATCTCAAACCCTTCGCTGGATCTGCTGGTCAACAAGACCGATACGCCCGATCCGACCGCAGTCGGCGAGAACACGGTCTATACACTGACCGTGACGAACACCGGGCCCTCGGCCGCGGAGAACGTCAGGATCGTCGACAAACTGCCGGGTGTTCCGAATACGCCAACCAATCTTCTTGCCTTCTCGTCGGTTGAGTGGCCGGCCGGTGGCAGCTGCGGCACGGTTCCGACTGTTGATTCCACGGGTGGTACGCTTGAGTGTTCCGTGCCTTACCTGCCGGCTGGGCAGAGCCGGACGGTCACGGTCACGATGCAGGGGATCGCCCGTGGTGTCACCGTCAACACGGTGATTGTCTCTTCCGACGAGACCGATGCCGGTTTCGACACCAACATGACCAACAACAGCCGCAACGAGAACACCACGGTGCGGACACGAGTTGATGTCGAGCTCGTCTCCAAGATTCCATCCAAGACGCCGGTGACGCTGCGCGAGGAGTTCAGTTTCGCCGTCAAGGTCAGGAACAACACAGGTGGCAATTTCGCTGAGGCGGACAACGTCAAGGTCACCGACAATTTGCCCGCGAACATGGTGCTTACCGGAACCCCGGTAGCGAGCGTGACGGTCGGGACGACAACGGAGAACAGCTGCGCGGGAGGGGCGGGAGCGACCTCGTTCATTTGCGACTTCGGCACCATGAGCAACGGCGGGGAACTGATCATCACCATGCCGGTGAAGATCATCGCGGTGAGCGCCCTGCCACAGTCCTTCACAAATACCGCCACGGTCAGCACGACCTCTCTTGAGAACAACACGTCCAACAATTCGAACTCTGGCCAGGTGACGGTCGAGCAGGCGGCATCGCTTGCCGGCACGGTGTTCCGCGACTTCAACGACAATGGCCTGCAGGACGCGCCGGGCGATACGCCGATCAGTGGTGTCGTGATGACGCTGCAGGGCAACACAATCGACGGCGCCAGCGTAACACGGCAGGTCACGACGCTGACGGACGGCTCCTATCTGTTCACCTTGCTGCCCGCAGGAGTCTACTCCGTCAACCGTGGCGATGTCAGTGAGCCCGGCCTTCGAAATGGCAAGGTCACCCCGGGAACAGCCGGCGGGATCCCTGCAGCTGTCAGCGTCAGTGATATTCTGCTGACCGCCGTCACGGCGGCAACGGGCTATGATTTCGCCCTGGTCCCGATACCGGGGATCGCCGTCGGCAAGGCTTTGACGGCCGGGCCCACCGTCAACAGCGACGGGACCTTTGATGTCACCTTTCGGGTGACGGTCAGTGTCAGCAGCCTCGAGAACATCGTCAATATCACGGTCAACGATCAGCTGGCCGGGCCAGCGCCATTGTTCGGCAGCTTTGCGCCGGTTCTGTCTGCGCCGGGCACCTACAACATCTCTGCGGCGCCGTCTGGCACCTGCGGGGGGCTCAACGCCGGGTTCGACGGCAGCGGCGTGCC
Source organism: Aestuariivirga sp. (assembly GCF_044238155.1). Classification (GTDB taxonomy): domain Bacteria; phylum Pseudomonadota; class Alphaproteobacteria; order Rhizobiales; family Aestuariivirgaceae; genus Aestuariivirga. The sequence goes on along the minus strand of NZ_JBIIDX010000008.1, from coordinate 40,942 downwards.
CGCTTTGGCCAGTGGTTTCAGCCTTCCGCCGTCGGGCTCATGCTACATCGACTTTTCCCTCAGGGTGCTTGCGGCCGTTCCTTTGCCGCCATTGCAGAATGGCGGACGCTATTTCAACAAGGCGACTGCCTCCGGCACTGGCGAGCTCTCCGGCCAGACGCCCTCCGGAACATCCCCTCTGGTGCCGGTTGATGTTCTGATCCCTCAGCTTGTCCTCGCAAAGTCTCTGACCGGCAACAGCGATCCCGACGCGACCGGAACGGTGACGCTGGGCGACGTCCTGACCTACACCCTGACCGCAACCAATTCTGGATCCGTCACGCTCAGCAACGTGGTGGTGAGCGACGACAAGATCAGCCCTGGAACGGTCACCTGCCCGTCGGTCGCGCCAGGCGAGACGTGCGTGCTGACCGGTGCGCTGACCATCACCCTTGCGGATGTCCAGGCGGGGAAGGTCGTCAATACCGGCACGGCGGACAGCGATCAGACGACCACTGTCACCGCTACGGTCACCACGCCGGTCATACCGCTCATCGACAAGAACACCATCACCAAGGTGACGCCCGTCACCGTCGCCAAACGTGGCGAACGAATTCCCTATGTGATCACGGTCCGGGACTCTCCGCTCAATCCGGCTCGTATCGTCGACATCATGCCGCCAGGTTTTTCCTACGTGCCGAACAGCGCGGTCGCTAACGGCGTGAAGATGGAGCCCGTGATCGATGGACGGCGTCTCACTTTCGATGGCTTGGTGCCGGATGCCGAGGGCACCATCGTCCTCAAGCTCACGCTGGTGGCCAATGCCTCGGTCAAGCCGGGCGATGCCATCAATCAGGCGCAGCTCGTCAATCCGAATACCGGCGAGGTTGTCGCCACGGCGCGCGCCCGCGTGCGGATCCTCGAAGAAGCCGTTTTTGATTGCAGCGACATCATCGGCAAGGTGTTCGATGACCGCAACCGCGATGGCTACCAGGATGAGGGCGAGCCGGGTCTTCCGGGCGTTCGCATGGCGACGGTCAATGGCCTGCTGGTGACCAGCGACGAATACGGGCGCTTCAATATTGCCTGCGCCGATATTCCAGACCAGGACCGGGGGTCGAACTTTATCCTGAAGCTCGACACCCGCACGCTTCCGTCGGGCTATCACGTCACCTCCGAGAATCCGCGCCGGGTTCGTCTCACGGCGGGCAAGATCGTCAAGCTCAACTTCGCTGCGGCGGGCCTCAGGCTGGTCCGTCTTGATCTCAATGGCAAGGTCTTCGAGGAAGGCTCCGCGGCGCTCAAGCCGAAATGGCGCCAGGGTCTCGAGCGGCTGATCGCGGCTCTCGAGGCGGAGCCATCGGCACTCATGGTCATCTATCAGGGAGAGTCCGGCAAGCTCGCCAAGGCGCGGCTCATGTCAGTGCGGGCTGCAGTCGAGAAGCTCTGGACGGCCGATCCAGGCCGCTACCGCCTCGAGATTGAAACGCGCATCGTGTCATCCGGGGGTGTGCCATGAATGGCCGCTTGCTCCGGGCGGGCTTGTTCGGATGGCTCACCTATCTGGCTCTCGAGGCCGCGCTTCCGGCCCGTGCGCAGGACAAGACCGGCGAGGAGATGTTCTCAATCAGTGTCGACGGAGAGCATGTGGCCGGAACGGCCCCGCAGGGCGCGGAGCCCGGCAATGCGCCTGCGGAGCTCGGCACCGCTGACATCCAGGTGAAATATGACGGTCTCGGTGGCAAGCCGATCCTGAATGCCGCGACCAGCGCCTCGCGACGCACTTTCGCGGTTGGTGAAGAGATCGAGTTCCTGGCCAGCAGCAACTATCCCGCCTATATCGCCAGAAGCGAGATCCGCATCTTCGCCAAGGGCCGGCATGCACCTGACGCGCCGATCGCGGTGGTCCCTGTTGGCAGGGCGGGCCGGGCGTCATGGACCATGCCGGACGTTGCCGCCACACAGGGTTATGGCGATTTCTTCTATGTGCTGCGCGTCTACGACCGTGACGGGCGGTTTGACGAAACCAGGCCACTGACGCTTGCCCGGCGCGCCGCAACCAATGTTAAGCCGGAAGAGCCCAGCAGTGCTCCCGGCTACAGTGATGACAACACAGCGTTTCGCAACATACAGGTTGATGGCGGCGCGATCACGGTGTCGGGTCGCGATATTCCGGCCGGCGCCCGCGTCAAGGTGCTGGGCGAGGATATTCCGGTCGATGCCGAAGGCCGCTTTGTTGTGCAGCGCATTCTGCCGGTTGGCGAGAGCAGCGTCGACGTGGCGCTGGTTGGCGAGGAAGGCGGCAGCATCAATTTCGAACGTTCGGTCAACATACCGTCAAGCGAATGGTTCTATGTTGGCATGGCGGACGTGACCTTCGGCAAGGCCGGCGGCTCGAAGAACATCGAGGAGGTCAAGCCGGGCGAATATGACGACGTGTACAACAATGGCCGGATCTCGTTCTACCTGAAGGGCAAGATCAAGGGCTCCTATCTGCTCACCGCTGCAGCCGATACCGGAAACGAGGAGCTGAAGAACCTGTTCAGCAATCTCGATGCCAAGGACCCGCGCAGCTTCCTGCAGCGCATAGATCCTGAGGACTATTACCCGGTCTATGGCGATGACTCGGTGGCGATCGAGGATGCTCCGACCCAGGGCAAGTTCTATGTGAGGCTGGAGCGTGGCGACAATCGGGTGGTGTGGGGCAACTTCAAGACCGACGTGCGCGGCACTGAGTTCCTGCGCAACGACCGGGCGCTCTATGGCGCCAATCTGGTTCTGAAGTCCGACAAGATGGTGGCTTCGGGCGAACGCGCCGGAGAGCTGAATGCCTATGCGGCCCAGCCTGGAACTCTTCCATTCCGTGACGTTCTGCGCGGCACGGGCGGTTCGGCCTATTTTCTGAGCCATCAGGATCTCACCGTCGGCTCCGAGACCGCCTTCATCACGGTGAGAAACCCGGTTACCGGGCAGGTCACCGCGCGCACCCAGCTGGTCTATGGCCGGGACTACTCGATCGACTATTTCCAGGGCATCGTGCTGCTCAACCGGCCTCTTGCCTCGACAGTCGACATTGGCAACATCGTGCGCGACGGTGCAATCGGGGGCTATGATCAATATCTCGAAGTAGCCTACGAGTATACGCCATCGGCCGGCGATGTGGATGGCTATGTCTATGGCGGAAGGGCACAGCAATGGATCGGCAACAACGTAAGGCTGGGCGTCACCGGTGCCATGGAAAACACCGGGCCCGCGGACCAGAAGCTGATCGGCGGCGACATACAGTTCTACAAGAGCGAGCGCACCTTCCTTGAAGGCGAGGTTGCGATGTCCGAGGGGCCGGGATTTGGCTTTTCGGAATCCCTTAATGGTGGGCTGACGGGTGTCGAGTCCGGCCTGCTGGGCAGCGACGAGCGGGCCATGGCCTACCGTGTTTTGGGCCGCCTGGACGTGTCTGAGATCGTGCCAGGCGCCAAGGGTGACCTGCAGGCAAGCTATGCCTATAAGGAAAAGGGCTTCTCTTCGCTCGAGGAAATCGTCTCGGGTGACCGGCATGAGGTTGGCTTCAAGGGCGACATCGCGCTCAACGACCGCCTCAGCCTCAATCTTTATGGTGATTACCTCTCCATGGGTGGAGATGTCTCCCAGTATCAGGCGGGCGGCGATCTCACCTACATGATCACCGAAGATATCTCGATTGCAGCAGGCGCCCAGCAACTCGACGCCGACAATCCCGAGGAAGACACAGACGGCCAGCGCACTGACGCGGCACTGCGCATCACACGGGTGCTTAGCGAGACCTCCTCGATCTACGCCTTTGGCCAGGCCACGCTCGACCGCAGTGGGGACATCGACCTCAGCAACCGCGGCGGAATCGGCGGCACTTATACCTTCACCGACACGCTCGACGGCACGGCGGAGGTCTCCTACGGTAGCAATGGCGCTGGAGGGCGCGCCCTGTTGAACTACCGGCCGGTCGCGGCTGACCGATATTACATCGGCTACGCCCTCGATTCGGATAACCGGGCGTTGAATGATCTTCTTGCGCCGGTTGCGGATGACGGGACGGGCGGCATTGTTGCAGGCGTCAGCCGTGGCTTCAGCGAGCGTCTGTCGGCCTATTCCGAGAACGTGTTCGATTTCCTGGCCGATCAGCCGAGCCTAACCCAGGTCTATGGCGTTCGCTATACGCCGGTGCCCGAGTGGAAGCTGGGCGGGGCCATCGAATCCGGCATGATCTGGGGCGATACCGCCGTTCTCGGTTATGACACCAGCGAGCTTCGCCGCACCGCACTCTCGGCCACGGCGGTCTACTCGCCTAATGAGGATTTTGTCGCTTCACTCAAGGGTGAGATCCGGTTCGACGAGGACCAGACTGATGGAGGCGAGGATATTACAGCTTACTATATTGCTGGCCGCTATTCCGATGCCCTGAATGCCAATTGGCGGTTCCTCGCATCCGCCGACGTGGTTCTGTCCGACGCGAACGAGACGCTGCGTGAGGGCGACTACGTTGACGCTGCAGTGGGATACGCCTACAGGCCGATCGACAATGACCGGCTTAATGCGCTCGCCCGTTACAACTTCGTCTACAATACACCCACCGAAGGTGATGAGGGCTATGGCGACATCATCGACGGCCCAGCCCAGCGCAGCCATATCTTCAGTGTCGATGCCACCTACGATCTCACCAAGATGCTGTCCGTCGGTGGCAAATATGGCCTGAGGATCGGCGAGTGGAACCCGGATGAGGAAGATGGTGGCGATGGCGGCTGGCAGAGTTCGAATGCCCAGCTCGCCGTGCTGCGGGCGGACTTCCACGTCGTCAAGGAATGGGACCTGATGCTGGAAGGCCGCGCACTGTGGGAAAGCGAAAGCCAGAGCGCCGACCTTGGCGCCGTCGCCACCATCTATCGCCAGATCGGCGAGAATCTCGACCTCGGCATCGGCTATAATTTTGGTCGATTTTCAGACGATCTCCGCGACCTGACGGCCGACGATTATGGCTTCTTCGTCAATGTGGTAGGGAAGATCTGAGGATCTTGAAACCCGCGCCCTGACCTTCCAGGACGGATATGGGTCCAAGCCGGTTGCACCCCGGCGCGGGCTGTTCTATAGGAATTGTATGTCCAATGCGCGGAACATCCTGTTCGTCCCGGCGGCGTCCTTGCCGCTGGCTGCGCTTGGCCGCCTGCTTCTTAGCTGCCCCTGAGGGCCGGCCGGGCTTCTGCCCTGGCGCTCGGGGGTTCGAACTGATCCAAGCAGCTAAGCCAGGCAATTCCGGAAGTTCACAACCATGATGATGTCTCCCCGCGAAAAATACCGCCCGTTTCCGCCCGTCAACCTCCCCGATCGGCAGTGGCCCAACCGCACCATCACCCGGCCACCGGTGTGGTGCTCGGTCGATCTGCGCGACGGCAACCAGTCTCTCATCGAACCCATGGGTCTTGACCGCAAGCTGCGCATGTTCGACGCGCTGGTCAGAATGGGTTTCAAGGAAATCGAGGTTGGATTTCCTTCGGCCTCGCAGACGGACTTTGATTTCGTCCGCTACCTGATCGACAATCGCAAGATTCCGGACGGGGTTGCCATCCAGGTCCTCACCCAGTCCCGCGAGGAGCTGATCCGCCGCACCTTCGAAAGCCTCAAGGGCGTCAAGAGCGCCATCGTGCATCTTTACAACTCCACGTCGGAGTTGCAGCGCCGCGTGGTGTTCAAGCTCGACAAGCCGGGCATCGTCGACATTGCCGTGAAAGGCGCAACCCTCATCAAGAGGCTGGAGCGCGAACTCGGGATGGAGGCGGTCGTCCGGCATGAATATTCTCCGGAGAGTTTCACCGGCACCGAGCTCGACTTTGCCAAGCAGATCTGCGAGGCGGTGATGGACTGCTATGGCCCAACTCCGCACAACAAGCTGATCCTGAATCTTCCTGCCACTGTCGAGATGTCGACGCCAAACGTCCATGCCGATCAGATCGAATGGTTCTGCCGCAACATCAAGGACCGCGACTGTGTCTCGATTTCGCTTCATCCCCACAATGACCGCGGCTGTGCTGTGGCGGCGACGGAGCTTGGGCTGCTCGCGGGGGCGGACCGGGTCGAGGGTACGCTGTTCGGCAATGGTGAGCGCACCGGAAATGTCGATCTCGTGACGCTGGCCCTCAACCTCTACAGCCAGGGTGTTGATCCCGGCCTCGACTGCTCCAACATCAACGATCTCGTGCGCATGGCGGAATACTGCAACCAGCTGCCGGTTCATCCGCGTCATCCCTATGCGGGCGAGTTGGTGTTCACCGCGTTCTCGGGCTCTCATCAGGACGCGATCAACAAGGGGTTCAAGGCCATGTCGGCTTCGAACTCGCCGCTCTGGGAGGTGCCGTACCTTCCCATCGACCCCATCGATGTGGGGCGCAGCTACGAGGCGGTGATCCGGATCAATTCGCAATCGGGCAAGGGTGGCATCGCCTATATTCTCGAGAAGGAGCACGGCATCGAACTGCCGCGGCGGCTGCAGATCGAGTTCTCGAAGGTGGTTCAGGCCATCGCCGATGGCGAGGGTGTCGAGGTTCCGGCTGACCGGCTGTGGACCGCCTTCGAGAGTGAGTATCTCGAGGGCAATGGCCGTTATGGTTTTGTGTCGCACAGCGCGAGCAGCGACCAGGGCCACCAGGACGTTGTTGCCAAGATCACCGTGGATGGCAAGGCAAAGACGATCCTGGGCCATGGCACTGGCCCCGTTGATGGTTTCGTGGACGCGATCCGTAAGGAGTCCGGCCTCGCCTTTGATGTGGCTGACTACCGCGAGCACGCCATGGGCATGGGAGCAAATGCAACGGCGGTGGCCTATGTCGAACTGAAAATGCCAGACGGCAGCAGCCTGTTTGGCGTCGGCATCGACAAGAACATCGTTGTTGCCTCGCTCAAGGCTGTGCTTTCGGGTGTCAACAGGGCGCTGAAAAAACAGTAGACGGGGGCGGGCGGGCGATGTAGGAACCCCGCTATCGGCCCCGGTTCTGCGGGGCCGATCGTCCTTCGGGGGCGGGCGATTAGCTCAGGTGGTAGAGCAGCTGACTCTTAATCAGCGGGTCGAAGGTTCGAGTCCTTCATCGCCCACCATACCCGGAACGGCAGGGTGTGTTGATTGCCCTCAGTCGTATTTCTTCACGCAGTCCTTGTATTTTTTCCAGTAATAGTCCTTCCAGCGCTGCGAACTGCGCACTGCGCCGCCAACGCCACCCACGCCTGCGCCGATGGCTGCCCCGGTCCCGATGTCGCTGCCGCTGCCGCCACCGATCACACCGCCCAGAATGCCGCCGATCACCGCGCCTCCAATGGCGCCACCCACCGTATTGCCCACCGATCGCTCATCGGCATAGCGCTCGGCCTTGCGCTGGCAGTGGCGCTGCTCGTCCTTGGTAAGCACGGCGTACCCCGGAACCGCCATGAATGCCGGCGCTGCCAGCAGCATGAGGCAGAACAGTATCGATTTCTTCATGTGTTTCACTCCCAGCCTCGGTGCAGGACCCTCCTGGAGACGGCCCGGCGCTCCGAAGCTTCGAACTATCCTCTGGCCGGTACACCCGTGTAAAGGCCTTTCCTCAGCCCTTGGGCGACAGGAACTTGAACGGCTCGGCTGGCTTGAAGCTTGCCGAGACTTCGCCGGACAGCAGCGGCCGGCCCTGCAGGTCCAGCTTGAGAGCGGGCGCGCCCGGCTTGAGGTTCAGCTTCGGCAGGTCCACCCAGAAGACCGTCGGAAAATGTACGCTATCGAAGAAATAGCGCCCGGCATTGATGTCCACCGCGGTGCGCCAGCGTGTGGCGGCAATGTTGGGCAAGGTCGGATCCTGAACGCCCAGGGGCACCGAGATCGACCTCATCAGCGACATCACCGTGGCCGATGCAAGTGCAGCATCCTTGACCTGAGGGACGGCATTCAGCATCCAGTCCATGCGTGCGAAACGGTCCGAGGCGCGGCTCGTCCCTGGCAGGAAGTTGATGCCGCCAACCGTATTCCAGTAGGTGCTGATGGCAAGCTGCTGGTCGAAGGTCGGAGAATTGGTCATCACCGTATAGGACTTGTTGTGGTGGATGACGAGCCGGCCACCGATGTATTCGAAAATCGCCGAGTCGCCGGCCTTGTCCGCGATCGATAGATGGCCCGCGCCCGCCTTGCCATTCGGCAGCACCGGCGCGACGATAGCGAAGGGCTCCTGGGAAAGGGCATCGACCGCCTCGGCCACTGTTGCGTAGTTGTCGAGCACATATTGCAGCCAACCGCCCACCGAGAGCAGCGGCCTGCCGCTTGCCTTCGCATCGCCGTAGTCGCTTTCGACCAGATAGAGCACATTGCCGACAAGACCGGCCTCGTTCACGCCGTCAACGGTTCCGACGTTGTAGAAGCCGGCGATCACCGATCCGTATTTCGAGGTCCATGTGATCGAGCCCTCGCCGACACCGCCATCGCGCCTCAAGCCAGATGGAAACGCCCACAGGTCGGTACCGGTTTCCTCCGCCCAGTCCATTGAGCGGCCGACGAAGAAGCTGTCACCGCTGTTGTAGACGATGCGGGTGCAGGCATCTGCCAGTGGAGCGGCGATGGCGAAGCTGCCCAGCGCAGCAAGAGCGAAGAGTGTGGTTCGCATGTGAAACTCCGTGTTGGACAGTTCAGTTCAGCATGCTGGTGCCTTTGCGTAAAGCGCCAGAACATCCTTCTTTCGGCACAGCGTCACGCCTGGGTTTGAGGTTGCTGCCGCCCCGGCCGCCAGGCCAAGCCTGAAGGCCTCCCGGAGTGGCCAGGACTGGCTCAGGGCCCACACCATCGCGCCGAGAAAACTGTCGCCTGCTCCAACTGCCGAGCGCACCTCCACCGGAATGGCCGGAAGCCTGATCACCCCCTCCGGCGAGGCAAGAAGGGCACCCTCCTCGCCAAGCGTGACGGCAACGAGGCGTGACTTGCCGGCGGATACCAGGTCAGCTGCCATGCGGCTCACTCCGGTGTCATCGAGTTTGCGGCCCGCATAGGCCTCAAGTTCGCTCCGGCTGGGCTTGACGAGGAACAGCCCGCCATGATCAAGCGCTGCCTTCAGCCCCGGACCGGAGGAGTCGAGCACGAAGCAGAGGCCATTGCGCTGGGCGGCCCGTGCCAGATCCAGATAACTCTCCGGTGGTGCGCCGACAGGCAAGCTGCCGCTGGCTACAACGTAACCTTCAAGCCGCATATCGATGGCGGCGATGCAGCGCTCGATGTCGGCGGCAGTCACCTGGGGTCCTTCTGGCACGAAGCGGTATTCGAGCCCGCTGGAGCGGTCCCGCACCATGAAGGCCACACGGGTCTGCCCCTGTATCGGCACAGGTTGGAAGGCAATGCCTTCCTCCGCCAGCAACCGGGCGAGGAACGCACCCATTTCGCCGCCGCTCAAGGCGAGCGCCGTCGTTGTGCCGCCCAGTTCCCGGATCATGCGTGATACGTTGATGCCGCCGCCGCCTGGCTCATAGGTGGTCCCATCCAGCCTGACCTTGTGGGTGGGGCGAACCGTGGCAGCCTGGCCGAAGACATCGATCGTGGGGTTGAGCGTGACCGTGAGAACACTTGCCATGTGGGCCGGGTCTCCCTGCGCTGCCTCTGGATTTGCGCACCAGTTTGTCCGATCATAATACTTGGAGCAAAGGGTGAAACCAATGGCCGACCTCAGCATTCGAATCGACTTTGGACCAGGCCGTCGTGTCGGCCCCGGCAAGATCGAACTTCTAGAGCAAATTGCCGAACTCGGTTCGATTTCGGCAGGCGGCCGGGCCATGAAGATGTCTTACCGGCGGGCCTGGGAACTGATCGAGGAACTCAACAAGATGTTTGGCAAGCCGGTGGTTCAGTCGCGCAGCGGTGGCAGGCAAGGCGGTGGCGCCACGCTGACGCCTTTCGGCCGCAGCCTGATCCAGCGCTACCGTGCCATGCAACGAGCGGCTCTGCGCGCCAGCGCGCCGCATCTGGCCGCTCTCGTCAGGGACATGCCGGCGCGTTCTGCGAAAGCCGGTGCCTGATCAACCTTCAGTGGGGTGGCTGGCTGGCCCGCTCACCGACACCGCCTTGATGATCCCGTAGGCCAACCTTCCGGGCACAAGGCCAAGCTGGGTTGCGGAATGGCGGGTGATGCGGGCGATGATCGCGTTGCCGGCACAATCGAGGGTCACGATCACTGCGTGGGCCCCCGCCGGTCTGATGTCACGCACGCGGCCGGACACGATGTTCAGTGCACTGATGTTGCGCGGTTCTTCCGTGGCCAGCATCACATCGCGGGCACGGATGCGGATCCGTGCATTGCCGCCAGCAGGTGAGACCGGCCCTGGTACAAACAACCGGCCGGCGCTGCAGGTCAGTTCCGTCAGTCCAGTCGAGGGATCAAAGCCAGTGACCTGCATCTCGAGGATGACGCCGGCTTCATCACGCTCTTCCGGCGGCGCGAGGTCGAGCCGCTGTGCGATGACGCCCGCCGGTCCGAAGGCGGTGAGCCGCCCGCGGTCCAGAACCGCAATGGTGCTGGCCAGCCGCATCACCTCATCTACTGAGTGACTGACATAGACGATGGGAATGCGGATTTCGTCACGCAACCGTTCGAGATATGGCATGATCTCGGCCTTGCGCGGCGCGTCAAGAGAGGCCAGCGGCTCATCCATCAGCAGAAGCCGCGGCGAGGCGAGCAATGCACGGCCGATGGCGACGCGTTGTTTCTCGCCGCCTGACAGATCATGCGGGCGGCGGTCGAGCAGATGATGGAGGCCCAGCAGTTCCAGGATCTGGCCGCGTGAGGCATAGCGCTCCTTGTGAGGCGTGAACCACGCACCATAGGACAGGTTGGCATTCACCGAGAGGTGCGGAAACAGGCGTGCGTCCTGGAATACATAGCCGATCCGCCGCCTGTGCGGGGGAACGTTGATCCGGCGCGATGTGTCCAGCAGTGGCACTGCGTTCAGTGTGACCTTGCCATCGCGTGGCGACAGCAGCCCCGCAATCACATTGACAAGGCTGCTCTTGCCGGAACCAGAAGCTCCGAAAACTGCGGTGACCGGCCCGGCACTGTCAAAGGCTGCCGTGAGGAGGAAGTCTCCAAGTTCCAGCCGGACGTCAACAGCGAGACTCATGCTGAAATCCGCTGACCCGCGCGGCGGGCGAGAAACTCGGAGATCATCAGTGCTCCCAGCGAAATGGCCACCGAGATGGCTGTGAGCCTCAGGGCGCCGGCATCACCGCCTGGAACCTGGGTCAGGGCGTAGATGGCCGAGGGCAGCGTCTGGGTCTCTCCCGGAATGTTTGCGACGAAGGTGATCGTGGCGCCGAATTCGCCCATGGCCTTCGCGAAGCACAGGATCATGCCCGCGATGATGCCGGGCAGGGTGAGCGGAAGCGTCACGGTCACGAATACCCAGGCCCTGTTGGCGCCCAGCGTAGCCGAGGCCTGCTCAAGACGTGGATCAACCGCCTCTATCGACAGGCGAATGGCCCGCACCATGAGCGGAAAGCCCATCACCGCGCAGGCCAGCGCCGCTCCCGTCCAGCGGAACGCGAAGACGATGCCGATATCGGCCAGCAAGGCGCCAACGGGGCCGCGGGTTCCAAAGCTCAGGAGCAGGAGATAGCCCGTCACCACTGGCGGCAGAACCAGCGGCAGGTGCACGAGGCCGTTGACCAGCGACTTGCCCCAGAACTCCCGGCGCGCCAGCAGCCAGGCAACCGCGATCGCCAAAGGCAGACTTGCCAGCATGGCGACTGAGGCGACCTTGAGGCTGAGGCGGACAGCCTCCCACTCATCGGGCGATAGGCTGAGCCATGTCATGTCCTGTTCACGGGTATCCTGTCATCGTTATAGCCAGATGACTATTACACTTGCCCGGCGGCGGCAAGCAGCCTGCAAGCCTCGTCATGGGCGGCGGCGATCCGCGAGGCGTAGGCGGCTGCATTGCCGGGCCCATTGTAGATGGTTGCGAATGAGGCCCAGTCACAGCGCTGCAGCGGGTCGAGCAGGGCCTTTGAGGCGCAGAAATCGAAAAAGGCAAGCACCTGCCAGCGCTCGGTGCGCGAGAACGCCCTGAACATGGCGGTGGCGGTTTCATATCCGCAGGACTGGTGATTGAAGCCCATGATCTGCGGACCCCCGAGGCTGGCGCACTGGCGGGCTGTCTCGGCGTCCGAGAGGCGGGTGGCGAGGGCCAGCGCCCTGTATTCGGCCTCCTGATTTCCATGGAAGCGTTGCCAGTCCTCGCTAGGGCGCGCGCGCATCATGTGGCCCTGCCATCTGGCGCCCTCGACGCCGAAGCGGCCGCCAAACTGGAAATGGGCATCGAACCTGCCTGCATGGCGCTCGCCCCAGCGCGCAAAGAACACGTGTGGCTCGAAGCGCAGCACGGGGCGGCCGCGGCGAAAGGGCAGGTCGCCACACTCAACGCACCAGACGGCCAGCATTGCAGCAGGCGGCAATTGACTCACGCGGCCGGCTGCCGACAGCAATCCGCCCATGCGGTTCCAGAGTCCGGCAACGGGCGTCGCGGCTGACAGCTGCTTCTGTGCTTCAAGTGGGTGGCGCGCGAGGCGTCTGTCATCCCGGAACAGGCTCAAGGCATGTCCTGGATCGATGCGATGTAGCGGACCAGCCCCGCGATGCGGCCTGAGGCTTCATCGGAGGCCCGCGTGGCATCGGCCACCGTGGTGCCCTTGCCAACGCCCTCGGTCACGAACACGTCTCCCCAGATTGGCATGGCGCGGGTGCCGTGGCCCTCCGGCATATCCAGCCCGGCAATGGCGCCGAAGATCTTTTCTTCTGGAAACAGGCCGTATCTTGCCGTGATCCGGGTTAGGTCGGAAGGGTGGCTGGAGAGGCCCGCGGCCTTGGGCCCGTCGCCCTTGCCGTTGGCGCCGTGGCAGGGCGCACACAGCGCAATGAAATCGACCCGGCCCTGTTCGAGCGCCAAATCGGCCTCTGCCTGCGGGCTTGCGGCAAGCATCAGGGCCACGACGATTGGTACGGCGCGAATGGTCATGGGCTCTGGCCAATGTCGTTAAGCATGTCAGTGAACCACGGCGTGCGGGGGTCGAAGTGCTTGCCGCCCCTAATGCGTGGGAATTCGATCGCGCGGAGCGCCTCGCCGCGTTCCTCATCATGTCCGACAACACCCGAAATCCCGGACAGGGCCGAGTCGACCGCGACATGCACCATGGCACGGATCAGGTCGAGGTCGGCCCTGTTGGCGGCCGCAGAGCGGCCGAAATACCCAGACTTCTGAACCAGTGTCTTGTCGGCGCCGATCTTCTTGGCAAACTGCTTGCCGAACCAGTCGCCAACCTTGATCTGATCTAACCTGACGTGGCCGAAGGCATCGCGATCGACCTTGCCGCCCTCCGCTTCGATCTCCGCCACGATCTCGGTGACGCATGCACCCTCGCTGACGAAGATCGAGACCGAGTCCTTTGCATCCATCACCCTGCGCAGCCGGTCCGCCTCGCGGTCAATGTCGATGGGGGCCTCCGGAATATAAACGGCGTCAATGTCCTTGTGGCGCCTCGAGAGGTTGAACTCGGGGAGGAACTCATGGGAATCTAGTCGCTCGCGCCAGGCGCGTGCGGTAGCAGCGGTGAGCCAGCCGCAGTTCCTGCCCATCACTTCATGGATGACGAGCTGCCGAGACGAGGTGGACTGTTCGTTGACGACATTCTCGAAAAACACGGCACCCTGTTCTGCAGCTGTCCAGGCTCCCATGGTCTGACGGATGGGAAAGACGTCATTGTCGATGGTCTTGGGCAGGCCGACCACTGTCAGTTGATAGCCGTTGGAGCTCAGGTACTGCGCCAGGTCTGCTGCCGTGGTATTGGTGTCGTCCCCGCCGATGGTGTGAAGAATGCTCACACCATCCCTGACGAGCTGGCTTGCTGCCACCTTCAGGGGGTCTTCTCCCGCGCGCACCAGCCCGCGTTTTGCGCAATCAGCCACATTGGTGAGTTTCACGCGGCTGTTTCCGAGCGGTGTGCCGCCATGAGAATGCAGGACATGAGCGCGCCGCCGCACCTCTGGAGTGACTGAAATCGATTTTCCCTGCAGCAGCCCCTTGTAACCGGCGAGATAACCGATGATCGGCGACTCCGGTACCAGCTCGGAGTATCGCTCGATCAGGCCGCCCACCGCCGAGGACAGGCATGGCGCCAGACCACCTGCAGTCAGCATTGCAATCTTTCGGCGCGAGGTCATGGGCGGCACACTCCGGTGAAGTTCGGTGTGACCTGATTAACGTAAAACGGCTGGCGATGGAACCGACCGGTCGATGGTGCGGCCGACGATTTTGGTTGAAGTGGTGGGCAGCACTTCCCATGTCTGCGTCACCGTTGGAAACGGAAAACATGGAGGATGACCAAAATGGCTTCTGCCGAGTTCGGAGACACAGCGCAGGGTTCTGTACATGGTTGCAAGTCGGGTGGTCTTGGCCGCTGGTCCGGATGGGAGATCGGAGCCATGGTCGCCGGCTTCGTGGTCTTCTGGCCTCTGGGTCTGCTGGCCATTTTTGCCAAATGGAAATTTGGCCAGCTGTGGAAGGGCTCGGCGCAAGGCGCTGCCCCGTGGGGTGGTTTGACGCTGCCCGATATCTCGTCATGGGGCTGGCAGGGCGTGGGCTCTGCCGCGATGGGATCCGGAAATGCGGCTTTTGACGCCTACAAGCGCGAGCAGCTGCGGCGGCTCGAGGAAGAGAAGCGCCGGCTCGATGTCGAACAGCGTGAGTTCCGTGCCTTTGTCGAGCGTCTGCGTCGCGCCAAGGACCAGGACGAGTTCGATCGCTTCATGGCCGAACGCGCGGCAAGGCCGGCAGGCAAGAGCGATCTTTAGAACCTCGACCTCGGCCCGCGATACGCAAGTTCATGCCAGCCCGGCCGGGAGGCCGGGCCTTTTCAGATGTGGGGTTCCTCGCGCACGGATGGCAGCGGCGCCGGTTTGCGCTCCAGGGGTGCTGGCTGGCGGGGCGCAAGTGGGCTCGCGCCGGCCGGGGAGAAGGAGTGCTGGGCATGAGTGGGCTGAAAGGACGGAGTGGGCTGGCCCGCAGCACCTGCGTAACTACCCGCGATGGCGGCCGGGGTGATCGCCGTTTCAACAACCAGGTCCTGCTGCGCGCCGATCAGCAGCAGGTGCTCGACATTGTCGCGCCGGACCAGCACCAGCCGGCGGGTCCTGTCGATCTCGCAATATTCACTGACTCCCAGCCGCTGGCCCCGCCGGGACAGCAGCCGCGGGCTGAAGATGCGCCAGAGGCCAAGCGTCAACAGGAGGCCGGCCAACACGATGGTTGATGCGATGATGACTTGCAGGTTCTGGGTGAAGAAATCCATGTGATCCGTCCTTGCTTGGCAAAACTGTGACGGCCCGAGACGTCTTTGTAAAGCCAAGATCGGGTTTGTGCGGATGATTCCGCCCAGTGGCATTTGCCCTATACTGCCAATGATTCGAGGTGAGCAGGCATGGACGACAGCAACCCGCCGGCAGGGGGCGAGGCCGCGGAGACGGGGGTGTCCGGTTGGGGCGCTGTGCGGGCTGCGTTCGCGCTGGTGCTCGCCGGCCTGGTGGCCGCCACCGTTGTCTTCGGCCTGCGCGATATCGCCCAGGTTTACCCGCGCTGGATCATGTGGTCCGGCGGGGCTCTTGCCGGATTTGGGCTGCTGGCCCTTTACGGGTTGCTTGCGGGCGTGCTGCGGCTTGGCAATGGCAGGTCCGAGAGGCTGTTCGTCGATGCGCTCTGCCGGGCGATCGGACATCCGCTGGTCGTCACCGACGACCGGGGGCGGGCCATCTATGCCAATGCAGCCTATCACGACCTGTTGCAGAACGCGGGAAGCGGGCGGCTGGTGCCGCTTGATGTACTGCTCACCCCTTACCTGGATTTCGCAACGCCGCTCTACCAGCTCTCGCAGGCCGTGGTTGCGGGAAGGGCCGATCTTCGCGAGTTGCGTGTCTCCAGCCTGCCGGGCATGCCCTTCGGGCCGCCGGGTGAGCCGGTCTGGATCAGACTTTCGGTTTCGCCGATGCTGGCCGGACGGCGATTGCTCAGGCTGTGGCAGTTCGAGGACATCAGCAGCGAGAGGGCGCGCCAGGAGCAGGCCTTTGCCCGGCTTCAGTTCATCATCACCTATCTCGACAATGCTCCGGTTGGTTTCTTCTCGACCAGGGCAGATGGCCAGGTCGACTATGTCAACGTGACGCTCGCCCAGTGGCTGGGCATGGATCTGGCCCAGATCCAGGGTTCCGGCGTCAGCCTGACCGATCTCCTGGGAGACAATGCCGCGCGGCTCATGTCCGGCATAGCCGCGCGCCCGGGTGGGGCCGTTACCGAAAGCTTCAGCCTCGATCTCCGGCATGGCGGCAGTGGGCGGCTGTTTCCGGTCCAGGTCATCCACCAGGCCGGTTTCGATGCAGAGGGCGAGCCAGCACCGGCCCGGACGGTGGTGGTGCCGCGGCAGTTTGCCGGGGGCGCTGCAGCCGGCGCCATCTCGGCGCCGCGCCTGTCACGTTTCATCAACAACGCCCCCATCGGCATTGCCGAGATCGGGCACGACGGGCTGATCCGGATGGCCAATGCGGCCTTCATCGATCTCTCACCCAGGGTTCGGCGCGGCGCCGAGCTGGCCCTTGCAACCTCAGCCGCGGATCGCAACCGGCTGCAGCAGGCACTGGCCGCCGCCCTTCAGCACGAGGGCAGCCAGCACCAGATCGAGGCCACCGTCGAGGGCGAGAGTCCGCGCAATGTGCTGTTCACCTTCACGCGACTTTCGGCCGATGATGACACGGCGGTGGTGTTCGCCGTCGACAAGACCGAGAGCAAGTCGCTTGAAGTGCAGCTGGCACAGAGCCAGAAGCTCATGGCGGTAGGGCAGCTCGCCTCAGGCATTGCGCATGACTTCAACAACGTGCTGACCCCGATCATCGGTTTCGCCGACCTGCTGCTGGCCAAGATGCGCCCCACCGATCCCGCCTTTGCCGATGTGATGAATATCAAGCAGAACGCCAACCGGGCGGCGAATCTCGTGCGTCAGCTGCTGGCCTTCTCGCGCAAGCAGACCCTGCAGCCCAAGGTGCATGCGCTCACCGAGGCGCTTTCGGATCTCGGCAATCTGCTGGGCCGCGTGCTGGGCGAGAAGGTCGAGTTGCGCATTGCCCACGAGCGTGACCTGGGCCTGGTGCTGGTCGACATTCACCAGTTCGAGCAGGTGATCATCAATCTCGCCGTCAATGCGCGCGATGCCATGCCCAATGGCGGGACGCTCACCGTCCGGACCTACAACGTTCCGCTCGAGGCATCGCGCAGCATCATGCCCACCCTGATGCCGCCAGGCGATTACGTTGCCTGCGAGGTGGCCGATACCGGAACGGGCATTGCCAAGGAAATCCGCGACAAGATCTGGGAGCCGTTCTTCTCCACCAAGGACGTGGGCAAGGGTACCGGCCTCGGCCTGTCCACGGTTTACGGAATCGTCAAACAGACTGGCGGTTTCATTTTCTGTGACAGCGAAGTCGGAAAGGGCACGACCTTCCGCATCTATCTGCCGCGCTACTATCCCCAGCGGGCAGGCGAAACCGTCGTGGAGGAGAAGCCAGCCGAATCTGCGAAGCGCGACTACACCGGCAAGGAACGTATTCTGCTGGTCGAGGACGAGGATGCTGTGCGCGCCTTCGCGCTGCGCGCGCTCGCATCGCGTGGCTATACGGTGGTCGAAGCCAATTCCGGAGAGGTGGCCATCGAAAAGATCGAAGCTGACGAGAAAGGCTTCGATCTGATCATTTCCGACGTGGTGATGCCGGAGATGGATGGGCCAACCTTGCTCCGTGAACTGAGAAAGCGGGGCATCAAGACCAAATTCGTCTTCGTGTCCGGCTATCCTGGCGAGCAGTTTGAGCATGATCTCGAAGGTCACTCGGGCTTCAGCTTCATGCCCAAGCCGTTTTCACTGAAGCAGCTGGTCGAGAAGGTGAAGGAAGCGATCGAGGGCTAGGGTCGGCGCAAACCACAATCCGCCTCGCAACAAAGCTGTGCCCGTCCCTGTTTGTTCCTGTTTCATTTCGAACATATCGAATAATAACTGATGCTTAGCGAGTAAAAATTTTGTGCTTGCAAAACGAACAGAAATAGAACATAGTTCGAACACAGGCGGCGGTTCCACAGTGACCAAGCCTCTGATGGACCCATTGATAATGAAGGAGTAAACCGATGGCGCAGGCGAATCTTCGGGTCGTTGATACATCCATGGACAAGAGCAAGGCACTGGACGCGGCCCTCAGTCAGATCGAGCGGGCTTTCGGCAAGGGCTCCATCATGAAGCTCGGGGCTTCGACCGCCCTCGAGATCGAAGCAATCTCAACGGGCTCTCTGGGCCTCGACATTGCCCTCGGCATCGGCGGGCTTCCAAAGGGACGCGTCGTGGAAATCTACGGCCCCGAATCCTCCGGCAAGACCACGCTGGCCTTGCAGACCATCGCCGAGGCCCAGAAGCGCGGAGGGATCTGTGCCTTCGTCGACGCCGAACATGCGCTTGATCCTGTCTATGCGCGCAAGCTGGGCGTCAAGGTCGACGATCTCTTGATATCGCAGCCCGACACCGGCGAGCAGGCACTGGAGATTGCCGACACGCTCGTGCGCTCCGGCGCTGTTGAGGTGCTGGTGATCGATTCCGTTGCTGCCCTGACGCCACGTGCCGAGCTGGAAGGTGAGATGGGCGACCAGCTGCCCGGCCTGCAAGCCCGGCTGATGAGCCAGGCCCTGCGCAAGCTCACGGCGTCGATTTCCAAGACCAACTGCATGGTGATCTTCATAAACCAGATCCGCATGAAGATCGGTGTCATGTTCGGATCGCCGGAAACGACGACGGGCGGTAACGCACTCAAGTTTTACGCCTCGGTGCGCCTCGATATCCGCCGCATCGGCGCCATCAAGGAGCGGGATGAGGTGGTCGGCAACCAGACCCGTGTCAAGGTTGTGAAGAACAAGGTGGCCCCTCCCTTCAAGCAGGTGGAGTTCGACATCATGTATGGCGAGGGCATCTCCAAGGTCGGTGAACTGGTTGATCTCGGAGCAGCGGCGGGTGTTGTCGAGAAGTCAGGCTCGTGGTTTTCCTATGATGGCGAACGCATCGGTCAGGGACGTGAGAACGCCAAGACGTTCCTGCGCCAGAACCCCGAGGTTGCCAATGCCATCGAGGCGAAGATCCGCTCCAATGCGGGAATCCTCGCGGCAGCCCTCGGCAATGGCTCCGAAAAGGATACTGATGACGGGGAGGATTGATCCTTCCGTTCCCTATGCCTTCACGATTCCGCTTGCCCTTGCCCCAGGGTGACGGACGCTCACGGTGTCGCCCCACACCGCTCGGCAGATAGCGCCCTCCGCCAACCCGGAGGGCGCTGTTGCTTGCTGAAGAGGGCGGGAGAGTTGTCTCCGGTTGATCTGGACAGGCCGTGCTTCGCGTCCTAAACGTGCCCTCGCTTTCCATTCAATTGCCGGGCGTCACATGACAGGGCTTGCACAGATCCGTTCCACCTTCCTCGACTTCTTCAAGCGTCAGGGTCACGAGGTGGTGGCCTCCTCGCCGCTGGTTCCGCGCAACGACCCCACATTGATGTTTGCCAACTCCGGCATGGTGCAGTTCAAGAACGTCTTCACCGGCATGGAGAAGAGGCCCTACAGCCGCGCAACCACGGCGCAGAAATGCGTGCGCGCAGGCGGCAAGCACAATGATCTCGACAATGTGGGATACACTGCGCGGCATCACACCTTCTTCGAGATGCTGGGCAATTTTTCATTCGGCGACTATTTCAAGGCTGAGGCCATCGAATGGGCCTGGACGCTGGTAACGCGCGAACTGGGCCTGCCCAAGGACAAGCTCACGGTCACTGTCTACTCCGAGGATGACGAGGCGCATGCCCTGTGGCGCAAGATCGCCGGCTTGCCCGACAGCCGCATCATCCGAATCCCGACGTCGGATAATTTCTGGTCGATGGGCGATACCGGACCATGCGGACCCTGTTCCGAGATCTTTTATGATCATGGCGAGAAGATCTGGGGCGGACCTCCCGGCTCGGCAGACGCGGATGGTGACCGCTTCATCGAGATCTGGAATCTCGTGTTCATGCAGTTCGAGCAGATGTCGAAGTCGGAGCGTGTCAGCCTGCCCAAGCCGTCGATTGACACGGGCATGGGGCTGGAGCGTATCGCGGCCGTACTGCAGGGTACGCATGACAACTACGAGACCGACTTGTTCCGGGCGCTGATCGCGGCGATCGTCGAGAAGACGGGCGTGCCTGCAGTGGGGGAGGCCAAGGCGTCCAACCGGGTTATTGCTGACCATCTGCGCGCCTCGTCCTTTCTGATTGCCGATGGTGTCCTGCCCTCCAATGAGGGCCGGGGCTATGTACTCCGGCGCATCATGCGCCGCGCCATGCGTCATGCAGAGCTTCTCGGTGCCAAGGAACCACTGATGTACAGGCTGGTGCCGACACTGGTGCGCGAGATGGGGGCGGCCTACACGGAACTCGTCCGCGCTGAACCCCTGATCAGCGAGACTCTCTATCTTGAAGAGACGCGCTTCAAGAAGACGCTTGAGCGCGGACTGCGGCTGCTCGACGACGGCTCGTCCGGCCTGAAGGCGGGCGATGTGTTTTCTGGCGAGACGGCATTCAAGCTCTATGACACCTACGGCTTTCCGCTCGATCTGACACAGGATGCCTTGAAGCCACGCGGCATCACCGTTGACACGGCGGCATTCGAGGCATCGATGGAGGCCCAGCGCGAGGAAGCCCGCAAGGCGTGGAAGGGCTCTGGCGAGGCCAAGACGGAGACGGTCTGGTTCGAAATCCGGGAGAAGTGGGGCGCCACCGAGTTTCTGGGTTACGACACGGAAGCCGCCGAGGGCATTGTTCGCGCGATCGTGATCGATGGCCGCCAGGTGGAAAGCCTGACCGCGGGCCAGCACGGCGCCATCGTGGTGAACCAGACGCCATTTTACGGTGAATCGGGTGGCCAGACCGGTGATCACGGCATCATCCGCACGGCGGAGGGAGCGGTCTTCCGGGTGAGCGACACGCAGAAACGCGTCGGAGACCTTTACATTCATCTGGGGCAGGTTGAGCAAGGCCATATTGGTTCCGGCAACGCCGTCGAGCTGTCGGTTGATCATGTGCGGCGCTCCGGAAACCGCATCCATCACTCGGCCACTCACCTGCTGCACGAGGCGTTGCGCATCACGCTCGGCAGCCATGTTGCCCAGAAGGGCTCGCTGGTGGAGCCCAACCGGCTGCGCTTCGACGTGTCGCACAATAAGGCGATGACGCCCGACGAGTTGCAGCAGGTCGAGTCGATCGCCAATGAGATCGTTCTTCAGAATGATCCAGTCACCACCCGGTTGATGAGTGTCGATGCCGCAATCGCCGAAGGCGCCATGGCCCTGTTCGGCGAGAAATATGGCGAAGAGGTGCGGGTCGTGTCGATGGGCCGAAACCACCACGGGGCAGGAAAGCCGATCTACTCGCTCGAACTGTGCGGCGGAACGCATGTGTCGCGAACCGGCGACATCGGCCTCATCAAGGTGGTGAGCGAGAGCGCGTCGGCTGCCGGGGTGCGCCGCATTGAGGCTCTCGCGGGACCTGCGGCACGAGCCTATCTGGTGGAGCAGGACCGCCGTGTCCTGGCCACGGCTGCCGCTCTCAAGGCGCCGGCGGGTGAAGTGGTCAGCCGGGTCGAGACGCTCCTCGAGGAACGACGCCGGCTTGAGAAGGAACTGGCCGAAGCGCGCAAGCAGCTCGCGATGGGTGGCGGCGGTCGGGGAGGCGATGACGGCTTCACGCAGGTAAATGGCGTCAACCTCATCGCCCGTGTGCTGAAGGGGGTTTCGCCAAACGACATGAAGGGGCTCGTGGACGAGGGCAAGCAGCGGCTCGGATCGGGCGTGGTGGCCCTGATTGCGGTCAATGACGAGGGCCGCGCCGGCTTGATCGTCGGGGTGACGGATGACCTGACCTCGCGGTTCAATGCCGTGGAGCTGGTGCGTGCGGGTGCCACGGCCCTGGGCGGCAAGGGCGGCGGCGGCAGACCCGACATGGCACAGGCAGGCGGCCCGGATGGGTCGAAGGCCGAGGACGCACTCCTGGCGGTCAAGGCCATGCTGGGGTGATGCAGGTCAGTCGCGGTTCTCCGGTGGCCAACTGGTGGTATCGTGGTCAGGGTGCTGGAGCGAGCGGAGCTTCATGATGTCCTGGGCGTTGCGGTCCTGATCCGTCCGCCGGCCCGGCAGATCTGCGAGACCGTCGGCCCAGCTGAGTTTGCTCTCAACGCCAACCACATGGTCCGGCGGACTTGCTGAGGGATCATCCAGCGTGCCGACGGCGATCTCTATGATCGGCCAGCCGTCCTCCAGCATGAAGAGCGGCGTGCCGCAGTCACGGCAGAAGCCCCGCGCAACGACGGGCGAGGACCGGAAGATGGCAGGCTGTCCGCGGGTCCAGTGCAGCGCGTCTAGCCCGACGCCGGTCAGAGCCGCACCGAAATTGCCAAATGCCTTCTGGCACATTCGGCAGTGGCAGAAGCCAGCTGGCCGGAGCGGCCCGTCGATCCGGTAGCGTATTGCGCCGCACTGGCAGCCCCCACTATGGGTTTCGGTCGTGCTCATTCCTGGTCGGACTGCATGGTTCGCATGATTGCATCGGCGAGCACCTCCGGCGTCTGGGCGCCTTGCAGGGCGAAGCGCCGGGCAAGAATGAAGGTCGGTACACCCGTGACACCCATGTCGGCTGCATGACGGATCTCGGCCCTCGTCTCGGCGACGTCCTGGTCACTGGCCAGCAGTTCGGAGATCTGCGCCGCGTTGAGGCCGGCCTCGCCGGCACAGCGGGCGAGCACGGATATCTCGCCGATATCCTGTCCCTCGCTCCAATAGGCCATGAACAGCCGCTCCACGACCTCTTGCTGTCGCGCGGCTGTATGCGACCAGCGGATGAGTCGGTGGGCATCCAGCGTATTGGGTGTTCGGCTGATGGCGGCGAAGTCATAGGGAACCGCCAGGTCCCGTGCGGCCGCGATGATCGGGTCGTGGAGAGTTGCAAGCCGGTCAGGCCCGAACTTGGCGAGGAGATAGGCCTGGCGGTCAAGCCCCTCCGGCGGGATCGTGGGATCCAGCATGTAAGGCCGCCAGCGCACCAGCACGTCGAGCCCCGCAAGCTGTGTCAGGGCAGCATCGAGCTGCCGCTTTCCAAGGAAGCACCAAGGGCAGATGACGTCAGAGATGACATCGACAGTGAAGGGGCCTTGCATGGGTCAGGGTTTCTCCAGTGCCTTCCGGATCAGCTTGCCGTTTGCGGTTCGCGGAAGGGCCGGCACGAACCAGATTTGCCGCGGACACTTATAGGCAGCAAGCCGTTCGCGCACAAATGCGAGGATGGAAGCCTCATCCGTACCGGCGCCTGGCTGCGGCACGATGAAGGCGGCGACGATGCTGGAGGAGTCCGACACCTTCCACTCGCGCACGCCAGCATCGGCGACGGCCGGGTGCTGCACGAGCACGGTCTCGACCTCGAGGGGCGATACGCGGAAGCCCCCTGCATTCATCAGGTCATCCGCCCGGCCGTGATACCAGACGTAGCCATCGGCATCGATATCGGCGATGTCGCCGGTGGCAAACCACTCTGCACCTGTGGCCTCCTCATCACCCCAGTACTGAAGAAACAGGCCGGGGTCGCTGTGGTGAATGGCGATCTCGCCATCCGGCAGAAGCCGCACCTTCCGGCCTGCTTGCGGCTTTCCCGGTGACCCGGGCCGAACCGGAACCGAAGGACCCGACGAGATGTAGGTCGAGATTTCGCTCATGCCCAGCGCCTCGTAGAGCTCGCAGCCTGTTGCGCTGCGCCAGGACTCGAGGATGCTGGGCGCCAGGGACTCGCCGGCCGTGAGGCCGTGGCGAAGGCTGGGAGACCGGCCAAGGCCGGCCCGCAGGCTCTGGCGATAAATGCCCGGCACGGATGCGATGATGGTAACGTTGTGATCGGCAACAAGGCGCGGCCAGACGGCCGGATCAGCCGGGCCCGTGTAGACGACGGCGGTTGCGGCCTGCACGAAAGGGTCGCACAGCCCTACACCAAGAGTATAGGTCCAGTTGAGCGCGCCGGTGTGAAGCAGGATATCGTCGGCCGCAAGCCCGGACCATCCCTGATACATCGGCTGGCGCCCGAGGATCGCGCGCTGGGCATGCAGAACGCCTTTCGGCCTGCCCGAGGTGCCTGATGTATAAACGAGATAGGCCGGTGTATCGGCATGGGTCGCTGCGTAGTCGCCGCGCGGCGTCCGCTTCAGGCGGGAAAGGTCATCTGGTGTCAAGAGCCTGATGCCCGCCAGTTCCGGCAGCGCGAGCTTGCCATCCCAGGCCATGAAGCTGGCGCCACTGTCGGCCAGCAGCACCGATACTTCGCGCGGCGTGAGCAGGGGCGAGGCCGGAATGGGAATAGCGCCCGCCGCATTGGCGGCAAAGAAAGTGAGAGCATAGTCGAGCGAGTTACCCATGCGGATCATCAGCCGCGCGCCAGTCTCAACGCCCTGTCTTCGCAGCCCCCCGGCGAGGCGAAGCACCTCATCCTCAAGCGCGCCGTAGCTCCAACGGTGTGGTCGGGCAGCATCGACCACGATCAGAGCTGTCTTGTCGGCGGGCTTGCCCGCCAGGCAGTGTTGGGCGAGATTGAGGTGCAGCGGGGCCTGCACCCGCTTTACCGTCACGGATTGCGCCAGAGCGTCGTCGTCTCGAAACCGGCCAGCGGCTGGACGTCCGGCCGACCGATGTGCTTCCAGCGCCCGACCCACTGGCCGCCCGCGTCATAGAAGGGAATGATGTAGAAGCCGGAGACGAGCAGGCGGTCTTCGGCGCGCACCGCTGCTACGAAATCTTCTCTGGTCTTGGCGTTGAGCATCGCCTTGATGGCCGCGTCGACGCCGGGATCGGCGATGCCGGGATAGTTGCGGGTTCCTTCCGTGGTGCGGCCGTCGGACCCGAAGTAAAGCACCTGCTCGTTGCCGGGCGACAGGGAGTTGAACCAGCTCACCGGGATCATGTCGTAATCATAGCTTGTCTGGAGGGCGGAGAACTGGGCGGAGTCGACAACCCGCACTGCCGCCTTGATACCGATTGCGTTCAATGTGCGCTGATAGTGCAGTGCGATCTTCTCCTGGTCCTTGTTCTGCACGGTGATGGTGAAGGCAAAGGGCTCACCCTTGGCGTTGACGAGCCCGGCGTCGGTCACTGTCCAGCCTGCTTGACCCAGCAGGGTGACGGCCTCGCGCAGGATCTTCCTGTCTCTTCCCGAGCCATCGCTGACCGGCAGCTTGTAGGTACCCGCAACGAAGTCCGGCCGCAATTTGGCCAGCGCCTCGCCCAGCACCAGCTTCTCGCGCTCATCCACGGGCCGGTCTTGCGAGGAGAGTTCCGATCCGCTGAAGTAACCATAGGTGCGCCGATAGGCATTGGCGAAGAGATTGGCGTTGGCCCACTCGAAATCGAAGGCCATGACCAGCGCCTCGCGGACGCGCGGGTCGGCGAAGATCGGGCGCCGCGTGTTGAAGGCAAACCCAGTCGTCGGGGCCGGGGTCTTCTGTTCGATTTTTTCGAGCGTGATCTGACCAGACTGGACTGCCGGGACGTTATAGCCGGTGTTCCAGCGTACCGGATCTGTCTCAACGCGGATGTCGGCCAGTCCTGATGTGAAGGCCTCGAAGGCGGCATTGGAATCGCGATAGTAGTCGAAGCGCACCTCGTTGAAGTTCCACAACCCCCTGTTCAAGGGAAGATCCTTGCCCCAGTAATCGGGGTTGCGGCGATAAACGATCGTTTCGCCAGCCTTCACGTTTGCAATCACATAGGGCCCCGATCCGGTGATGGGGTCAAGGGTCGTCGTGGCGAAATCCCTGCCTTGCCAGTAGGCTTTGGAGATGATCGGCATCAGGCCCAGGATGAGCGGCAACTCACGATCTCCGGCCTCCTGTGTGAAGCTGATGGTGCGCGCGTCGGGCGTTTCGACCTTGGTGATCTTCGAGTAGGAATTCTTGAAATTCGGGCGGCCCTTGTCGCGTAGTGTCTCCATCGAGAAGACGATATCTGCCGCCGTGACCGGGGTGCCGTCGGAGAACCTGGCCTCCGGCCTCAGCCTGAAGGTGAAGGTCTGGCGGTCGTCCGAGACCTCGATGCTCTCTGCGAGCAGACCATAGAGCGAAAAGGCCTCCGACCAGTTGCGGCCGAGCATGCTCTCGAACACAAGACCGCGCAGACCGGCGGCAGCCTGGCCCTTCACGATGAAGGGATTGACGCTGTCGAAGGAACCGGTCACGGCTTGGCGGAGCTCGCCACCTTTCGGGGCGTCGGGGTTGGCATAGGGAAGATGAGTGAAGCCCTCCGACAGTGCCGGCTCGCCCATCATGGCGATACCGTGCCGCGGGGCGGCGGTGATGGGTGTTGCGAGTGTCAGTAAAAGGCTGGTGGCGATGAGGGCCGAACGGAGCACGGTGATCTTCCTGGATTGCATGGTTGACTGAGGGTGGTTCACGTTGCGTCTACTTCACCAGGATGTTCTGGAACTGCCACGGGTCCTTGCGGTCAAGGTCGGGAGCAAAGAGTTCGACGACGGACTCGAGTGGCGTCCAGTCCGTATAGACGCCGCGGACTGGCCCGAGATACGGGGTCTGAAGGTCGAGGCAGCGGCGATAGTCCATCTCGTCGGTCTCCACGATGCCCGCATCGGGGTTCTCTATGGCCCAGATCATTCCCGTGAGCACCGCCGAGGTGACCTGCAGGCCCGTGGCACTCTGATAGGGGGCCAGCTTGCGTGCCTCCTCGATCGACAGCTGGGAGCCAAACCAATAGGCGTTCTTCTTGTGGCCATAGAGAAGCACGCCGAGTTCATCGCGGCCGTCAGCGATGTCCTTCTCGTCGATGACCACCGACTCCTTCTGACGGCGTCCGCCAGCCCCGAGCAGCTCATGCCAGGAAAGCACGGCATCGTTGCTGGGGTGGTAGGCATAGTGGCAGGTGGGTCGGTAGACGACCTTGCGGCCCTCCCGCAGGGTGAAATAGTCGGCAATCGAGATCGCCTCGTTATGCGTGACCAGGAACCCGAAATGCGCGCCTTCGGTCGGTGTCCAAGTGCGAACCCGTGTATCGGCTCCCGGCCGTTCGAGATAGATCGCAGCGCCGCAGCCCGCCCTGTGCCGGCGTCCCGCGGGCGGGAGTTTCTTCTCATGGGTTCCCCAGCCAAGTTCGGCTGGCTGCAGGCCCTCGGAAATGAAGCCCTCCACCGACCAGGTGTTGACGAAGGTTCCAAACGGCTTTGGCTTCTTGCCGCGCTGGGTGTCGCGTTCGGCGATATGTATACCCTTGATGCCGAGCCTTTTCATCAGTTTCGCCCAGCCCTCCCGCGTCTGCGGTTGCGCCACCTTGACGTTGGTGTCGCGGGCAATATCCATCAGGGCTTGCTTGACGAACCATGACACCATGCCAGGGTTGGCGCCGCAGCAGGACACTGCGGTAGGGCCAGGTCCAAGCTCGCGTTTCAGTTCCAGCATGCGTTCGCGCATTGCGTAGTTGGTGCGGTCTGCCTGGGGAAGCTTGGTGTTGTAGTAGACACCGGGCCACGGTTCGATCACCGTATCGATGTAAAGTGACCTGGTCTCGCGGGCGAGCCGCATGATGGCGAGGCTGTCGACATCGACCGACAGGTTTACGATGAAGGCCGGGCCGGGGCCGGCCGTGAGCAGTGGCTTCAGAAGCTGGCGGTAGTTGGTCTTGGTGATCGCGGCGTTGATGAACGACACGCCCTGCCTTTCGGCCAGCAGGCTCTGAGACTGGTCGGGATCGATGACGGTGATGCGCTTCGGGTCGCATTTAATGTGACGGAGGATGAGTGGAAGCGTGCCGCGACCGATCGAGCCGAAACCAACCATGACGATTGGGCCGTTCCAAGTTGCGTGGAGGGGCCAGGTGCTCATGTCTCCGAAACTCCTGTCAGCGGTTTTCTGATATCGTCTGCGGCAGATGCCATTGCCGCTTATAGAGATGAAAGGGTGAGCCGCTCAATCCTGTTTGTTCCCGTCGAGAGCTTTCTGCCTTTCGGCGTAGTTCCAGGTTTCCCAGTTGATGCGGGCGATCTTGTAGGAATCGATCACCGACAATCCATAAAGGAAAATGCCGCCCACGTGGCGCGAAAAGAAACTGGCTGTTTCGGGCATCAACCGCACGCTGACCCAGCCGAGGACGACGGTGAAAAAAAGGAACATGAGGCCGCGCTGGGTCTTGCGCTGCAGCACATGGCCGCCGCCCGGTATGAGCAGCGAGGCGAGGAGCGCAAGGCGCGGGTTGACGGGTTGGTCACTCATGAAGTCCGAGTGTGCCAGTTGTCGATGCCAACGCGCAAGGCAATGAGTTCGGAGAGGCAGCTGGCGAGAAGTTCTGGGTCGACCACGGCATCGCCAAAATCTGCCTGACGCAACACGCCATAGCGGGCCCGGTCCGCCTCGGCGAGCAGCACGACGATGCGGAGGCCCTTTGGCGTGATCAGCAGTTCCTTGCCGCGGGGCCCGCGGAACGCTGAGAGGTGCGGTTGAATGAGCTCGAGCGGTGGCATGAGGGCGGGGTCGTCGGTGCGGATGACGGCGTGTTCGGGGAAATCGGGTGGTGTGGCCACCGTCGTCGGAAGGTGGTCAAAATTGGAAAAGCTGGTAGGTCCGGTTGGCCGCATCATCAGGTCGAGCGTGCCAGAGACCGGAACGGCGCCTGGCAGCGTCACCATGAGCCAGAGGCTTGGCAGCTTGCGCAGGGCCAGCGTATCGGTCACGGCTTTCACCTGCACGTCATGGCCAGCGAAGCGTCCGGTGAGCAGATAGGTTCCGGCAGTGGCGCCTGCCGCGACGGATGGGTGATCCAGGATGGTGCGTGCCCTCTCGAACAGCCGGTCCGGCTCGCTCTTGCGCTGACGCGCCCGCCTGATGGCCTGCCGAACCAGGAGCCCTGCAAGAAGCCCGGCAAGCACGATGCCCAGAATTGTCTGCCACATGGAAGGTCGCCCGGAAATGAAACGGCCCGCCTCGGAAGGCGGGCCGCAGTTGGAGTTGGAAAGATCAGTAACCCTGTGGCTTCGGCCAGGGCATGGTGAACTGATCGCCGCGCTTCACATAACGGTACCGGTAGAAGTGGAACCACAGTGACATGACGATATAGAAAACCACCATGGCCGTGAGCTGTGCGCCATAGCCAAGGAAGATGGCGAAGTAGGTCACGATGCACAGTGCCAGCAGCACAATCGCGGGCAGCGGGTGGAACGGATGGGTATATCCGCGCCGGATGCTTCCCAGCGGCCACTTGTTGCGGAACATCATGATGTTCACGCTCATGAAGGTGTAGTGCAGCACGCCCGACAGGATCGAGAAGGTGATCGCCTGGCCAAGGTTCGCGATGAAGGCGAAGGCCAGGGCGATGGGCACCAGAAACAGGATCGAGCGGTAAGGCGTGCGATAGGTGGGATGCACCGCCGAGAACCAGGTCGGCAGGTAACGGTCCCGGCCCAGCGAGAACCAGGCGCGAGCGGCATCGTTGATGCAGCCGTTGGCCGAGGCCAGGGCCGCCAGGATCGTTGCCGCGAACATCATGTTTTCAAGCAAGGCGCTGCCCGTGAGCTTGCCGGCGTCGAGCAGCGGGTAGTAGGTGAAGCCGAGATACTGCCAGGGCATCAGCGAGGCGCAGACGTACCACGTGATCGAGGCGCCGATCAGCAGCGTGATCATGCCGGCCATGGTGCCATAGGGCAGCGAGCGCGCCGGCGAGCGCACTTCCTCGGCCGCCTGCGTGGTGCCTTCGATGCCGAGATAATACCAGATGCCCCAGTGGAAGGCGGCAATGACGCCGATCCAGCCATAGGGCAGGGCATTCTCCGGGGTCACCATCTCGTTGAGCTTCAGGATGGTGCCCTGGCTCCATGGCTGCACCGAGAAGAACAGCACGATGATGGCGGCATAGGCGACGGCGGTGATCACGAAGTTGACGTTGAGCGTCATCAGCACACCGCGGTAGTTGAGGGCCGCGAGCACAACGATCACCGTGGCGATGACGCCGCGGTAATGCCAGTCACCGAAACCTTCTCCGGCGTAGGCCTTGATGGTGTCGGCAATGAGGATCGCGTTGGATACCTCAAGCATGGTGTAGGCAAACACCAGGTAGAGCGCTACGTTGAACGCCATGAGGGGTCCAACGATATGTTTGGCCTGGGCGTATTGCCCTCCGGCCGCGGCCACCGTGGAGGTCACCTCTGAGTCGATCATGGCGACCGAGGTGTAGAGCAGGCCGATCACCCAGCAGATGATCAGTGCGGCGAGTGTTCCGCCCTTATCGGCGGCGAAGTTCCAGCCGGTATACTCGCCGACCAGCACGATGCCCACCCCCAGCGCCCAGACATGGGCGGGACCGAGAATGCGCAGAAGCGAGACTTTCTTGACCGGCGCGGAGGCCGAAGCAGTGTTGGCTGACATGTGTTCCTCCTCAGACCCTGTGCTGTTCCTGGACGGCCTCGATCTCGCCCTCACGGGACGAGGTCAGGGTCTCCTCGGAGAAGCTTGTGTCGGTGCGGAACCAGTCATAGACCATCCACAGAACGAGTGCGGCGGAGACGATCCAGCCGATATTGGCAATTGTGATCCACATGGCTGATCTCCTCACTTGCCCTTGCCGTTGAACTTCTCATCGATCACGTCGCGGTACTCCTTGTCGGAGGCCCTGAAGAGAAAGATGAAATAGCCGGCAATGACCACCGTCATGATGATCAACTGCAGCCAGTCGATGGTATAGTCGAACTTGTTCTGGATGATGTCATGGGCGGCGGCGGCATCTGCAAAGCCGAGCTTGACCCACTGCTCGACCTGGGCCGGTGTCTGGCCAAGAGCCTCCCATGTGGGATTCTCGATGGTCTGGATCGAGCGCGAGACGCCCGCCCAGCCGGCCTGCAGCGGCAGCCAGAGCGCCAGGAAGATCGCCAGCACCACGAAGATGATGTCGACCCATTGCATGAACCTGCTCTGTTCAGGAGGTGTGTAGCGCGCCATGGTCAGCGGTCCTTCTTCATCGCGTCGAGATTCTTGATGTCGAGTCCGTAGATGAACTCCTTGTCCTCGGCATAGTGCCGAAGCATGGCGCCCACCGAGGCGGTGTTGAAGATCAGAACGGCAGCCGCCGCGATCAACACCACGATCCGCACGGTCTGGTCAGGTATGTGCGGCCAT
Organism: Aestuariivirga sp.; assembly: GCF_044238155.1. GTDB lineage: Bacteria > Pseudomonadota > Alphaproteobacteria > Rhizobiales > Aestuariivirgaceae > Aestuariivirga. The sequence continues at coordinate 9,661 of NZ_JBIIDX010000008.1, read as the reverse complement.
GACATCACCAGAACGAAGAGGACGACGACCCAGAGGGCCGCCACGAACAGCCAAGCACCTCGGCGATCGCCTTGGTACATGGCCTCAATACGCGAATTGAGGTCTGACATGCGTTTTCTCCCATTGGCCAGCCCTTATCCTCGCAGCAGGCTTGGCCAATCCCCCAGTTGAATCATATGCTGCGAAGCAATATTGTTTCGTGACAGGAAACGCTGCTTCGTTGCCGTTGTCAAGCAAACCGCGCGGGTTCTGCCCCGGTGTCTCAGACCGCAGCTGGCTTGAAGCCCGCCAGCATGTCGCCAAGTCCATGAGCGGAATGCCCGGTGCCGAGCGCCACGAGGGTGAAGCGGGGCTGCCCCAGTAGGCTGTTGAACAGCCCCAGCGCACGCTGTGGCCAGTAGATGCTTAGTGTTGTCCGACTTGCAGGTTCGACGTCGAACTGGACAGAATAGCCGCGGCCGTTGAACACGATCTTCCAGGTAAGCGCCTCCCATGGGATCAGGCCGGGGGAGAAGCGGTGGTCGAGAAGGCCGGTCGCCGTGAGTTCGATGGCGGGGCCGCGCAGGCGGGCAATCCGCCAGCACAGGCCGGACATGATGATCCCTGCCAGGCTCAGCGTCATGCCGAGCAGCAGGAGAACGGCCGCACCGCCCTTTTCGCCAGGTCCGAGGAGCCGAAGGCCGGCCAGAGCGAACAACGCGCCCATCACGACCGCCGCCGCCCAGAACAGCAGCAGCAGCCTTGCAAGCAGGGGGCGATTCCCGATGATCACAGGTTGCAGCGTCATGCTGGCGAGTTTGGCCTTGCCCGGAGGCGGGAAGTCAAGTGTTGCCAGGGGTGGGCTGCGGCGGATACTCAGTCTCCTCAACGATTCGGATCGATGAATGGCCAAGCCGTCCAAGCCTGCGAACTCAGCCAGCCTGTTTGATCACCTGCCGGATGCGCCCAAGGCGCGGTCTGGGAGGGGACCGGCGAAATCGCGTGGCGAGGAAAGCTACACCGCCGCCGACATCGAAGTGCTCGAGGGGCTTGAGCCGGTTCGCCGCCGCCCCGGCATGTATATCGGTGGAACCGATGAAAAGGCGCTTCACCATCTCTTTGCCGAGGTTCTGGACAACGCCATGGACGAGGCGGTGGCCGGCCATGCCAACTGGATTGAGGTCTCCTACACCACGGATGGCTATCTGACGGTCACCGACAACGGCCGCGGCATTCCGGTCGATCCGCATCCAAAGTTCAGGGACAAGTCGGCTCTTGAAGTGATCATGACAACGCTGCATGCCGGCGGCAAGTTCGACTCCGGCGCCTACGAGACATCTGGAGGCCTGCATGGCGTCGGCGTGTCGGTGGTCAATGCACTGTCCGACCATGTCGTGGTGGAGGTGGCGCGCGGCCAGCAGCTGTACCGTCAGGAGTTTCGCCGCGGCAAGCCGACCGGCAAGCTGCAGGAACTGGGCAAGGTCTCCGGCCGCCGCGGGACGCGAGTGTCGTTTCATCCGGACGAGCAGATCTTCGGCAAGGGCAACACGGCGTTTTCGGCCGCGCGGCTCTACCGCATGGCGCGGTCCAAGTCTTACCTGTTCGGCGGCGTCGAGATCCGCTGGTCCTGTGAACCGGCACTCATCAAGGACAGCGAGACGCCGTCCGAGGCAGTGCTGCATTTCCCCGGCGGGCTCAAGGACTTCCTGGCCGAGCGCCTGGAAGGCAAGACGCGCGTGGTCGACGACATTTTTTCGGGGCGGGTCGAGAAGGACGGCGGGCACGGAACCGTCGAATGGGCGGTCGCCTGGTTTGGCGGCGATGACGGATTCTCATCCTCCTACTGCAACACCATTCCCACGCCCGAGGGCGGAACCCATGAGCAGGGCCTGCGCAGCGCTCTCACCCGCTCGATCCGGAGCTATGCCGACCTCACCCAGAACAAGCGGGCCGCGGTGATCACAGCCGAGGATGTTATGACCTCGTCGGGCGCGCTGCTCTCGGTGTTCATCCGTGAGCCGGAATTTCAGGGCCAGACCAAGGACAAGCTCGCCACCGTTGAGGCCCAGCGCATCGTCGAGAATGCTGTGCGCGATCATTTCGACCACTGGCTGACCGGCCATCCCGCCCAGGCGGACAGGCTGCTGGGCTTCATCATCGACCGCGCCGACGAGCGCATCCGCCGCCGCCAGGAGAAGGACGTCTCGCGCAAGTCGGCGGTGCGCAAGCTGAGGCTGCCCGGCAAGCTGGCAGATTGCTCGGCAAGCCAGAAGGAAGGCTCGGAACTGTTCATCGTCGAGGGTGACTCCGCGGGTGGTTCCGCCAAGCAGGCGCGCAACCGCGAGACCCAGGCCGTTCTTCCCTTACGCGGCAAGATCCTGAACGTGGCCTCCGCCACGCGCGACAAGCTCTCGCAGAACCAGCAGCTGGCCGATCTCATTCAGGCGCTGGGCTGCGGCACAGGCTCATCCTATCGCCCGGAGGACCTGCGCTACGACAAGGTCATCATCATGACCGATGCCGACGTAGACGGGGCCCACATCGCCTCGTTGCTGATGACCTTCTTCTACCGCGAGATGCCGAGGCTGATCGACGACGGTCATCTCTATCTCGCGGTGCCGCCGCTCTACAAACTGGCCCAGGGGCCTAAGGTGGCCTATGCACGCGATGACCGCCACCGCGAGGAGATCATGGCGAAGGAACTCTCCGGCCGCGGCAAGGTGGAGGTGAGCCGCTTCAAGGGCCTGGGCGAGATGCTTCCCAGCCAGCTGAAGGAAACCACGATGGACCCGAGGAAGCGCCACCTCCTGCAGGTGAGCCTCGAAGATGCCGCCCGCGCCGCCACCGCCCGCACGGTGGAACAGCTGATGGGCAACAAACCCGAAGACCGCTTCGCCTTCATCTCTGAACGCGCCCAGTTCGTGAGCGAGGAGGGGCTGGATATTTGAGTTGGCGGCAGTTGGGCATTTCGATTTCGTCCCCGACGATCAAATCCGGCTCTGCGTCCCCCCCCCCCCCCAGCGGAAGCCGAGATTCTAGTCGCGATGGAGTAAGCATAAGAAAACGCTGAAGTTCGATATTGCTGGTAACGAACTCTGGCCCTCTTTCGCGCTGCGAGAACCGTATCACTCATCACCTGATTGATACCACACATGTCTCTATTCGTCTGAATTAATAAGCTTTTTGACGCCCCGCCTTCCGAATTCGACTTGCGTGCCCTGAGGGCCGATCTGTAATTTGCCGGCGGCTCCGAGGATGGTTGAAGCTAAAGATTCTGATGCGTTCTCTTCCACACGACCATCCCAGTCAAAAAGCCTCCGAGTGAAGCTCTGCAATAGCTCTTCTGGAATGTCTTTCTCTGGACTTGCGCGGTTCCACTCCAAAAGCGTTTCCGCGATCCAGCTAGCTCTATCGATATCAATCTTGGTCGAAGCGAGAATGGACTCAAAATTTGCTTGCTGTCTCAGCCACTGGGTTTCCCATTTCAAGAACAATAACAAGAAACCCACGAATGACACAGTTGCCACTGCGGCTTTAGCACCCAGCCACCATTGAGCACCGATCAAAACATTCTGGGTAGTCGAACCTTCATAGAACGCCAGCCAAATAAAATAGTAATTCAACAATGCGAAAAGTGCAATAATGGATAGTCCCCCAAAGTAATAGTATCGAACGGAGCGTCGATTTTTGTCGAAGCCAGCAGTCAAGCTTGTATCGTTGAGAGATTCGGAAATGGCGTTCTTCAACTCCTTTCTTATCTCCCGGCGGACATGGGTATTAGATCTATCGTCTAGCTGCCTTTGCTGCTCGGCTAGCTTCTGTCTTTCAACAAGCAATTCTTGGTCTTTCTGGCTTTCTCGATTTTGGTAGTTCTTCCGTTCCGCTTCTAGTTCCTCAAGGTGCATGCGGCGCATTTCATCGCTTGCGATTTGATAATCGCGCTGTAACTTAGCAAACTGACTGACGGCTCCTCCTAACGCCGTCTCAATTTGCTTGAAACTTGCCAGCGTCATCCGTGAGTCGTTCTCAATTACTAGTGGAGGGGGAACAACGAGTAGTCGCATACATTCGAAATAAAAATTGGATTGGCCAGGAGTGCCACTGTTCGTTCCAAGTGACACTTCAATCAGAGCTAGAGGGCTGCTATTCTGGTTGTGATTCAGATTGTAACTTAAGTTGTACTGTCCGTATTGAATGTGAAAACTACTTATGGCAAAACCGTTAACTTGTTTCAACTTTTCTGCCGTCTCATTATCTGTCAGAGGAATTGAAAGATTTCCGCCGGGATAGGAGATCGAACCGCTTATACCTTCAAACTCATCGCAAAGTGTATCGATGCACGCGATGATTTCTGAGTCGCGTAACGGAGACAGCCAGCGCTTCATGGCCTGCACCCTGCAATTAGAATAAAACAATAGATAGTCTATATACAGTAAAATTCACCTAGGCAATGCCAATGGTTGCCCAGCGGTCGATCAAACGTTCGGCAATTCGAAACTGTTCCATCGCTTTTGACGAAGGCTGGCCTGAGGATGCCTGGCGGAGGTCTCTCTGGTCGGCTCATGGTCGGCTGTCGTCTGCTTGCACCGGCCTGCGGGCGAGGGGCCTAAGAGAGTCGAATGCCGCTATATCGCCAGCCCCGCCCTGGCGGCGGTGATCAGCGCAAGCACCGCCACGACAATCAGCACGATCTTGCGGAAGCGGGCGGGGTCGGCGGATTTGAAGCTGCGGGCGCCCAGCCACACGCCCGCCAAAAGAAAGGGAAGGAAGACAAGCGCCAGCAGGCCCGCCTCGCGCGTCACCAGCCCCTCGCGGGCGAGAAAGCCCAGCGCCACGGCATCGGTGAACAGGAAGTAGGCGATGAGCGAGGCGCGGCCGGCCGCATGGCCCGCCGGACTTGCGAAATAGAACAGGATGACAGGCGGCCCGGCGAGACCGAAGGCGCCATTGGCCATGCCTGTCGCCGTGCCCACCGCGAAGGTTGCCGGGGCCGAGGGCATTTTGCGCAGGGCGAAGCCCTTCCACAGGAGCGCTGCCGCCAGCAGCACGAAGCCGGCCAGCGCGATGGTCATCGGTGTGGAGGCGAAGTTGGCCAGCGCATAAACGCCTACGGGGGTGCCGAGCAGGGCTCCCGCCATCAGCCAGCCGAGCGAGCGCCAGTGGATCTCCCTCCAGATGGACGGCAGCAGATGCAGGCTGGCCGCCAGCTCCAGCATGAAGATCGCCGGGATTGCCTTGGCCGGTGGATAGAACAGTGACAGGCCGGTGATTGCCAGCAGCGAAAAGCCGAAACCGGAATAGCCGCGCACGATGGCCGCGCAAATGATCAGCGCGGCGGCAGGCACAAGCAGGATCGGGTCGGGCGTCATGACGGGGACAAACAGAAAAGCCCGTGGCCCGTCCGGGCCGTAGCGCCAGTTTCCGGAGATCGTGCGGACCGGTGGTCTGCCCTCCGAGATCCGCCTCAGGTTCTCCGGAACGCCCGCCCGGACACCGCGATCGGGTTGCCTGACGGGTCCCTGGCATTGGCGAAGACGTAGCCATCGCTCTTGTGAAGAGTGCTGAAGGTGAGGCCCTTTTTCTTCGCCGCCTGGCAGAAGGCCGGGACATCCTCGACATCAAACACCAGCTTGACCAGAGACTGGCCTTGTTTCCGTCCCTTGCCAGCCTGATGCAACTGGATGATCAGGCCTGGGCCGGGCGGACGCAGTTCGATCAGTCGGTCTCCAGGTATTTCAAGCGTTGCATAGCCGAAATGCCGGCCGTAGAACGCCACCATCTCGGGAATGCGATTTGTGTAGATGGTCACCCGGTTCAGAGGTGCTGACATGAAAAAATACTATCTTAACTCTGCGTCAATCGCAATTGATGGGTATGCCGTTTCTGCAGGATTTATAAGCTTGCTTGGCATAGTGGGTGTCTGGGCGGGCATCCTCGGAACCGGTGATGGCCGTATATGCAATAGAAAGTTGCAGTGATCCTGTGTGGCCACGGTCGATTCGATGGTTCGCTGGACCGAGGCCCCGCCGATCGAATACGGGTTTCGGGGCCTGAAAAAGCCGCGCAGGGCCGAGAAACCGGCCTCTTTTGGGGTTGACAGCGCGCGCTCCGGATCGTAGAAGGCCCACGCTTTCCAATGGCAGGCAGTCGGTGTTTCGCGCATCGAGACGCTTCCGGGGACGGCGAAGACGGAACATTCAAGGTCACGACCCTGAGGCCCGATCGGCCCCGTGGGTCCTCTGGTTTTGGAGCACTGCGCGGTCCAAGAGCCCGGATCGTGTCGGTGTTTTTGTTATGTGCAATCGGGTTCGAAGGTAGAGACAAGGCCACAATGCCGACGATCAACCAGCTTATTCGCAAGCCGCGCCAGGCGCCGACCTATCGCAACAAGGTCCCGGCGATGCAGGCCTGCCCGCAGAAGCGCGGCGTGTGCACGCGCGTTTACACCACCACGCCGAAGAAGCCGAACTCGGCCTTGCGCAAGGTGGCGAAGGTTCGCCTGACCAATGGCTTCGAGGTGGTGAGCTACATCCCCGGTGAGGGCCATAACCTGCAGGAACACTCGGTTGTCATGATCCGTGGTGGCCGCGTCAAGGACCTGCCGGGCGTTCGTTACCACATCATCCGCGGCGTGCTCGACACGCAGGGCATCGTCAAGCGCCGTCAGCGCCGTTCGAAATACGGCGCGAAGCGTCCGAAGTAAGATCCGGGAGATTTGATCCATGTCGCGTCGTCATCGCGCCGAGAAGCGTGAAATCAACCCGGACCCGAAGTTCGGCGATCTCGTCGTTTCCAAGTTCATGAACAACCTTATGTACGAGGGCAAGAAGTCGGTCGCCGAGGGCATCGTCTACGGCGCCTTCGACAAGATCCAGACCAAGGCCAAGCAGGACCCCCTGCAGGTATTCCACGAGGCGCTGAACAATGTGGCGCCGGCCATCGAGGTGCGCTCCCGTCGTGTGGGCGGTGCCACCTATCAGGTTCCGGTCGAGGTTCGCGCAGAGCGTCGCCAGGCTCTGGCAATCCGGTGGATCATCACCGCAGCGCGCGGCCGCAACGAGACAACCATGGTTGACCGTCTGTCGGGCGAACTGCTCGATGCGGCCTCCAACCGTGGCACGGCCGTGAAGAAGCGCGAAGACACCCACAAGATGGCGGAGGCGAACCGCGCCTTCTCGCACTACCGCTGGTAAGAGCCACAGGACAGAGAGATCATGCCCCGCGCCCACCAACTCGAGGACTATCGTAACTTCGGCATCATGGCCCACATCGATGCCGGCAAGACGACGACCACCGAGCGTATCCTTTACTACACCGGCAAGAGCCACAAGATCGGCGAAGTGCATGACGGCGCCGCGACCATGGACTTCATGGAGCAGGAGCAGGAGCGCGGCATCACCATCACCTCGGCCGCCACGACCGCTTTCTGGAACGGCAAGCGGATGAACATCATCGACACGCCTGGCCACGTTGATTTCACCATCGAGGTTGAGCGTTCGCTGCGCGTGCTCGACGGCGCGGTCTGCGTGCTGGACTCCAACCAGGGTGTTGAGCCCCAGACCGAGACGGTGTGGCGCCAGGGCGACAAGTACAGCGTTCCGCGCATTGTGTTCTGCAACAAGATGGACAAGACCGGCGCCAGCTTCGAGCAGTGCATCAAGGACATCAAGGAGCGGCTTGGCGCCAAGCCGGTGCCGATCCAGCTGCCGATCGGGGCCGAAGCCAATTTCAAGGGCATCATCGACCTTGTCCGCATGAAGGCCGTGGTCTGGGAAGACGAGGCCCTCGGCGCGAAGTTCCACGACGAAGACATTCCGTCGGATCTGCTCGAGGCGGCGCAGCAGGCCCGCGCCGACATGATCGAGGCGTGCTCCGAGCTCGACGACCAGGCCATGGAGGATTATCTCAATGGCAAGGAGATCGACAACCCGACCATCAAGAAGCTTCTTCGCAAGGCAGTGATCGAGGGCCACTTCTTTCCGGTTCTCTGCGGGTCGGCTTTCAAGAACAAGGGTGTTCAGCCGCTTCTTGACGCGGTGGTCGATTATCTTCCCTCGCCGCTCGATCGTCCCGCGATCAAGGGCATCGATCCCAAGACGGGCGAGGAGACGGTGCGCAAGTCGTCCGACACCGAACCGCTGTCGCTGCTGGCCTTCAAGCTGATGGATGACCAGTATGGCGTTCTCACCTTCTGCCGCATCTATTCCGGCGTGCTCAGCAAGGGCGTCGGGCTGCTGAACTCGACCCGCGAGAAGACCGAGCGGGTGGGCCGCATGGTGCTGATGCACGCCAACAACCGCGAGGAAATCTCGGAAGCCTATGCTGGCGACATCGTGGCCCTCGTTGGCCTCAAGGATACCCGCACCGGCGATACGCTGTGCGATCCCGCCAAGCCCGTGATCCTGGAAAAGATGGAGTTCCCCGACCCGGTCATCGAGATGAAGGTCGAGCCCAAGACCAAGGGTGACCAGGAAAAGATGGCCACCGCGCTTTACAAGCTTGCGGCGGAGGATCCGTCGTTCCGCGTTTCGACCGACTCGGAGTCGGGTGAAACCATCATCAAGGGCATGGGCGAGCTTCACCTTGATATCAAGGTCGATATTCTGAAACGCACGCACAAGGTGGAAGTGCAGGTGGGCGCTCCTCAGGTGGCATATCGCGAGACCATCACCAAGCCGACCCGCATCGACTACACCCACAAGAAGCAGACCGGCGGCACGGGTCAGTTTGCCCGCGTGATCTTCGAGGTGGAGCCCAATGAAAAGGGCGCCGGCTACGAGTTCGAGTCCAAGATCGTCGGCGGCTCGGTGCCGAAGGAGTTCATCCCCGGCGTCGAAAAGGGTCTGAATTCCGTCATGTCGTCGGGTTCACTGATCGGCTTCCCCGTGGTGGACGTGAAGGTTGCGCTGATCGACGGCGCGTTCCATGAGGTGGACTCCTCGGCGATCGCGTTCGAAATTGCGTCTCGCGCGGCACTGCGTGAGGCCCTGCAGAAGGCCAACCCCGTGTTGCTTGAGCCCGTGATGAAAGTCGAGGTCACGAGCCCTGAGGAGTATCTTGGTGGCGTCATCGGTGACCTCAATTCCCGGCGTGGCCAGATCATGGGTACCACCACGCGCGGCAACGCCCAGATCGTGAATGCCATGGTGCCGCTGGCCAACATGTTTGGCTATATCAACACGCTCCGCTCGATGAGCCAGGGTCGTGCGAGCTACACCATGCAGTTCGACCATTATGAACAGGTTCCGAGCAACGTCGCTCAGGAAATCCAGAAGAAATACGCCTAAGTCAAAGCTGAGAACGGAGACATCCGATGGCCAAAGAGAAATTCAACCGCGACAAGCCGCACTGCAACATTGGCACGATTGGTCACGTTGACCACGGCAAGACGTCGCTGACGGCGGCGATCACGAAGGTGCTGGCCGAGACGGGTGGTGCGACGTTCATGGCCTATGACCAGATTGACAAGGCGCCTGAAGAGCGCGCGCGCGGCATCACGATCAACACGGCGCACGTTGAGTATCAGACGCAGAAGCGTCACTATGCGCATGTCGACTGCCCTGGGCACGCGGACTACGTGAAGAACATGATCACGGGTGCGGCGCAGATGGACGGCGCCATTCTTGTGGTTTCTGCTGCGGACGGTCCGATGCCGCAGACGCGGGAGCACATCCTGCTTGCG
>NZ_JBIIDX010000007.1:0-42938 GCF_044238155.1 Aestuariivirga sp. | reverse complement strand
TCCGCGCCAGCTATGAGGCGCTGCGCGCCAGCCATGGCTTCCGGGTTGTCGACTACAAGGTCAACAGCGAGATCGCCCCGCCACGCGCCTGCTTCGAGATGTCGGAGCCGCTGTCGCGCACCCTCACAGACTTCACCGCCTATGTAACCCAGGAGCCCGGCCCCGTTGCCGCCGTCACCGCAGAGGGGACGCGCCTGTGTGTCGAGGGCCTGAAGTTCGGCGAGCGCTACCGCGTCGGCCTGCGCAAGGGCCTTCCCGCCGCCATCGACGACGTGACGGTGCAGGATGCCAGTTTCGAGTTCTATGTGCGTGATCGCAGCCCCGCCGTGCGCTTTGCAGGCAATGCCTATGTTCTCGCCCGCACCGGCCAGACCGGCATTCCGCTCGTCTCGGTGAACAGCAGCGCAGCCAGCCTCAAGCTTTACCGCATCGGCGACCGCAACCTGGTTGGCAGCGTCATGGGCAGCGATTTCCGCGCCCAGCTCAACGGCTACCGCGCCGAGGAAATCGCACGCAGCAGCGGCGCGCTGATCTGGCAGGGCTCGCTCGCCACCGCCTCGCCGCTGAACCAGGATGTCACCACCGCGGTTCCGGTTGAAGAGGCCGCCGGACGGCTGGAGCCGGGTCTTTATGTGCTGACGGCGCGGCCATCCTCGCGCCAGGCGGACGACTATGAGACCATCGCGACGCAGTGGTTCGTCGTTTCCGACCTTGGCCTGTCCACCATGAGCGGCAAGGACGGCCTGCATGTGCGCCTGCGTTCGCTGGCGACGGCCCAGCCGGTGACCGCGGCGCGCCTGCGGCTCATCGCCCGCAACAACGAGGTGCTGGCCGAGGCCACTCCCGATGCCGAGGGCCAGGTGCTGTTCGAACCGGGCCTGCTCAGGGGACAGGGCGGCGATGCGCCCGCGCTGCTGGTTGGCCAGTCGGATGTGGACGGCTACGGCTTCATCGATCTGCAGCAGCCCGGCTTCGACCTCACCGACCGCGGCGTCGACGGCCGCGCCGCTCCTGGCCCCGTCGATGCCTTCGTCTATGCCGAGCGCGGCGTCTACCGCCGCGGCGAAACCGTGCATGCCAGCGTGCTCCTGCGCAGCGACAGCGCCGTGGCAATGGCCGGCGCACCGCTCACGCTGCGGGTTGAGCGCCCCGACGGCGTTCGCTTTCTCGCGGCCAGCCTCACCGACCAGGGTGCAGGCGGCTACAGCCATGCCTTTGCCATTCCGCCAGGTGCGCAGGGCGGAACCTGGCGGATCAAGGCGCTCACCGATCCCAATGGCGATCCGGTGGGTGAAACATCCTTTCTCGTCGAGGACTATCTGCCCGATCGCATCGAGTTCGACCTGGTCTCGAAGCTCGCACGGCTGAGCGATGAGGCGCTGCTCGCCATTGATGGCCGTTATCTGTTCGGCGCACCCGGCGCAGGCCTCGCCATTGAGGCCAACGTTACGCTTGCGGCCGACGCCACCCCTTTTCCGGAATGGAAGGGGTATCGCTTCGGCCTCATGGATGAGCAGCCCGACCCCGTGCAGGTCGCAGTTGGCGATCTGCCGCTGACCGACATCAACGGTCACGCCGAACTCGCCCTGCCACTGCCCGCCCGGCCGGTCACCACGCGCCCGCTCAAGGCCGACATCGCCGTGCGCCTGCGTGAGCCCGGCGGCCGCGCCGTCGAGCGCAACCTCAGCCTTCCGGTCGCTGCCGGGCAGCCGATGATCGGCATCAGGCCAGAGTTTGGCGATGGCGCGGCGCCGGAAGGCCAGCCCGCCGGATTCCGCGTCATTGCCGTCGACGCCGAGGGCCGCCTGCTCGCCCGCACGGACGCAAGCTTCACCCTGAAGCGCCTCGAGCGTGACTGGCAGTGGTTCAACAGCAATGGCGAATGGCGCTGGGAAGCCGTCACCCGCAGTTCAAGGATCGCCAATGGCACCATCACATTGGAGGGCGACAAGCCGGGGACCCTGTCGCTCCCCGTATCCTGGGGCGAGTACCGCCTGGAACTCACCGCTGCCGGCATGACACCGGCGTCGATCGACTTTGCCTCGGGTTACTACACGCAGTCTTCCGCCCGGGCCGACACGCCCGACACGCTGAAGGTCGCACTTGATCGCACCGAGGCGCGCAGCGGCGAGACCCTCACCGTCAAGATCGAGTCGCGACAGCCCGGCAAGGCGGTGATCGATATCGTCGGCGAGCGTCGTCTCGCGACACGCACCGTTGATGTTCCAGCCGGCGGCATCTCAGTTCCCTTCACCGTCGGCGAAGACTGGGGCACTGGCGCCTATGTGCTGGCCACCCTCTATCGGCCGATGGACGTCGCTGCAAAGCGCATGCCCGCACGCGCCATGGGCGTGGCATGGTTCGGCATCGACCATGCCGCGCGCACCCTTGACGTACGGCTCGACCCGCCCGACCTCATCAAGCCGCGCAACCGCCTCACCGTGCCGGTCAGGATCGGCAATCTTCCGGCGGGTGAGGAGGCCTTCATCACCGTCGCGGCGGTCGATGTCGGCATCCTCAATCTCACCCGCTACGATCCGCCCGCACCAGAGAAATTCTACTTCGGCCAGAAGCGCCTCAGTGCCGAGCTGCGCGACATCTACGGCATGCTCATCGACGGCATGCAGGGCGAGCGCGGCGCATTGCGGTCTGGTGGCGATGGTGGTGCCCTGTTCAATGCGCCGCCCCCGGCGCAAAAGCCGCTGAGCCTGTACTCCGGCATCATCAGGGTGGCGTCCGATGGCACAGCTGCCGTCGACTTTGACATTCCCGCCTTCAACGGCACCATCCGCGTGATGGCCGTGGCCTGGACAAAGACCAGCCTTGGCCATGCCTCGGCAGACGTCCTCGCCCGCGATCCCGTCGTCGTCACGGGCAGCCTGCCACGCTTTCTGGCAGCTGGTGACATCTCGACCTTGCGCTTCGACATCGTCAATGCCGACGGTCCGGCCGGAGACTATACCCTCGGCCTGTCGCTTGACGGCCCGCTCAGCACCTCCCCGCAGGCAAAGATACAGACCTTCCAGCTCGGCGGCGCCGGGGCGCGCGCCAGTCTTTTGGTTCCGGTCACCGCCACTGCGCCGGGCGACGTCTCGATTGTTGCAACCCTCAAAGGGCCGGGCGATCTCCTGCTCGATCAACCCTTCACGCTTGGCGTGATGCCTGCCAATGCACCCCTCACGCGCCGCTTCACGCTGCCGCTCGCGGCAAAGGGTGGCGCACTCACGCTGAGCCGTGACCTGCTCGCCGAAATGCTGCCGGGAACCGGCGCGGTGGCGCTCTCGGTGAGCCCGCTGCCGCAAATCGATGCGGCGGGCCTCATCAAGGAACTCGACCGCTATCCCTATGGCTGCACCGAGCAGACAGTGAGCCGCGCCCTGCCGCTGCTGTATCTCTCTGACCTCGGCCTCGATCCGGCGGAGCTTGATGCCGACCTGGCGTCACGGCTGCAGCAGGCCATCGACCGGCTCGTCAACCGCCAGTCGGGCGCGGGCGCCTTCGGCCTCTGGTCCACCTATGGCGACGAGACCAGCCTGTGGCTGACCGCCTACGTGGCCGACTTCATGCTCAGGGCCCGCGAGAAGGGCTTCGCCGTGCCGGAGGACTCGCTGATCACGGCGCTCGACTACATCCGCAACATGGTGGGCAACGCACCCGACATTGCTCCCGGCGGCGGCCAGGACATGGCCTATGCGCTCTATGTGCTGGCGCGCGCTGGGCGAGCACCCGTGGGAGATCTCAAGTATCTCGCCGATACCCGCATCAATGACTTTGGCTCGCCGCTTGCGCGTGCACAGATCGGCGCCGCCCTCGCCATGCTGGGCGATACCGCACGCGCCGACAGCGCCTTCGCTGCCGCCGACACGGCGCTGGCGAACGACCTCGCCACTGGCGGCCCGACCGCCTGGCGCACTGACTATGGCAGTGTGCTGCGCGATGCCGCGGCCATCCTTGCACTTGCCACCGATGCCAGGGCGCAGCCGCAGGTGATCCGCGCGGCGATGACGGCAGTCGGGCGCGAACGCATGCGCTCACCCTATGCATCGACCCAGGACATGGCCTGGATGGTGCTCGCTGCGCGCTCAATCGCGCAGGAGGCGAAGTCGATCCGGCTGCAGGTCGGCAAGGACGCGCAGGAGGGCGCGCTCAACCGCGTGTGGAGCGAAGACGCACTCGGCAGCGAGGTGCGTATCGAGAATCTGGGGCCCGACGCGCTCACCGCTGCCGTGGCGGTGTCCGGCGCGCCGCGCGTGCCGGAGCCCGCCGCCAGCAATGGCCTGGTCATCGAACGCAGCTACTTCACGCCCGACGGCACCCCCGTCGACGTCGCAAGCATCAGGCAGAACACCAGGCTCGTCACCGTGCTCAGCGTGATGCGGACGGAAGGCGACATGCTGACCGGCAACTTCCTGCTGGTCGATCGCCTGCCCGCCGGCTTCGAAATCGAGAACCCCTCGCTCGTCGCCTCGGGGGGCCTTGCCAACATCGCCTGGCTGTCCGACACCACCTGGGCGCCCTATACCGAATTCCGCGACGATCGTTTCGTGGCCAGCTTCACGAGCTCCACCGCCAGGCTCGCCTATATGGTGCGGGCCGTCTCGCCGGGCACATATTCCCATCCAGGTGCCACCGTCGAGGACATGTATCGCCCCGCTCTCAATGCGCGGAGCGCGCCGGGCAGTGTCAATGTCACGCCACCCTGACCTGGCAAGTCGGCCCGGCATCTGGCCCCTGCGCTTCTATGCGGGTCTGCTCGCCATCCTGTTGCTGGTCAATGCAGCAGGCTTCACGGCAAGCGAGGTGCTGCGCCGCCTCGGTCCGGCCCCGCTCGGCGAGCGCCTCACCTATTCCACCCTCGTCACCGGACGCGATGGGCAGCTGCTCCGCCCCTTCCTGACGCGCGACGGCTACTGGCGTCTGCCGATGACAACCGCAGATGCCGATCAGCGCTACATCCGCATGCTCATCGCCTATGAAGACAAGCGCTTCTTCGACCATCACGGCGTCGACCCGCTGGCCCTGCTGCGCGCCGGCTGGCAGGCCCTGCGGCACGGGCAGGTTATCTCAGGCGGTTCGACTCTCACCATGCAGGTGGCGCGCCTGCTTGAACCGCGGCCCCGCCGCAGCCTCGCCGACAAGCTGGCCGAGATGATCCGGGCCGTGCAGATCGAGCAGCGCCTGGGCAAGGCGGAGATCCTCGATCTCTATCTGTCGCTTGCGCCTTACGGCGGCAATGTGGAAGGCCTGCGTGCAGCCACGCTCGCCTATTTCGGCAAGGAGCCCAGACGCCTGTCCACCGCCGAGAGCGCCCTTCTCGTGGCACTGCCACAAGCACCCGAGCAGCGCAGGCCGGACCGCCATGCCGCGGCAGCACAGGCTGCACGCAACCGCGTGATTGCACGGCTCGCACGGGCGGGCGTGGTCAACCGCGATCAGGCGGAAGCAGCGCTGCTCGAACCGGCTCCTGCGGGCCGCAAGCCCTTCCCTCTGCTTGCCGCGCACGTGGCGGAACGGCTGGCGGCGGGGGCCCCGCCCGGCCGTGTCATCCGCTCCACCATCGACGCCGCACTGCAGGCCTCGCTCGAACGTCTCGCGCGTGATCGTGCGCTCGCCATCGGCTCAGGTGTTGCCTCTGCCATTCTCGCGGTCGACAATGCCACCGGCGAGGTCATCGCCCATGTCGGGGGCACCGGCTATTTCGACCAGCAGCGCGCCGGCCAGCTTGATCTCGCCACCAGCCTGCGCTCTCCGGGCTCGACGCTGAAGCCCTTCATCTACGGCCTCGCCCTTGAAGACGGCATCGTCCACCCGGAGACGCTCATCGATGACCGCGCCATACGCTATGGCGCCTATGCGCCGGAAAATTTCGACGACAGTTTTCACGGCACGGTCACGGTCCGCACCGCTCTGCAGCAATCGCTCAACGTTCCCGCGCTTCAGGTGCTGAATGTGATCGGGCCGGACCGGCTGGTGGCGCGACTGGCCAACGCCGGCGTCCGGCTGGCCCTGCCGAAGGATGCCGCGCCGGGCCTCGCCGTGGGGCTTGGTGGCGCGGGCGTCCGCCTGACCGACCTCGCCGCTCTTTACCTTGCCCTCGCCCGCAATGGTCAGCCGCTGCGGCTTTCCTGGCAGGCTGATGCGCGGCAGGCGTCGCAGCCGCTGCGGCGCCTGTTCGAACCGCAGGCTGCATGGACGATCTCCGACGTCCTGAAAGGTGCGCCGGCGCCGCCCAATGCACTGGGCGGCCAGATCGCCTTCAAGACCGGCACCTCCTATGGCTATCGCGACGCCTGGGCGATTGGCTATGACGGCGCCACCACCATCGCTGTCTGGGCGGGCCGGCCCGATGGCGCGGCCGTGCCCGGCGTGGTTGGCCGCATGGCTGCTGCGCCGATCCTGTTCGAGGCCTTTCAACGGCTGGGCCGGGCCCGCACCCCGCTCGGCCCGCCACCGGCGGGAACGATCATCGCGCGCAGCGAGGACCTTCCTGCCGCGCTGCAGCGCTTCCGTCCCGACGGCCTGCCGGAAATGGCGAACACGGCCCGCGCCGACACACCGCCTGCCATTGCCTTTCCACCTGACGGCGCGCGCATCGACCTGGGCGATGAGACCTCCCCGGTGCTCAGCCTCAAGGTACTGGGCGGAACGCCTCCCTTCATCTGGCTTGCCGACGGAGTTCCGGTCGTGCCCGGGGAATTCCGCCGCGATGCGCTCTGGGAAGGTCCCAGCCACGGCTTTACCCGGCTGTCGGTGATCGATGCCCGCGGCAAGACGGCAAGCGCGCGAATCCGCATCGAATGAGGGCTTGCAGCCTCTGGCCACGTCGCGCAAAACTGCCACGCACACAGCAACGGACACGATCATGGCAGCCACGTCCTGGATAGACCGGCCCTATCATCGCAACTGGCTCATGCAAAGGGCGGATGCGCTGTTCGATCTGTTTCAGTCGAACGCCATCAATCCGAAGGGCGGCTTCTTCGATCTTGATGCCGCAGGCCGTCCGCTCGGCACGCTGCGCCAGATCCACGCCACTGGGCGCATGGTGCATTGCTTCGCGATCGGCGCGCGGCTCGGGCGGCCCGGCGCCGAGGACGTCGTCGACCACGGCATGCGCTATCTCTGGAACGCCCATCGCGACCAGCAGTATGGAGGCTACTGCTGGTCGTGTGACGATGCCGGCTACGTCGACACCAACAAGCAGGCCTATGGCCACGCCTTCGTGCTGCTGGCTGCGGCCGACGCCACCATGCTCGGCCACCCGCTCGGCGAGCAGCTGCTGGCCGACGTCACGGAGGTGCTCAACACCCGCTTCTGGGAGGAGCAGCACGGGGCCGTGTCAGAGGAATACGCGCGCGACTGGTCGCCCATCTCGGACTATCGCGGCCAGAACTCCAACATGCACCTCACGGAAGCCCTGATGGCGGCCTTCGAGGCAACCGGCGATGACGCTTATCTCGACAAGGCGCGGCACATCGCGCATCTGATCATCACCCGCCATGCCGCAGCGCTGGGCTATGTCGTGGGCGAGCATTTTGACAGCCACTGGAACCTCGACCGCAGCTACAAGGGCTCCGACATGTTCCGCCCGGCCGGCACCACGCCCGGCCATGCGCTGGAATGGTCCCGGCTGCTGGCCCAGCTCTGGGTTCTGGACGGCTATCGCGAGGGCCGCTTCCTCGATGCGGCGAAAAAGCTGTTTCAGGCTGCCGTGAAGCTGGGCTGGGATCATCAGTCGGGAGGCTTCTACTACACGCTGGACTTCGAAAACCGTCCGGCCATCACGCACAAGCTCTGGTGGCCAGCGGCAGAGGCCATCGCCGCAGCCGCTTTTCTGCATGCGCTGAAGCCCGACGACGTCTACGAACAGTGGTACCGCAAGGTGTGGAATTTCACCGCCAGCCACTTCATCGATCCGGCCAACGGGGGCTGGTTTCCGGAACTGGGCGATGACCTGCGCCCGGCCGACCGCTTCTTCACCGGCAAGCCGGACATCTACCACGCGCTCCAGGCCTGCCTCATTCCGCTCTATCCGGCGAAGGGCAGCCTGATGAAGGTTGTCGCCAGCTGAGCGCTGCCCGGTGGACCGGTCCCGAAGCGGGCGCGGCTGCACCTCATCTGTTGCAGGGATGAACGCCCGATGAACGCCGCCTTCTGACCGCGTTCAGCCAGCTTCCCCCAGTTTCACGGCCAACGAGACCGCCACCGGTTCGTTGCACTGGAACTCAATCAAGGGAGACCGCACATGTCCAGCACCACGCTTTCATTCGCCGCCGCAATTGCCGCCGTTGCCATGGCCGCCTTCGGGCCGGCGCCGGCCGAAGCGACGCCCCGCAGCTATCCGCTGATCTGCCAGGGCGCGGGCAACATGGTTGCCAGCATAAAGTCCAACGCCAGCATATCCCTGCGGTTTTCACCCGGGCGCGAAGCCAGCGTGGTCAGGGCTGGCGAATGCACCTGGATCGACCGCGGCTTTCGCGATGGCGAGCCCAATGTCCTGTCGCTGTCAGGCAACCGTCGCGGCGCAAACTACCTTCTTGACGGCATGCTGAGCGGCAACCGCTTCTATGTCCACGGCTACAATGACGGCAACGGCCGTCTGGTCATCACCCGCATCGGCCTGTGAGCGCGATGCGGTGCAGGCCGGCGCCGCCTCACCGGGCGGCGTTGGCCTTCATCCACCTGATGCCGCCGACGCCTGGGCACGCAGGTTTCAACTGAGATACATGCAGGTCTTGCAATGCAATTGAAAATTGCATGTGTTCGTCGCCAACCGACATCATGAGAGACCGGGCCTCGCATTTGCGAACTGTCAATTCCATGTTACACATCGCCAACTGACACGCCGCCGGATGGTTTCATGAGCGCCCGTTATCCGTTTTCTGCCATTGCCGGCCAGGAGGAGCTGAAGCAGGCGCTGCTCCTGACCGCCGTCGACCCTCTGATCGGGGGGCTGCTGGCCTTCGGCGACCGTGGCACCGGCAAGTCGACCGCCGTCCGCGCGCTTGCGGCGCTGCTCCCGGAGATTCGCGCCACGTCCTGCGCCTATCACTGCGACCCCGATACGCCTGCGGCCCAGTGCGATGCCTGCCGCAAGGCGGCCAGCCACAAGCTGCGCAAGATCCCGATCCCCGTCGTCGACCTGCCGCTCGGCGCCACCGAAGACAGGGTGCTCGGCGCCCTCAACCTCGAGCGCGCCCTGTCGCATGGCGAGAAGCACTTCGAGCCGGGCCTGCTCGCCCAGGCCAACCGCGGCTATCTCTATGTCGATGAGGTCAACCTGCTTGAGGATCACATCGTCGATCTGCTGCTCGACGTGGCAGCCTCGGGCGAGAACGTGGTGGAGCGCGAGGGGCTGAGTCTGCGCCACCCGGCGCGCCTCGTGCTGGTGGGCAGCGGCAATCCGGAGGAAGGCGAACTGAGGCCGCAGCTTCTCGACCGTTTCGGGCTGTCGGTGGAAGTCCGCACGCCCTCCGACGTGTCCGACTGGGTTGAGATCGTCAAGCGCCGTGATGCCTTCGAGCGCGATCCGGAGGGCTTCCGCGCGCAATGGGAAAAGGCCGAGGACCAGACCCGGCGCCGCATTCTCAAGGCACGCCGCGCGCTTGCCGCCGTGGTGGTGCCCGATGCCATTCTCGAGCGCGCCGCCGCGCTCTGCATCCATCTCAGGACAGACGGTCTGCGCGGCCAGCTGACCCTGATGCGCGCCGCCCGCGCCCTTGCCGCCTTCAACAGCGCCCGGCAGGTGACGCTCGATCATCTGCGCGCCATGGCCGCACCTGCGCTGCGGCACCGCCTGCGGCGCAACCCGCTTGATGAAACAGGCTCCACGGTGCGCATCGACCGCGGCGTTGCCGAGGTGCTGGGGGCCTGATGACAGCGGGCGATGCCGCCTTGGCCATGGCCCTGCTTGCGATCGACCCGCAACGGCTGGGCGGCGTCATACTGCGCGGTCGCGGCGGGCCCGCCCGCGACCAGTTGATTCACTCCCTGTGCAATTACTGCCCGGACCGGCGTCTGGTCCGCCTGCCGCCCCATACCGGCGAGGACCGTTTGTCGGGCAGCCTCGATGTTGCCGAAACCCTGCGCACCGGAAAGCCCGTCCATGACCGTGGTCTCCTTGCCCAGGCGCATGGCGCGTGGCTCCTGCTCGCCTCGGCCGAGCGGCTCTCGTCCGGCAAGGCGGCGCTGATTACCACGGCGCTCGACGAGGATGCCACGGCATTTGCGCTGATCATCTGCGATGAGGGCGGCGAGGACGAGCAGGCGCCGCCGGGGCTTGCCGAACGCACCGCCTTTCTGATCGACCTCGACACCGGTCATGACGATGAGCCTGTCACCCTCGATGCCGCCAACGATCTCGCTGGCGATATCGCCGTCGATGTCGCAGTCGATGTCACCGTCGATGTCACCGCCGCGCGCGCGCGGGTGTCCGGGGTCCGACTGCCCGATGCCATTCTCGAGGCCCTGTGCCGCACCGCGCTGGCGCTGGGGCTCGTGTCCCTGCGGCCCGCTGTGCTTGCAGCGGCTGCGGCATGCGCGGCAGCCGCGCTTGCCGGCCGCCAGACGGTGACCGACGCCGATGCCGCCTGTGCCGCGCGCCTCGTACTGGCGCCGCGCGCCCGTGTCATCCCCGCGGCCGAAACGGAGGAAGACGCCGCTCCGCCGCCGCCGCCCCCGCCACCCTCGAGCGAGGAGGCCGGCGACAGCGATGCCGCGCCATCCCCGGAGGAGATCAGCGAGCTGCTGCTGGCCGCCGTCAAGGCAGCGCTTCCGCCTGGCCTGCTCGCCGCGCTCGAGGCGGGGCTTCGCCAGGCATCGGGCAAGCCGGGCGCGGGCGCTGCTGCAACCAGGCTGGGGCTGCGCCGCGGCCGACCGCTCGGCTCGCGCCCCGGCCAGCCCCGCAACGGCGCTCGGCTGGCGCTGATCGACACGCTGCGTGCAGCCGCACCCTGGCAGCCCCTGCGCCGCCGCGAGCAGCCCGGCCGCAACGGGTTGATCGTGGCGCGCGGCGATCTCCGCATCCGGCGCTTCAAGCCGAAACAGGAGACGACGGCGATCTTCGTGGTCGATGCCTCCGGTTCGGCGGCCATGCGGCGCATGGCCGAGGCCAAGGGCGCCATCGAACTGCTGCTGGCCGACTGCTACGTCCGGCGCGACCGCACGGCACTGATCTCCTTTCGCGGCACGGGAGCAGACCTGCTGCTGCCGCCGACGCGCTCACTGCAGCGCGCCAAGAAGAGCCTCGCCGATCTTCCAGGCGGTGGCGGCACGCCGCTCGCTGCCGGGATCGAGCAGGCGATCAGCGTGGCCGATCAGGTTCGCCGCGCCGGCGGCACGCCCCTCGCCGTGTTCCTCACCGATGGCAAGGCCAACGTCACGCGCTCGGGCGGCGCTGGCCGCACCGAGGCGCTGCAGGATGCCGATGCGGCGGCGCGCGCCCTCCGGGCCAGCGGGCTCAGGGCCCTGATGATCGACCTCGCCGACGCGGGCCCTGGGCCTGCCCGCCGCATCGCCGAGGCGATGGGCGCGAGCTACCTGGCGCTCCCGCATGCCGATGCCGCGGGCATCTCGCGCAGCGTGTCGGCCGCCATGAAGGCCACACCCTGAGATGGGCTATTACCTCGACTGGGCAACCGACGGCGCCGACTGGCCCAACCGCGAGGCCAGCCGCTTCGTCTCGGCCGCAGGCATGCGCTGGCATGTCCAGGTGATGGGCAGCGGGCCGCCGCTGCTGCTGCTGCACGGCACCGGCGCCTCGACGCATTCCTGGCGCGATGTGATGCCGCGCCTTGCACCCTATTACACCGTGGTCGCGCCTGATCTTCCGGGCCACGCCTTCAGCGTGCCGGCAGCGCCGGCGAGCCTGTCGCTTCCCGGCATGGCGGCCGCGATCGCCGCCCTTCTGCGCAGCCTGCAACTCGATCCGGTGCGCGCTGCGGGTCATTCGGCGGGCGCTGCGGTGCTGGTGCGCATGGCGGTGGAGCGCCACATCGCACCGGCTGACCTGGTGAGTTTCAACGGCGCCTTCTTTCCGGTGGGCGGCGTGGCGGGCCAGTTCTTCTCCCCGCTCGCCCGCGCCTTCGCCAATGCCACGCTGGTGCAGAAACTGTTCGCGCGCATGGCCGACCGCAAGGCGGTTGAGCGCCTGCTGCGCGACACCGGCTCGTCGATCGATGCCGAGGGCGTCGCCCTCTACCAGCGCCTGTTCTCCAACGAGGGCCACGTCGCGGGCGCGCTCGGCATGATGGCCGCCTGGGACCTGCACTGGGTGCCGCAGGATCTGCGCAATCTTCCCCTGCCGATCACGCTGGTCGCCGCCGGCAATGACCGCACGGTGCCGCCGGCCAACGCCGCGGAAGCTGCGAGGCTCACCGCCCAGCCGCACCGGATCGACCTGCCCGGTCTCGGCCACCTCGCCCATGAAGAGGACCCTGCCACTGCGGCCGCCATCATCCTGGCGCCCGGGAGCTTCGCCCCCTTGCCAAAGCAGCCCTGACGGTTTCTACTGTCAGGAGATGTTTACAGAGACCGAACATCCCCCGCCGCCGGCCCGGACTGCGGACCAACGCCCGCATGCCGTGGTCATCGGCAGCGGCCTGGGCGGCCTTGCGGCGGCGATCCGGCTCGGCGCGCGCGGCTACCGGGTGAGCGTCCATGAGAAGCTGGAGCAGCCGGGCGGCCGCGCCTCGGTGTTCCGGCAGGATGGTTTCACCTTCGATGCCGGCCCCACCATCATCACCGCCCCCTTCATTCTGGAGGAACTCTGGTCACTCGCCGGAGCGAAATTCTCCGACGATGTCACCCTGAAAGCCCTCGACCCGTTCTATGACATCCGTTTCCATGACGGCACTGTGATGACCTGCTCGGGCGATCCGGCCCGCATGCGTGAGGAAGTGGCGCGCATCTCGCCCGGCGATGTGGCGGGCTATGAACGTTTCATGGCCGAGAGCGAAGCCATCTACCGCATCGGCTTCGAGCAGCTGGGCCATGTGCCGTTCGGGTCGCCCATGGACATGGTCCGCATCGCGCCGGACCTCGTGCGGCTCGGCGCCTGGCGCACCGTCTACCAGCATGTCTCGGCGCGCGTGAAGGACCCCAAGATCCGCATGGCGCTGAGTTTCCATCCGCTGTTCATCGGCGGCAATCCGTTCAAGGTCACGGCGATCTACAGCATGATCGCCTATCTCGAGCGCCAGTTCGGCGTGCATTGCGCCATCGGCGGCACCGGCGCGCTGGTCAGGGCCATGGCGCGGCTCATCGAACGCCAGGGCGGTACAATACACCTCAACAGCGAGGTGGCCGAGATCACGCTCGAAGGCCGCCGCGCCACCGGCATCCGGCTCGCCGATGGGCGCAGCGTGAAGGCATCGATCGTCGTTTCCAACGCCGAGACGGCGCACACCTACATGAAGCTCCTGGGCAAGGCGCCGCGCCAGCGCTGGTCGGATGCGAAGCTCGCCCGCGCCCGCTATTCGATGAGCCTGTTCGTCTGGTATTTCGGCACCAGCCGGCAATATCCCGCTGTGCGCCACCACACCATCATGATGGGCCCGCGCTACCGCGGCCTGCTCGATGACATCTTCACGAAGAAGCATCTGGCGGATGACTTCAGCCTCTACCTGCACCGGCCCACGGCGTCGGATCCGCAACTGGCGCCCGCGGGCTGCGACAGCTTCTACGTGCTCTCCCCGGTGCCGCACCAGGACTCAGAGATCGACTGGAAGGCCCGCGCGCCGTCCTACCGCGCCGCCATCGCCGCGCATCTCGAGGCCACGCTGCTCCCCGGCCTGTCCGGCAGCATCGTCACCGAGAAACTGATCACCCCGATAGATTTCCAGAACCGGCTCGGCTCCTACAAGGGCGCCGCCTTCGGGCTGGAGCCGGTGCTTTTGCAAAGCGCCTGGTTCCGGCCCAACAACAAGTCGGAGGACATCGACAACTTCTTCCTCGTGGGAGCAGGCACGCATCCCGGCGCCGGCCTTCCCGGGGTCATTTCCTCTGCCCGCATTCTTGATACCGTGGTGCCCGATGTCTCCGCCTTCGCCTGATCCCTTCATCGTGAGCCCGGCGGATCTGGCGCAATGCCGCCAGATGATCCGTGAGGGCTCGAAGACCTTCTACACCGCCTCGCTGCTGCTGCCGCAAAGGGTATGCGATGCCGCGCGTTCGCTTTATGCCTTCTGCCGCGTGGCCGATGACCTGGTCGACCGCACGCCCGACAGCCGTGCCGCCGTCGATGCGCTGCTGGCCCGGCTCGACCGCATCTATCGCGGCGCGCCCGATGACCAGCCGGCCGACCGCGCCTTCGCCGATGTCGCCCTGCGCTTCGCCATCCCGCGCGAGATCCCGGAGGCCCTGATCGAGGGCTTCGCCTGGGATGCGAGCGGACGCCGCTACCAAACCCTCGATGATCTCCACGCCTATGCGGTGCGCGTGGCGGGCACGGTGGGCGCCATGATGTCGCTCATCATGCAGGTGCGCGAACCCTACGCCATCGCCCGCGCCTGTGATCTGGGCGTGGCGATGCAACTCACCAACATCGCCCGCGATGTCGGCGAGGATGCGCGCAACGGCAGGCTCTATCTGCCGCTCGACTGGATGCAGGCCGAAGAGGTGGACGCCGAGGCATTTCTCCACACGCCCCGCCACTCTTCAGCCGTGGGCCGTGTGATTGCCAGAATCCTCGCCCAGGCTGACGTGCTGTATGCCCGCAGCCTCACCGGCATCGCCATGCTGCCCGCGGGCTGCCGCCCATCGATCCATGCCGCCCGGCTGCTCTACGCCGGCATTGGCCGGGCGGTGGAAAGCAATGGCCACGACAGCGTCGCAACGCGCGCCGTCGTCCCGGCGCGCCGCAAGCTGCAGCTTCTCGTCTCGGCCCTGTCCGCAAGCCTCGGCCGCCCGCCGCAGAGCGGCCTTGCGGCCTTGCCCGAGGCGCAGTTTCTCGTCGATGCCGTGGGCCGCGCCGGGGAGGCGCAACGCCCGCCCCGCACGCTCGATGAACGCGCGCAGTGGCTCACCGAGCTCTTCACCAGGCTGGAGAAGCAGGGCTCATGAGCAGCGGCGCCATCGCCTTTGTGGAAATGCTGCTGGTGGTGGGGCTGGTGGTGGGCTTCGGCGTCTGGGAATTGTGGAACCTGCGGCGGGATAAACGGAAGTAACCAATTCCGGTGAGGTTGCGCTTTATTGGGGTGGTCCAACGTCAAGCGCATCCAAGGCAGTTCCGGAAAAAGGTGCGCTGTCACCGAAATCTCGAAACCCTCAGAACCCCTCCGGATTGCCCTCCACGATCACGCCCGTGCCCTGCTCCTCTCCGTCATTGAGCCAGGTCACCTCGCCGCCATCAATCTTCACCTGCCAGCAGGATTCGGGATCATCCTCGTACTGGATGCACATGCTGTCGCCATCAATGCGCCATGTGCCGCTGAAGTTCTCGCCCTTGACCGCACCATCGGGGCCATAGAACTCCTCATAGGCGCCACTTTCGTTCATGCTGCCCTTCACCGTGTTGCCGGCGAGCGCCGCGGCGATCTCCTCGCCGCTGGAAATGGCGCTGCCGGCGGCAGCGCCGTCCGCCCCCGGCTCCGGCCCGCCGACGATCTCGAGATCAATGCCGTAGTTGCGCGCCTCCTGAAGCGGCAGCCACTGCATGTCATGCGGCGGCGCCGAGGTAAGATACACAATGGCCGACTGCGGCAAGGACAGCTGGTTCAGATAGGCCCCCACCAGGGCGTTTCCCGCCCCGGTCTCGGTGGCCTGTCCGTTGTTTTCGATATAGGCGGCGTGAAAGCCGATGCGGGCATCGGGATGCGCGTAACGCTTGATGCCGCCGAGCCAGGCAAGCCCGCAGGCCGAGGCGCATTCCACGCCAGCATCCACGGCGGTGGCGAATTCCTTCAGCCTGATGGCCCGGCCGATGTTGAGCCCGGCCAGCAGGTCGCCGCCCGGGCTTTCGAACAGCACCATGGCATTGTCCATGTCTAGGACGAGTGCCGTGAATTTCTTGTCATCGCCGTCCTCGAACACGCCGGAGATCAGGATCGCCGGAAACTCCTTGGGGCTTGCCGGATCGACCGTGATCTCGGCGCCAAGGGATGGCCCGCCGGAAAATGCCAGCCACGCCGCCGCGAGGGCCATGCCGGCCTGCAACCGGCCTCCAAAACCATCAACTTTCATCACTGCCTCTCTCGACCACCACCTGCACGGCGTCATCGCCATCATGAGCTTCACCCATTTAGCGCCCGGTTTCCAGTGCGCTTCGCCATCCCGCGCGAGATTCCGGAGGCCCTGATCCGGAGGGGGTGCCTGGGATGCAAGCGCACGAGACCCAAGTCATTGCCCGCAATGTCGGCGTGGATGCCCGCAGCCGCAGCCTCAGCCGCTCGCCTGCTGATCGAGCAGCCGGTCGACCACCAGCGCCATCCTGGCATCGATCACATGCAGATAGGCCGTCCAGTCGCTGATGTGCGTGAGCTCCGCCGCGCCATCCGATATGCCGCGCAGGCCGACGAGCGGCAGATCATGGCGCATGCAGGCCCTGGCGATCGAGAAAGTCTCCATGTCCACCATGTCGCTGTCGATCCTGTCATAGGCAGCGCCACTGACGATGTTGGCGCCGGTGGACAGCCGCTTGGCCGGAACATCCGGCAGGGGGGCCAACAGTTCAAGCTCGGCAGGAATGTCCAGAAACGGGGTGAGCCCGGGGGCAAAGCCCAGCGCCGAGGCATCCATGTCGCGATAGCTGACCCTCGCCACCTGATAGACCTCCGCCTGCTGCAGCCTGGCCGAACCCGCCGATCCGAGGCTCACCACCAGGTCCGGCAGGCGGCTCTCTGCGGCGAGACGGGCGAGCGCGGCAGAGGCCACCACGGCGGCCTCGACCGGCCCGACGCCGGTGAACAGCGGCTCGAAGCGCCGGGCCAGTTCCGGCCCGTATTCAGCCTCCACCGCCATGACGAACAACACGCGCCGTCTGCCCGCCTCAACGATCTTCATGCAGCAATCCCCCGCCTCTTCGATGTGCGCTCACTTAGACCAATATTCTCTCGGCTGGAAACTCGCTCAGATCAGCCCCGCCGCGGCATGCGGAACGGCAGCATGCACTGCACGATGGGATTGCGGAAGCGCGCAAGCGACAGGCTCTCGTGAAAGGCGTCGGCGCCGCCATCGCCGGTTCGCATCCGCAGCAGCGTGCGCGCATAGAAGGGCGAGTCCTCAAGCAGCGAGACCGCCTCGAAGGGCACGCCGGACCGCGTGTGCCGCGCCATGCGCCAGAAGGTCTGCGGCATCTCTGCGCGTGGTGGCACGGCGTCCTCGCGCACAGTGCCGTCCGCTCCGATGTCGAGCGCGAAGGCCGCGGCTGACCCGTCGCGCAGCACCGTATCGTAGATGATTGAGGCGCCGGACGGCTTGGCCGCGCGCGACCAAACCCAGCTCTCGAAACTCTCCTCCAGGGGAACGCTGCCCCAGTTCATGTCATGATAGCCGGTGCCTGACCAGGACAGGCCCGGACGCTCGAACTCGGCGACGATCGAGGAAAACGGCGCCACCGGGCGCCAGTGATGAAGTCCTGCGGGGTCGAGCGCCACCTCATGCGCGCAGATCGCGGACGGCGTGAGGCGAACCCGGCCCCTGACCCGGCGCGGCACCGGCACGGTGATCTCGTCGATGTCGATCACCAGCGCATCGCCATCCCAATGCATGGCGCTTGGCCCGATGGCGAAGCTGGTCTCGTTGCGCGCAACCCAGCGCTTGCCGCGCTCGGTCATCGCCCAGCGGTGGCCCGCCCCGCCATACAGCGCCACATTGAGCGCGCAGAAATTCTCCGGGTCAGCCGCACCCCTGCGCCGCGCGCGGGCGTAATAGGGCGAGAACACGCTGCCCACGAAACCGATGATGGTGAGGCCGTGGCGGCCATCATCGCTCAGGCCGTCGAGATACCACCAACGGTAGCCCCCGGGTGGAACCTCCGTTGCGAAGCCCGGAACGCCAGCAGGCTTTGTGCCGCCAGCCTCCCGGACAGCGCTGCCATCGGCACGCCGGGGCCCGGGTGCACGCTGCCCCCTGCCAGAAACAGGCCCGGCACCGCCGTTCTGGCGGCCGGGCGCTGGAATGATGCCATCCATCCGTGCGAGGCCCTCCCGTAGAGTGCCCCGCCCGTGGCCGGAAACAGCTGTCCGAAACGGGCGGGGTCTGTCATCATGACGTGATCCTCAGTCCATGCAAGCTCGAGTCCGCAGGCTTCAAGCCTGGCGCGCATGGCGCGTTCGACAGCGGCTGCGGCCTGCGGTGCGTGGTCGCCGTTGGCCGGCGAATTGACCAGCATCAGCAGGCGCTCCGGCCCATCGACATTGCCCTCGCGGTCCTGGGCGCAGACATAGACCGTGGGTTCGGCCGGATAGCCACGTTCAAGTTCGCGGAACTCCTGCGCATAGTCCTTCGAGAAGAACACATTGTGCCGCGACAGCGGAAAGCCGCGCGTGGCAATGGCCGCCGCCCAGGTGATCGCCGACAGCGAACGCTGCGGCGCGCCGACAGGCCGCGCTGCACGCTGCACAGCCTTTCCCAGCAATCCGCTTGCCACGGCATTGGCATCGGCATTGACGATCGCGGCATCGCAGGCCAGCCGCTCCTCGGCCGTGCATACCGCGCTGACCCGGCCCGCCGCGGTTTCGATCGCGGTCACCTCCTGCCGGTAGCGAAACGCCACACCCTTGCGCCGCGCCAGTGCCTCGAGCGCCAGCGCCAGCTCATGCATGCCGCCCTGCACGGTCCACACCCCGGCCTGCTCGACATGCGCGACCAGCATCAGCGTGGCAGGGGCGAGAAACGGCGAAGAGCCGCAATAGGTCGCATAGCGCCCGAACAGCTGGCGCAGGCGAGGATCGCGGAAGTGGCGGCCCAGCCCTGCCCACATCGTCTCGAAGGGATTGATGCGCGCCATCGCCACCACGCCCGAAAGCCCATTGGCCATGGCGAGGCTCAGCGGATTGGGCCGCTGCGAGCGGATGAAGGGCATTTCCAGGGTGTCATAGATGCGGCGCGCCTCGGCGCTGAACGCAACAAAGCGCCGCGCCTCCGCCGCGCCCGCAAAGTCGCCGATCGCATCGGCCGAAGCCGCCGCATCGGCGTGAAGGTCGAGCCGCTCCGTTCCGCTCCAGGCGTGACGCGCCAGAATGCTGAGCGGCTCGAGCCGTACATGATCGCCAAGCTCCTCGCCGGCCTCGGCGAACAACTCCTCGAACACCGCGCGCATGGTCAGCACCGTCGGCCCGCCATCGATCGGCTGGCCGTTCACGGCAAGCCGCCGCATCTTGCCGCCCGGCGTGGCCGCCCGTTCGAGCACCGTCACCTCCTCGCCGCTGCTGGCGAGCGCCACCGCAGCCGCAAGGCCGCCAATGCCGGCGCCGATGATGACTGTCCTGGACACGGGGCAGATCGCTTCCCTGTTGCGGATCCCGTCCAACTATGTCAATGTTTCGTGACAGTCGCAAGTGACGTGCGTATCTGACGTTGTTTCGGATAGGGAACAAATACGCCATGGATGTCGGAATTCGCCTTGAGCAGGAACTTGACCTCGCGGTGGGAAGAGCTGCCGCAACCGATTGCCCGCCTCTTCTTGCCACGGCGCTGCGCGACGCAGTCTTCCCCGGCGGGGCGCGCATCCGGCCACGGTTATGCCTGGCCGTAGCCAACGCATGCGGCAACCGGAACGCAACCGCGGCGCTGGTTTCAGCAACATCCATCGAGCTTCTGCACTGCGCCTCGCTGGTGCATGACGACCTGCCCTGCTTCGACAATTCGGCCCTGCGCCGCGGCAAGCCCTCCATTCACGCCGCCTTCGGAGAGCGGATTGCGGTGCTGACCGGCGACGCGCTGATCGTGCTGGCCTTCGAGTGGCCGGCGCTGCGACTGGCAACCGCGCCGGAAGCCCTCGCGCCACTCATCCGAATCGTCGGGTCCTGTGTTGGCGGGCCTTCTGGAATCTGCGCCGGGCAGGCATGGGAATGCGAGGAAACAATCGATATTGTACGTTATCAGCGGGCCAAGACCGGCGCCCTGTTTGCCGCCTGCACCATGGCGGGCGCGGCAGCCTCCGGCCATGAGCCGCTTGCCTGGCAGCGTTTGGGCTTTGCCATTGGCGAGGCCTTTCAGGTTGCCGATGATCTGCGCGACGTGGCCGGTTCGGCGGAGAGCCTTGGCAAGCCGGTGCATCAGGACGAGGCCAACCAGCGGCCGAATTTCGTTCAGAAACTTGGCTTTGACGGCGCCATGGCCCACTTCGAGGGCCTGCTGGCGGAGGCCATGGACGCGATCCCGCCTTGCCCGGGGGCGGAGCAGCTTGGCCAGCAGATCACCGGTGTCTCGCGCAGCCTTGTGACCGGCCTCTCGGCGCACACAGCCGCCGCCTGACATGAGCCTCTGGGGCCGCGCCCGCGACCAGTGGCGGCAGCTCCGCAACAGCCTGCTCGCCGACCCGCGGTTTCAGAAGTTTGCTGTTGATTTTCCGCTATTTAGACCCATTGCACAACGCCGGTCGCGGGCCTTGTTCGACCTGCTGGCGGGCTTTGCCTATTCGCAGGTCCTCTACACCACGGTGAAGCTGGGCCTGATCGACATGCTGCAGGCGCGGCCGCTCTCCCCCGCCGATCTCGCGGCCCGACTCGGCTGGCCCCCGTCACGCTGCGACCGGCTGGTCAAGGCTGCGGTGTCGCTGGACATCCTCGAACTCACCGACGGCGGTCTGGTCACTCTCGGCCAGCATGGCGCTGCCCTCGCGGGCAATCCGTGGATCGCCCGTTTCATTCTCCACCACGATCTTCTCTACGATGATCTCGCAGACCCCGTCGCACTGCTGTCGGGCGCTAAAAAAGATTGCAAGGTCAAGGACTTCTGGAGCTACGGCGACCAGCACAACGCCACCGCCTACACCGCCCTGATGGCCGCCTCGCAGCAGGCGGTGGCCGCCGAGGTGCTTGCCGCCTACGACTTTGGCCGTCACCGCCACCTGATCGATGTCGGCGGCAGCAACGGCACCTTCCTCGCCGCCGCCGCAACCCGTCACCCGGACCTGCGCCTGAGCCTGTTCGATCTTCCAGCGGTTGCTGAGCTAGCGCGCACAAACCTTGGTGATCGCGTGCAAATTCATGGCGGGTCTTTCCTCACCGATGATCTGCCCGCGGGCCCGGACGTTGCCACCCTCATTCGCATTGCGCATGACCACGACGACGAGGCCGTGCTGAGGATCTTCGCCGCCATCCGCCGCATGCTCCCGGCCGGCGGAGTGCTGATTCTGGCCGAGCCTCTCTCCGGCCGCGCCGCCACCGCCCCCATCACCGACGCCTATTTCGAACTTTATTTTGCCGCCATGGGCCAGGGCCGCACCCGCACGCCGCAGCAGCTTGCGGCAATGGCCGCAACGGCCGATTTGTCGCTGCACACCGTGGCAAAAACCAAGCGGCCGGTGGTCGCCTCGGTGCTGCAGTTCACCGCCATCTGACTATACACATCTGACTGTACAGCGCTCTTGACACTTTAAAGTGTAAGAGTAATCTGACAATCAGGAGTCTCCGGCCCTTCGTGCAAACGCGCCGGACCTCATGGGAGAGAGACCGAGGATGGACACGGTCGCGGTCGTTCTGGACAAGCCAGGCAAACTGGCGCTCAGGACGGTGGAACTCGAAGACGCAGGGGCGGACGACATCGTCGTCGATGCCGCATGGACGGGAATCTCCTCTGGCACCGAACGCCTGCTGTGGGCCGGACGCATGCCGCACTTCCCCGGCATGGGATATCCTCTGGTACCCGGCTATGAGACCATCGGCAGGGTGAGCCGCGCCGGCCACGGTTTTTCCGAGGGTGACCTCGTCTTCGTCCCGGGCGCCAATTGCTACAAGGGCCTGAAGGGCCTGTTCGGCGGCGCTGCGGCGCGCCTCGTGCTGCCGGCCCAGCGCGCCGTGCCGCTCCCTGCCCTTCAGGACTCAACCGGAACCCTCATCGCGCTCGCCGCCACCGCCCATCACGCAGTGGCTGGCCCGCGGGCCGCGTTGCCGCAGTTGGTGATCGGCCACGGCATTCTGGGCAGGCTGATCGCCCGCATGACCCTGGCGCTCGGCGGCCCGGCCCCCACCGTATGGGAAATCCAGACTGCACGTCGCGACGGCGCCGCTGGCTATTCCGTTATCGACCCTGCAGGCGACTCGCGCCGCGACTACGAGACGATCTGTGATGCAAGCGGCGCTTCGGATCTTCTCGACACCATCATTCCCCGGCTCGCCAAGGGCGGTGAAATCACGCTCGCGGGCTTTTACGAACAGCCCCTCTCCTTCGCCTTCCCGCCGGCCTTCATGCGTGAGGCGCGCATCCGGATCGCGGCGGAATTCACCCGCGCCGACATCGATGCCGTCAACGCGCTCCTCTCCGCCGGCCACCTGAACCTTGATGGGCTCGTCAGCCATCACGCACCCGCCCGGCACGCGCGCTCGGCTTACGCTCAAGCCTTTACCGACCCGACCTGCATCAAGATGGCCCTCGACTGGAGCACACTCTCATGAACAGCATCGATCTCAACCTGGTGCGTGACGCGAAGCTCCGCGAGGAGGCCAGTCAGCCGCTTGATCCCGTGCACACCGGCCCGGTCAAGAAGGAAACGCAGATCATCGCCATCTACGGCAAGGGCGGCATCGGCAAGAGCTTCACCCTTGCCAACCTCTCCTACATGATGGCCCAGCAGGGCAAGCGCGTGCTGCTGATCGGCTGCGACCCCAAGAGCGACACCACTTCGCTGCTGTTCGGCGGCAAGGCCTGCCCCACCATCATCGAGACATCCGCCAAGAAGAAGCTTGCCGGCGAAGAAGTGAAGATCGGCGACGTGTGCTTCAAGCGCGACGGCGTGTTCGCCATGGAACTCGGCGGCCCGGAAGTTGGCCGCGGCTGCGGCGGGCGCGGCATCATCCACGGCTTCGAGCTTCTGGAGAAGCTGGGCTTCCACGAGTGGGGCTTCGACTATGTGCTGCTCGACTTCCTGGGTGACGTGGTCTGCGGCGGCTTCGGCCTGCCGATCGCGCGCGACATGTGCCAGAAGGTGATCATCGTCGGCTCGAACGACCTGCAGTCGCTCTATGTGGCCAACAATGTCTGCTCGGCGGTGGAATACTTCCGCAAGCTCGGCGGCAATGTAGGTGTCGCAGGCATCGTCATCAACAAGGATGACGGCACGGGCGAGGCAGCAGCCTTCGCCGAGGCGGTGGGCATTCCGGTGCTGGCCTCGATCCCGGCCCATGAAGACATCCGCCGCAAGAGCGCCAATTACGAGATCATCGGCAAGCCCGATGGCGAATGGGGCCCTCTGTTTGCAGGCCTCGCCGTCAATGTGGCGGAAGCGCCGCCGCAACGCCCCTCGCCGCTCGACCAGGATGGGCTTCTCGGCCTGTTCAAGGGTGACACGGTGGGCCGCGATGTGGTGCTGCAGCCCGCCTCCGCCGAGGACATGTGTGGCGGCACCATCACCGCCAAGCCTTCACTCGAAGTCATCTACGACACGGTGTAGCACGATGGCAACCACCCTCATCGACAGAACCGGGCCCGTGACGGAGCCGCCAAAGGCGGATGTCTCCGGCCTGTCCTGCCATGCGGGCAAGGAAGAACTTGCAAAGGCCGCGCAGGCCGCGGGCAAGTCCGAGGCGCTCGAGCAATACGCGAAGGACTATCCGCTTGGCCCGCACGACCAGCCGCAGAGCATGTGCCCGGCCTTCGGCTCGTTGCGCGTTGGCCTGCGGATGAAGCGGACCGCGACGATCCTCTCGGGCTCCGCCTGCTGTGTCTATGGCCTGACTTTCACCTCGCACTTCTACGGTGCGCGGCGCTCGGTGGGCTATGTTCCCTTCAATTCCGAGACGCTCGTGACAGGCAAGCTGTTCGAGGACATCCGCGATGCGGTCTTCGCGCTTGCCAGGCCCGAGGACTATGACGCCATCGTCATCACCAATCTCTGCGTTCCCACGGCCTCCGGCGTACCGCTGCAATTGCTGCCCAAGGAGATCAACGGCGTGCGAATCATCGGCATCGACGTGCCGGGCTTCGGCGTGCCGACCCATGCCGAGGCGAAGGATGTGCTCGCCGGCGCGATGCTGAAATATGCGGCCTCTGAAATCCGGCAGGGTCCGGTGGCGGCGCCGCGCACGGCGCGCAGCGCCCTTCCGGTTGTCACGCTGCTGGGCGAGATGTTCCCTGCCGATCCGGTCGGCATCGGCCGCATGCTGGAGCCCATGGGGCTTGCTGCCGGGCCGGTGGTGCCCACCCGCGAATGGCGCGAACTGTTCGCCGCCTTCGATTGCGCGGCGGTGGCCGCCATCCATCCCTTCTATACCGCATCGATCCGTGAATTCGAAACGGCTGGCCGCAGCGTCGTGGGCTCGGCGCCGGTGGGCCATGACGGAACGGCGGACTGGCTCGCCGCCATCGGTCAGGCCTGCAACATCAGCCCCGACAAGATCGCCACGGCGCAGAACGCCATCCTTCCCGCCATCAAGGCGGCGCTGGCGGCGAAGCCGATCAGGGGCCGCATCACCGTGTCGGGCTATGAAGGCTCGGAGCTTCTGGTCGCGCGCCTGCTGATCGAGAGCGGCGCCGAGGTCCCCTATGTGGGCAGCGCCTGCCCGCGCACCCGCTGGTCCGACGCCGACCGCGCCTGGCTGGAAGCGCGTGGCGTCACCGTGCAGTTCCGCGCCTCGCTCGAGAACGACATCGCGGCGGTGCTCGATCACCGGCCCGACCTCGCCATCGGCACCACGCCGGTGGTGCAGAAGGCCAAGCAGATGTCCATTCCCTCGCTCTATTTCACCAATCTGATCTCGGCGCGGCCGCTGATGGGCCCGGCGGGGGCCGGCTCGCTCGCCCAGGTGATCAACGCGGCAATGTCCAACAAGCAGCGCTTCGACGTGATGAAGGACTTCTTCGCAGGCGTGGGCGAAGGCCATGCGGCGGGAGTCTGGGAAGAAACCCCGGTGGACCGGCCCGAGTTCCGCAAGAAATACGCCGGCATGCTGGCCGCAAAGGCCAAGGCCGAGGAGGCCGTTGGAACATGATGGGCGCGGTGACGCACACCTTCAAGCCAGGCGCGGAGGCACCCTCATGCTGGTGCTAGATCACGACCGCGCCGGGGGCTATTGGGGCTCCGTCTATGTGTTCACCGCGATCAAGGGATTGCAGGTGATCATCGACGGACCGGTGGGTTGTGAAAATCTTCCTGTGACGTCGGTGCTCCATTACACCGATGCGCTGCCGCCGCATGAGCTGCCCATCGTGGTGACCGGACTTTCCGAGGAGGAGCTCGGCCAGCACGGCACCGAAGGCGCCATGCGCCGCGCCCACAAGACGCTCGATCCCACCATGCCGAGCGTCGTGGTTACCGGTTCGATCGCCGAGATGATCGGCGGCGGCGTGACCCCGCAGGGCACCGGCATCCAGCGCTTCCTGCCACGCACCATCGACGAGGATCAGTGGCAGAGTGCGGACCGCGCCCTGAACTGGCTGTGGACGGAATTCGGCATCAAGAAGAAGCAGGTTCCGACCCTGAAGCCGCGCGCTGCAGGCGAGAAGCCGCGCGTCAACATAATCGGAACGATCTACGGCACCTTCAACAGCTGGTCGGATCTGGCGGAAATCCGCCGCCTCGTCGAGGGCATCGGCGCCGAAGTCAACATGTGCTTCCCGCTGGGCTCGCATCTGGCCGACGTGCCGAAGCTCGCCAATGCCGAAGCCAATATCTGCATGTATCGCGAGTTCGGACGCAAGCTGTGCGAAAATCTCGATCGTCCCTATCTGCAGGCGCCCATCGGCCTGCACTCCACCACCAAGTTCCTGCGCGCGCTGGGTGAAATTCTGGGCCTTGATCCTGAACCCTTCATCGCCAGGGAAAAGCACACCACCATCAAGCCGCTGTGGGACCTGTGGCGCTCGGTGACCCAGGACTTCTTCGCCACTGCCAGCTTCGGCGTGGTGGCAAGCGAAACCTATGCCCGCGGCCTCGAGCACTTCCTGGGCGAGGAGATGGGCCTTCCCTGCCATTTTGCCGTCGCCCGCAAGCCCGGCGACAAGACTGACAATGCTGCGGTGCGCCAGCTGGTGCGCGAGAAGACCCCGCTCATCCTGTTCGGCAGCTACAATGAGCGCATGTATCTCGCCGAAGCTGGCGGACGCGGCATCTATATTCCAGCCTCCTTCCCCGGCGCCATCATCCGCCGCCATACCGGCACGCCCTTCATGGGCTATGCGGGGGCAACCTATCTCATCCAGGAAGTGTGCAACGCGCTGTTTGACGCGTTGTTCAACATTCTGCCGCTCGCTACCGACATGGACAAGGTGGAAGCAACGCCTGCCAGGCGCGAGCATGAGCTGATCTGGGACGATGCCGCCAAGGCCGCCCTCGACGAACTGGTTGAACGCCAGCCCATCCTGGTTCGGATTTCTGCCGCCAAGCGGCTGCGCGACGGGGCCGAGGCCCGCGCCCGCAGGGCGCAATCCGAAACGGTTGCCGAAGCCGACGTTCGCTCAGCCATCGCGGAGCTTGTGTGATGCACATGCTCCATCATCATCAACACGTCACTGACATCGGGAGGACAATAGCATGTCAATGATCAATGCCTCGCGCCACGACGAGGGCAAGTTCGAATTCAGCCTGTTGATGTGGCTTGCCTTCGCCATCTTCTTCGTGGCGATCGCACTCTCGCGGCTGATCCCGCGTGCCGCCAGGCCGCGCATGGCCGGCCACGACGAGGGGAAGTCGATCTTCGCAGCAGCCAAGGCGGCAACGCACAATTCGATCCCCTTCGCCTTCATGTGAGGCGACAGGGCAGACTTTCACGCGTGCCCTTCAGGGCACGGGTGAAGCGCCGAGGGCTTTCCACCAGCCCGGAGCACCCGGTCCGCGCGGGACTTCAGCGGTAACAGGCCCCTCACCGGGCCTCAGACGGAGGTCAGTCAAATGGCCGATAACAAAGGGTCAGGCATTTCCGGCCTGACCGAAGCCGAAGCCAAGGAGTTCCATGGGATCTTCGTCACGAGCTTCATTGCCTTCACGTTGGTGGCAGTCGTCGCCCACTTCCTTGCCTGGCAATGGCGCCCGTGGATTCCCGGACCCAATGGCTATGAGAGCACCGACCTGACGCCGGTTCTGAACCAGCTCACGTCGATGTTCACATAAGGAGGATTGATCATGTGGCGCATGTGGCTTCTCTTCGATCCCCGCAGGACCCTGGTGGCGATGGCCACCTTCCTGTTCGTGCTTGCTCTCGTCATCCACTTCATCCTGCTCTCCACCGACCGGTTCAACTGGCTGGAAGGCGGCGTGAAGAAGGCTGCAAGCCTGGATGTCACAGTCAGCGAGATGATCGGCTGAGGCCGGTCATCCCGCACCCCCCTGTGGACGGAACCGGCTGTACCGCCTGTTCCGTCCACGAACAGATTTCGAACCGAAAGGCCGGCCGCAGAGGCTGGAGGAGTGGCTGAGATGGCAATGCTGAGTTTCGAAAAGAAGTATCGCGTCCGCGGCGGAACGCTGATCGGCGGCGACCTGTTCGATTTCTGGGTTGGCCCCTTCTACGTCGGCTTCTTTGGCGTCACCACCGCATTTTTCTCTCTGCTCGGCACCGCGCTCATCGTCTATGGCGCTGCGATCGGGCCAACCTGGAACCTCTGGCAGATCAACATCGCGCCGCCCGACCTGAGCTACGGCCTGGCGCTGGCGCCCCTCAAGCAGGGCGGCCTCTGGCAGATCATCACCGTCTGCGCCACCGGCGCTTTTGTCAGCTGGGCGCTGCGCGAGGTCGAGATCTGCCGCAAACTCGGCATCGGCCTGCATGTGCCGGTGGCCTTCTCCTTCGCAATCCTCGCCTACGTCACGCTTGAGATCGTGCGCCCGGTGCTGCTCGGCGCCTGGGGACATGCCTTCCCCTATGGCATCATCAGCCATCTCGATTGGGTCTCGAACGTCGGCTACCAGTTCCTGCACTTCCATTACAATCCGGCGCACATGATCGCCATCACGCTGTTCTTCACGACGACGCTGGCGCTGGCCATGCATGGCGGCCTGGTGCTGTCGGCAACCAACCCGCCCAAGGGCGAAGCAGTCAAGACGGCCGAACACGAGAACAGTTTCTTCCGCGACCACATCGGCTACTCGATCGGCACGCTGGGCATTCATCGCCTCGGCCTGTTCCTGGCGCTGGGAGCCGTGTTCTTCAGCGCGGTGTGCATCGTGATCAGCGGCCCGTTCTGGACGCGCGGCTGGCCGGAGTGGTGGAACTGGTGGCTTGACCTGCCGATCTGGCCTCAGAACCCGGGAGCCTGACATGATGTACGAATACCAGAACATCTTCACCCGCGTTCAGGTGCATGGCCCCGCCGACATGGGCGTGCCGATGAAGCCAGGCAACTGGCGGCGCGAACCGGGCACCACCACCAACTGGCTCCTCGGGTTGATCGGTGACGCCCAGGTTGGGCCGATCTACCTCGGCGGGCTTGGCATTGCCTCGCTGCTCTGCGGCTTCATCGCCATCGAGATCATCGGTCTCAACATGCTGGCCTCGGTCAACTGGAGCCCCACCGAATTCGTGCGCCAGCTGTTCTGGCTGGGTCTGGAGCCGCCGCCTGCCAAATACGGCCTCGGCCTCGCGCCGCTGCGCGAAGGCGGCTGGTGGCAGATGGCGGGCTTCTTCCTCACCGCGTCGATCCTGCTGTGGTGGCTGCGCACCTACCGTCGCGCCCGCGCGCTTGGCATGGGCACCCACATCGCCTGGGCATTTGCCGCGGCAATCTGGCTCTATCTGGTGCTGGGTTTCATCAGGCCGCTGCTGCTCGGCAATTTCTCGGAAGCCGTGCCCTTCGGCATCTTCCCGCATCTCGACTGGACTGCCGCTTTCTCGATCCGCTACGGCAATCTCTTCTACAACCCCTTCCACATGCTCTCGATCGCCTTCCTCTATGGTTCGGCATTGCTGTTCGCCATGCACGGCGCAACCATTCTCGCGGTGTCGCGGCTGGGCGGCGAGCGCGAAATCGAACAGATCATCGACCGCGGCACGGCCTCCGAGCGCGCCGCCCTGTTCTGGCGCTGGACCATGGGCTTCAACGCCACGATGGAATCGATCCACCGCTGGGCCTGGTGGTTTGCGGTGCTCTGCCCGCTGGTCGGCGGCATCGGCATCCTGCTCACCGGCACGGTGGTCGACAACTGGTACCTGTGGGCGGTCAAGCACGGCGTGGCGCCGGTTTACCCGCTCGACCTGACGGCGCCGGTTCTCGATCCCACAGGCGTGTCGCAATAATAGGAGGCATGATCAGATGAAACTCTCCGCCTCCACCCTCACCGCCGCCCTGCTCGGCGCTGTCGTCATCGTTCTGCTGATGATCCCGATGATGCTGCAGTGGGAACGCCCGCCGATGGACTCCGAGCAACTGGGCTACCGCGGCGTCGGCATGGAACAGATCACCAACCCGCGCAGTGCCGAAATACTCGCGGCGCTGAACAAGGCGCCAGTTCCCGACGACCCCGTCGAGAATGACGGCGTGCTCGTCAAGAACGATTCTGAAAACTACAAGAACGTCCAGGTGCTGGGCGATCTCGACACCGCGCAGTTCAACCGCCTGATGAACTCGATCACCACATGGGTGGCCCCGCAGGAGGGCGACAATGCCGGCTGCGCTTATTGCCACAACGTCGAGAACATGGCCTCAGATGAAATCTACACCAAGGTCGTGGCGCGGCGCATGCTGCAGATGACCAAGGCCATCAACAGCGAATACAAGAGCCACGTGCAGGCCACTGGCGTGACCTGCTACACCTGCCACCGCGGGCAGCCCGTGCCCGCCAACGTCTGGTCGATCAACCCCGGACCCAAGCAGGCCAGCGGCATGGCGGCCAGCCGCGATGGTCAGAACCAGGGCGGCATGAAGGTGCCGGCTTACGCCTCCCTGCCCTATGATCCGTTCACCACGCTGCTGAAGCCCGGCGCCAACATCCGTGTCATTGCGTCCACTGCACTGCCCGGAGGCACCGGCGGCTCGATCCAGAGCACCGAGAAGACCTATGCGCTGATGATGCACATGTCCACGGGGCTCGGCGTCAACTGCACCTTCTGCCACAACTCGCGGATATTCAGCAGCTGGGAACAGAGCCGGCCGCAGCGCGTCACGGCCTGGCACGGCATCAAGATGGCCGGTGAGGTCAATCAAACCTACATGGACTCGCTCACCGATGTGTTCCCTGCCAACCGCAAGGGTCCAATGGGCGATGTTCTCAAGATCAACTGCGCCACCTGCCACCAGGGGGTGAACAAGCCGCTCTACGGCTTCAGCATGGCGAAGGAGTATCCGGAATTGTCGGTTCCCAACCCGTGAGGGGAAGGAAGGTGCTCTGCACCTAAAACGAGTCTTGTTGTTGATGAAATGACGAGAAACCTGCGTGCGGGTCCAGCACGGAACTAGTCTAAGTCTGGAGGTACAAGCTAGATGTCAGACGATCCAAACAGGGTGTGGCCTACCGGCCTCACCATCAAGGAGTCTGAAGAGCTGCACAAGCACGTCATCGACGGCTCGCGCGTGTT
Source organism: Aestuariivirga sp. (assembly GCF_044238155.1). Lineage (GTDB taxonomy): Bacteria > Pseudomonadota > Alphaproteobacteria > Rhizobiales > Aestuariivirgaceae > Aestuariivirga. The sequence goes on along the minus strand of NZ_JBIIDX010000007.1, from coordinate 12,336 downwards.
CTTCGTGATCGCCCTTTTCGCCCACCTGCTGGCGTATATTTATTCGCCGTGGCTGCACTAGGAGGTCCATGACATGAACCAAGGAAGAATCTGGTGCGTCGTGAACCCCACCGTTGGCCTGCCGCTGTTCATCGGCGGCGTCGCGGTGACGTCTCTCGTGGTGCATGCGTCGGTCATGACGCATTCCACCTGGGTGGGGAAATTCTTCGAGGGCAGCGGGGCGGCAGCAGCCGCTTCGGCCGAGACCACGGTTGCTCCCGTGGCCTCGAATGTCCTGAAGACCGATCAGGGCTACGTCATCACCGTGACCGTGGCGCCCGAAGCGGACGCCAAACTGGCCTCGCTCGAGGACAGCACGGCGATCGTCGTGAAGTAGATGGCCATGCCGAACCGGCAGCGCTGGTCCCGCGTCCTCGCGGCCCGGGGTTGGCGCTGCGGTCCGGGTGGCGACGACATGGCGGGAGGCGTGCGGGATCATCGGTTCTGCCCGCCTCCTGCGCAGATCATGCGCCAGTGGTTTCACAGCATGACACAACACAGACCGCATGATGGACTGATCCTGCCATGAACCGCCTCAGCCAATCCCTGATGCGCAGCTGGATCGGCCTTGGCACGCGCTATCTGCCATTCGCCGATGCCGCCACCGATGACGTGCCCCTGAGCCGCCTCTTGCGCCTGTCGCTGTTCCAGGTGGCCGCCGGCATGATGCTGGTGCTGCTGGTTGGCACGCTCAACCGGGTTATGATCGTCGAGCTTCGCGTTCCGGCATCGCTGGTGGCCGTGATGCTGGCGATGCCGCTGGTCTTTGCACCGTTTCGCGCGCTGATCGGCCACAAGTCCGACACCCATCGCTCAGCCCTTGGCTGGAAACGTGTGCCGTATATCTACAAGGGCACGATGGTGCAGTTCGCGGGCCTTGCCATCATGCCCTTCGCACTCCTCGTTCTTGCCCGCCAGGGCCATGCTGCCGAAGTGCCGGCCTGGATCGGCCAGGTCGCCGCGGCCCTCGCCTTTCTGCTGGCTGGTGCGGGCCTGCACATCACCCAGACAGTTGGCCTCGCGCTCGCAACCGATCTGACGCCGCCTGAAAAGCAGCCCAATGTGGTCGGGCTCATGTATGTGGCGCTGCTCCTCGGCTCGGTTGTCAGTGCACTGATTTTCGGCGCCCTGCTCTCGGATTTCTCCCATGGCCGCCTCGTCCAGGTCATTCAGGGTGCGGGGGTCGCAACGCTGGTGCTCAACGCCATTGCCGTCTGGAAGCAGGAGGCGCGCGGCAGTGCGCGCCTGTCGGGCAGCGCGGGCGGCGATCCGGGTTTTCAGGAGTCATGGGCCTGCTTCATCGCCGGCGACAAGGCCCGCACCCGCCTCGTGGCGGTGGGGCTTGGAACGCTGGCCTTCAGCATGCAGGACGTGATGCTCGAGCCCTATGGCGGGCAGGTGCTGGGCCTTGCCGTATCGAAGACGACCATTCTAACCGCGGCCATGGCCGGCGGTGGCCTTCTCGGTTTCGGCCTGGCGTCCTACGTGCTCAGCCGCGGCTTCGAACCGTTCCGCATGGCAGCTCTGGGCGCGCTCGCCGGTGTTCCGGCCTTCTTGCTGGTCATCGCTGCAGCGCCGCTGGCCTCGCCCGTGCTGTTTGGCTTGGGCACGCTGCTCATCGGCTTTGGCGGCGGCCTGTTTGGCCACGGCACGCTGACCGCAACCATGAACCAAGCGCCACATGATCAGCGCGGCCTGGCGCTTGGGGCGTGGGGGGCGGTGCAGGCCACGGCGGCAGGCATTGGCGTGGCGCTGGGCGCAGTCATCAGGGATGGCGTCGCACTCTGGGATAGCCACAACGCAGTCACACCCTATCTGACGGTCTACGGGCTGGAAATGATCCTGCTCCTGGGGGCCGTCGTAATCATGTTTCAACTCATCAGAAGCCCCGGCGCGGCGTCGCGCGGCCAAGCGGCTCAGGCGCGATGAGGGGAACGGAAACACTTTCGAGAGGAGATTGCCATGAGCCACGAGATCAGCCGGATGTATGCCTCGCCGGATACGGCGCGAAAGGCTGCAGATGAATTGAAGGAGGAAGGCTTCGGCGACGTGTTCGTCGTAACGCCGCCCGCCTCGGGCGACACGCCCGCATCGGCGATCGCGGCCCAGATTGCCCAGGGCCGCGTGCTGCTGGCCGATGCCCGCATCTACGCCAAGGGCGTTGCCGCCGGCGGGTCTCTGGTCACCGTCCACGCCCCGTTCGGCTCGGGCATGCTGGCCACCAGCATCCTCGAGAGCCATGGCCCGATTGCCTCCGGAATGCCAGAACCCGAACCTGAGACGATCTGGGACGAGGCGACCCCCCTGTCCAGCGCCATGATGATTCCGGTTCTGTTGCCAGATGCCACACCCATGTCCAAGGTGATCGGCTTTTCCCCGCTCATGTCGAACGACTGCGGCGCATCGGAGGCCATCGGCCTTCCGTTGCTGACCGACGGCAAGGCGCCGGAAGGCCGCTGGGGCATGCCCTTCCTGATCAATAACCCGGCGCCGCTGTCTTCGCTCGTCGGCCTGCCACTGTTGAAGCCGTTCCGTCCCATGGGTTGGTAGCGTAGCCGAGCGTAGGCGTGCCTTGCGCCGGCGGGTTCCGTCGGCGCAGCGGGACAGGCGCCGAAACACGATCCTGGTGTGATCTTCTTCCCTAACGCCACGGCGACCGAGGGCAGCAGCCACCGGGCCTCCACGGTCCTCAACTGACACACGCCCGGATTGCTCCGGGCGTTTTTTTGGCTGGCCTCCTCCCGCCCCGACTTCTGATGTCAACTCAGATTGACAAGTTGAGTTGTCACGGTTACCGTCCAGTCATGGCCAGAACCATGCCGATAGGGGCCTTGCCGTCTGATCTGTCCGCGCGCCGGAGCGCGAGGTGACGGCCGTGGCATCCACCGGACTCAGTTGGGTTGGCATTGTGCGGCTGGGGCTGGTTCAGGCTGCGCTGGGCGGCATCGTGGTGCTCACCACCTCCACCATCAACCGGGTGATGATCGTCGAGTTGGCGCTCCCCGCCATGGTGCCGGGGCTGCTGGTGAGTCTGCACTATGCCCTGCAGGTCCTGCGGCCACGCTGGGGCCATGGCTCGGACAGCGGCGGCCGGCGCACGCCGTGGATCATCGCCGGCATGGCGGCACTCGCCCTCGGCGGTTTCGGCGCTGCGCTCTCGGTTGGCGTCATGGCCGCGCACTTCTCGGCCGGTCTGGCGCTGGCGATCGTGTCCTTCACGCTGATCGGCGGCGGCGTGGGCGCAGCCGGCACATCCCTTCTGGTTTTGCTGGCGCAATCTGTCGCGGCCGAGCGGCGCGCAGCTGCCGCTACCATCGTCTGGATCCTGATGATCATCGGTTTCATTCTGACAGCGGCAATCGCCGGACGCTTCCTCGATCCCTTCTCGCCACAGCGGCTGGTCACCGTGGCAGGCGTCATCTGCACGGCTGCCTTCGTGATCACGCTGGCTGCGGTGCTTGGCGTCGAGCGCCACGCAGGCCATCGCCTGAGGGCGACGGCGGCATCGGCCGCATCGGCCGCGCCTGCCTTCCGCACCGCGCTGGCCAGCGTCTGGGCCGACAGGCCGGCGCGGCGCTTCGCGATTTTTATCTTCGTCTCGATGCTGGCCTACAGCGCCCAGGACCTGATTCTCGAACCCTTCGCCGGCCTCGTCTTCGGGCTGACGCCGGGCCAGTCAACCTCCCTGTCCGGCGTCCAGAACTCCGGCGTGCTTCTCGGCATGGTGCTGGTTGGCGCGCTGTCGGCGCGCTGGCCGGGCCTTCTGTCACTGCGCGGCTGGACGGTGCTCGGCTGTCTTGGATCGGCACTCGCGCTCATCGGGTTGGTGCTGGCAGGACGTGCCGGACCGGACTGGCCCCTGCAACACTCCGTATTTGCACTGGGCTTCTGCAACGGCGTGTTTGCCGTCGCGGCGATCGGCTCGATGTTCAGCATGGCGCAGAGCGGCACCTCGCGCGAGGGCGTGCGCATGGGCCTGTTCGGTGCCTCGCAGGCGATTGCATTCGGGATCGGTGGTTTTGCCGGCACGGTCCTCGCCGATGCCGTGCGCCTGATGACCGGCTCGCCGGTCCTCGCCTATGGCGGGGTCTTTGCGCTGGAGGCGGTGCTGTTCGTTGCAGCTGCGGTTCTGGCGGCGGGGCTTTCAGGGCGTGAAGCGAATTACGGGGAAGCGGCCAACCCGTTGGTCATGGCCGCACGACAACAGGCAAGCGGGAGCTGAGCATATGGCTTCGGACGTCATTCATGATCTCGTGGTGGTTGGCGGCGGGCCGGCCGGGGCAACGGCCGCCCATGATGCGGCGCGGGCGGGCATGAACGTGGTGCTGCTCGACCGCGCGGGCCGCATCAAACCCTGCGGCGGGGCCATTCCGCCACGCTGCGTGCGTGACTTTGATATTCCGGCCGAGCAGCTGGTGGCGCGCGTATTCTCGGCGCGCATTCTCTCGCCGACAGGCCGCAAGGTCGACATGCCGATCCCCAATTCCTATGTCGGCATGGTCGACCGCGAACATTTCGACGAATGGCTCAGGCATCGCGCCGCTGAAGCCGGCGCCCATCGCATCAGCGGCACCTATGAAAGCTTCTCGCGTGATGGCTATGGCACGGCCACCCTCCACTATCGCGGCAAGGACGGCGCCCCGGGCACTCTCCGCGCGCGCTGCGTGATTGCCGCGGACGGGGCGATCTCGAAGCTGGCGCGCGACACGGTGCGGGGCGCGGAGAAGATGCCCTATGTGTTTGCCTATCACGAGATCGTGCGTTCGCCCAAGACGCCGCAGGACAGCTTCGGCCCTGACCGCTGCGATGTCTATTACCGCGGCACGCTCTCGCCGGACTTCTACGCCTGGGTTTTCCCGCATGGCGAAACCACCAGCGTGGGTACGGGCAGCGCCAACAAGGGCTTCTCGCTCAAGGGATCGGTCGCCGATCTGCGCCGCGAGGCGGGCCTTGATGGCGAAACCATCCGGCGCGAAGGTGCGCCCATCCCGCTGAAACCGCTCAAGCGCTGGGACAATGGCCGCGATGTCGTGCTCGCCGGTGACGCGGCAGGTGTAGTGGCGCCCGCCTCGGGCGAAGGCATCTATTATGCCATGCTGGGCGGGCGGCTGGCTGCCGATGCGGCCCTTGCCTTCCTCAAGACAGGCGATGCCCGGGAACTGGCCGGCGCCCGCAAGCGCTTCATGAAGGAGCACGGCCGCGTGTTCTGGGTGCTCGGCATCATGCAGTATTTCTGGTACCGCAACGACAAGCGCCGCGAGAGCTTCGTGAAAATGTGCGAAGACAAGGATGTCCAGCGCCTGACCTGGGAGTCCTACACCAACAAGAAGCTGGTGCGTCAAAGCCCGATGGCGCATCTGCGCATCTTCGTGAAGGACATGGCCCACCTCCTCGGCATCGCCCGTCCGACATGAACCTGTCGGGAAGCTTTCTCTGGGCGCTCGGCGGGGCCGCCCTGGCCGGCGTCATCGTGGCGCTCGCGGGTGGCCTGCTGACCGAGACCGGCGCATGGTACCACAGCCTGCGCAAGCCCGCCTGGAAGCCGCCGGACTGGGCATTCGGACCGGTATGGACGGTCATCATCATCCTCGCGGTCATTGCCGCCGCCCTGGCATGGGAACAGTCGGATACGGCGGGCATGCGCGCCGCAGTGCTGTTGGCCCTGCTCGTCAACAGCGTGCTCAACATTGCCTGGAGCGGCGTGTTCTTCAAGATGCGACGGCCAGACTGGGCTCTGATCGAAGTCGGTCTGCTGTGGCTCTCGATCCTGGCTCTGATCATCGTTCTGGGCTCGGTCTCGACAACGGCGGGCTGGCTGTTGCTGCCATATCTCGCCTGGGTGTCGGTGGCGGCTTTCCTGAATTACCGGATCGTTCGGATGAACGGGCCTTTCGGCTGAGGGTCCATGGCCGATTTCATCCAGAGCGGGATGTTTGTTTCGGCCGTGCTGGTGGCCCTTGCGGCCGAGATCGCGCTGGCCAGCCTCTATTTCTGGCGGCGGCGGCAAGTCACGCTGATGCTCTCCTTCATTGCCAACGGGCTGGCCGGGGCAGCGCTCATCCTGGCCTTGCGCAGCGCGATAGGCGAAGCGGGATGGCGGATTGTCGCAATCTATCTTGTGGCAGCCCTCCTTGCGCATGTTGCCGATGCGGTTCTAAGATTGTCGCTGGCGCGGAGATTGGCGGGCCCATCCGGAGCCGACTGACTGAAGGATTAAGACTGCCCCCTCGGAGGAACCCATGTACAAGATGACTGCATTCGCCGCTGCTGCGGCGCTGATGATGTTTGCCGGTGCCGCGCATGCCGATGGCGATGCCGCGGCGGGCGAGAAGGTGTTTGCCAAGTGCAAGGCCTGCCACGAGGTCGAGAAGGGCGTGAACAAGGTTGGTCCGACGCTCAAGGGTGTCGTTGGCCGCCCCGCAGCCTCAGTCGCTGACTACAAGTACTCCGAGGCGATGCTTGCCAAGGGTGCGGAAGGCCTCATCTGGACCGAGGAGAATCTGGCAGCCTATCTGCCGGATCCGAAGGCCTATGTACCGAAGACGAAGATGGCCTTCGCCGGGCTGAAGAAGCCCGAGGACGTCGCCAATGTCATCGCCTATCTCAAGGCCCATCCCTGAGCTCAGCGCTCTGAGCCGATTGCCGAATACGTGATCCCGGGGCGTTGCTTGACCGTAACGCTTCGGGTCATATCGAGTGGAGACGACGAATGTTCAGGACGATCGGATTTACCGCCCTCGCCGCGATTGCGCTGCTGGCAGTGCCCGCCCATGCCGAGGGCGATGCGGCGGCCGGTGAAAAGGTCTTCGCCAAGTGCAAGGCCTGCCATGAAGTCGAAAAGGGCGTGAACAAGGTGGGCCCGACGCTGAAGGGCGTCGTGGGCCGCGCTGCAGGCGCCGTGCCTGACTACAAATACTCCGAGGCGATGCTTGCCAAGGGCGCCGAAGGCCTGGTGTGGGACGAGGCGAGCCTGACAGGCTATCTTGCCGATCCCAAGGGGTTCATCCCGAAGAACAAGATGGCGTTTGCCGGCCTCAAGAAGCCGGACGAGATCGCCAACGTCATCGCCTATCTCAAGGGCCACCCCTGAGTAGGCGCTGCATGACGGGCTCTGCGGTATGAGGTCCGCATGAGCGACATCGGTCAGCGCAAGCGGGAGCATATCGACATCGTCCTGTCTGGCAGCGCGCGCCATTCCGCGCCTGCCGGCTTCGATGCGGTCCACTTCCAGCACAATGCCCTGCCGGAGGCGGACCTCGGGTCGATCGACCTGTCCACCTCGTTTCTTGGCCGCAAGCTGCGGCTTCCCTATCTCGCCTCCTCGATGACCGGCGGGCCGGATGTGGCCGAACGCATCAACCGCGCCATCGCCGAGGCAGCCCAGCAGCTGGGGTTTGCCATGGCGGTGGGCTCGCAGCGAATCTCGCTCACCACCGCCGACCGGTCCGGGCTGGGGCCCGAACTCCGCCGCCTCGCGCCGGACGTCCCGATCTATGGCAATCTCGGCGCAGTTCAGCTCGTGCACGGCATGGGGCTTGCCGAGGCGCGCCGTGCCGTCGACGAACTTGGCGCCGACGCGCTCATCCTCCACCTCAACCCGCTGCAGGAGGCGTTGCAGCAGGGCGGCGACTGGAACTGGACCGGCGTCGAGCCCGCCATCAGCGCGCTCACCCGCGCGCTGCCGGTACCGGTCATCGTCAAGGAAGTGGGCAGTGGCATTTCGGCCGCCGTGGCCCGCCGCCTGGCCGATTGCGGGGTCGCAGCGATCGATGTTGCGGGGGCCGGCGGCACCAGCTGGGCCGCGGTCGAGGGCCGCCGCTCTGCCAGCCCCGCAGCTGAAGACCTTGGCGATATCTTCCGCGACTGGGGCATTCCAACGGCGCGCTGCCTGAGCGATGTCCACGCCGCGCTGCCGCTCATGCCGCTCATCGCCTCGGGCGGCATCCGCCACGGCCTCGATGCCGCGAAGGCGATCAGGCTCGGCGCCACCCTCACCGGCCAGGCGGCCGCCCTCCTGCCTGCGGCGATGAACGGGCCGGAGGCCGTCATCGCCCATGTCGGGGCAGTGGCCCGCGCCCTGCGCATTGCCTGTTTCGCCACGGGCTCGCGCAACCTCGCGGCGTTGCGCACGGCGCAGCTGCAATAGCTCATCCCGGGGTGACGGCGGCGTGATTGCGGGTCCGGCTCTTGCTGGCGGCCGCGTCCACGGCTACACCCGCAGCAAGCACGCTGACCCGTCGCAACAGGACATGATTGGAGCATGGCTCTGAAACATCTGCGCCACGCTCCGGAATATGCAAACCTTGCAAGCACGATACGTGCCTACAGCTTTGGCCGGCGGCTTTTCTATGCACCCAACATCGGCAACTGGGGTGATGCGCTGATCCATCATGGCACCCTGCAATTCCTGCACCACCACCAGATTGACTGCCAGCAGCTGCCACGCCTGGCCTTTGCCCACATCCGGAACAGCCTCGCCTGCACTGGCATGCGGCTGTCGGGTGCGGTCCTGCTCGCGGGCGGAGGCGGCGCATGGTGCAGGAACTACGAAGACTCCCGCCAGTTCCTGTCCATCTGCGGGGCTCTCTTCGACCATGTCATCGTGCTGCCGACGACCTTTGAGCTGCCCGCACTTGATCTGCACCACAGCCAGGTCACTTATTTCAGGCGCGACCAGTTCCGCAGTGCCGAGAGCATTCCACATAGTCAGTTCTGCCACGACATGGCGTTCTTCCTCGATCTCGCCGTGTCCGGTCCGGCACACGGCAAGGAGGTCGGCAACTTCTTCCGAATTGACCGGGAGCGCAGCGCAGCCTCCTCCATTCCCGAGGACAATCTCGACCTCAGCCTCAACGGAACAGACGAAACCGATCCTGCCGGCTTCTTTCAGGCCTTGGCGGGCCATGGCAGGATCAGGACGGATCGTCTCCACGTCGCGATCGCAAGCTGCCTGCTTGGATTGCCCTGTGATCTCTATCCGGGCAACTACTTCAAGTCTGCCGATCTCTTCCGGTCCTCGATCGAAACCAACTACAGCAGTTGCAGCCTGATATCCTGGTAGCAACGCGCGCGTGATGCCCAGCGCCGGAGGCCGCAAGACCAGCCCTGCTCAGCCGGGCGGGTCTGCACTGCGAATTTTTTCCATGACGGCATCCAACCACGGAGCCTCGACGCCATTCCTGCGCGCATACTCGGAAATCCGGTGCAGTTCCTTCAGCGCGGGCCTAGTCAAGCGCATGGTCCTGACTGCGTTGAGATCGAGCGCGCCCTTGAAGCAATCGGGCTCAGCGATGCCCGCCGCCAGAAAGTTCAAGCGCGTGCGGATGCATTTCTCGCAACTGCCGCAGTTTCCGCTCGAGGTCAGCCCCTCCCAGCACACGTTGAGGCCGGATGTGGCGGCCGGTGAGGTCGCCAGATGCCTGATCTTCTCCGTGCGGGAATAGCCCGCCCCTTCATGCACGATCTCCAGATCATCTCCGGAGAGCAGGTAATCGGTGGCGGGAGTGGATCCCCAGGGAGTGATCATCGAATCATAGGGCGAGCCGCTGCCAATAAGGCCATAATCGAATTCATGCGAGAACTGGTGCAGTGCACAGGCGATATGCGCCCCAAAGGCGGCCTCCCAGTGCTGAAGCCCGGGACTGCGCACATTGGTGCGGATCACCCTGCGCTCCAGGCCCAGTTCGGCCAACAAGGGGTCGGTTCGTCTCAGAATGCCCGAGAACACCGCCTGATCGCCGATGGGAACGTCGAAACCATGCACGGAGACGACGGTATCGAGATTGTAGGAGCTTGGCCCGAGTTCGCGACGGCCGTGGCGCAGGGCGAGGAAGGTCGCATCGACACCGCCCGAGAAGGCGGCAATCGCGCGGCTGGTCTGCGGTGCCGCAAACTCGCGTTCATGGATGATCGTATCCGGTATGATCTCGACGATCCTGAACGTGTCGGGCAGCCAGTTGTGCCAGGCTTCCTGCAGGATCCTCGAATTGCGCATGCAGCGCGCGCTGAGCGGACCCCTGACGATGTAGCGCCGTGCATATTGCATGGCAAACAGCAGGAAGCAGAGCATGAAGCCGTCCAGCACCCTGGGTTCGGGAAGCCGGCTCTGCCCGGCAAACTCGAAGAAATATCCTTCCGACGCGGCCACCTCGGGCATGCTGGGGAGCTCAAGCTTGACGAAGCGAACCGCGTTGCCCCGCACGGTCTTCTGTTCAAAATCCAGCAGCAGGTCCATCATCACCCGCGCCCCGAATGCCCGGGCTTCGCCCGGACCGGCCTAGAACCCGAGCTGCATGCCACCGAGAAGCCTCCTGGCAATTTCCCGCTCGCGGTCGGTCAACGCCTTCATCGTCGCGAGGATGGGCCGTGGATCAAGCGCCTTGTCGGGGTCGATCCCCGCAGGGACGGCCTCGCCGATTGAGAGATAGAGCCTCGGCCAGGTGCAGAGGTAGTTGACGGTCGCGAAGCGCGTCGTTGCGCCTTGCAGCTTCACGGAATCGAGCAGCTTCAGGAAGATCCTGTCTCCGAACAGCGCCACGGCCTTCGGCATGGTGATCCACAGCGGCAGCAGGTGGAACGAACCGCGCAGAAAGAAGAAGCAGTTCGTATCGACATGGCCCGGATCCTCGCCCAGCGGCATGACGGTTTCATCGGGGCGGCGAAACGCTCTCTTGGCAATCACGTAGTCACACAGGCTTGCATCGGTGAAGGCCTGTCTGGCTGCAAGCAGGCACTCCTCGACGTGAGTGTGTTCCAGCCAGTTGTCGGCGTCGAGGAAGAACAGCGCGTCATATTCCTCGGCCAGGGCAAGCATCGCGCCGAGGCCGCGTGGCGTGTTGCCATAGTCGCCATGGCTCCGGTCGAGCCGCAGGTGACGGACGCCCGCCTCGTCAAGCCAGTCCTGCGGATGGCCATCTGCGATCATCAGCTGCTCGCAGGCAAGGCTCTGGGCCTTGACGCTGTTGATGCAGCGCTCGAGGGTTTTGCGGTGCTCCTTGTAGTAGGGCGTGATCGCGATGCATCTGAAGTTGCTCAAGGTCGGTTTGTCCTGGTGGTCTTCGAATCAAGACTGTTTATAGGGCACGCCTCTGCCGGGGGCGAGGCCGGTGACGTGCATGGCCCTCTCACGGCGCGGAACCCTCAAGAACCTCGCGCCAATCCTTCCTTATGCTGATGATCTGCCAGCCATCCCGCAGGGCCCGGTCATGGAGGGCCTGGCCGAACCTGCCCACGTGGCTGTCTGGAAGGCCCTGTGCGGGGCCATAGGCATATTCGCGCTCAGCGTCATCATGCAGCACCAGCATGGCAAGGCTGCGGCCCCTGCGTCCGGACACATAGTCGAGCATCTCGGCATCCCCGCCGGAATTGCCGAAGGCCGCGATCGGCCGCCGCCCGATGCGCAGCTGGATGGCTTCGGGCTTTCCCTCCCCCACCGTCAGCAGCGCGACATCGCTGTTGACGTTCAGCACTGCCCGGCCGTCTGGATCGGTGCCGAAGCTCATGTCGTGCGTGGTTCCAACCACCTGCTCGGGCGGCACGCCGTAGATCTCCTCTGCGAAGCTGCGCACAAAATCCTGGCCGCTGCCGGTGACGATGTAGGTCTTGAAACCATGGCTGCGCAAATAGGCCAGCAGCTCCAGCATCGGCTTGTAGGCGAGCGCGGTGTAGGGCAGCTTCCAGCGCGGCTGGCGTGACTCGCGGATCCATTGCCGATAGGCGGCATCGAACGCCTCAACGCTCATGCCCGACATTGCGGCATCGACCATGGCGCCCATGTCCTCCGCGCTGAGGCTGTCCAGTGCGGCGCGGCCGCGCGCCAGCACGCCATGCACCTGCTCCGGCAAGCCCTTCCCGCCGGCGCTGGCGCGTGCACTGAGGTGATCGAAGGCGAAGACCACCTCCGGGTACATCGGCTGCTCCACCCACAGCGTGCCATCCATGTCGAAAGTGGCGATGCGCTCCGCCTCGGGAACGAAGTCCGGATTGCTGGGCGATGTCACGGCCGACACGAAGGCGATGATGGCGCGCCGCGCCGGCCCGTCGTTCCAGGACGGCAAGTGCGCCGTCTGCGCGAAGGCGGCGGGCGACGCCAGCAGGATCAGAAGGCCGATGACGGCAAGCATCACCTGCCGGCGGACGTCACGGTTCACCTTGTCATCTCCCCACTGCGAAGGCGCTGACCAGCATGCCACTCACATAGAGCGTCACCCCGAGGCCGCTGTACCACAGGGCGCGGCGCCGGGGATCGCCGAGAAAGCGCGCCATCATGGCCAGCTGCAGCACGAGCAGCCCCGCCAC
>NZ_JBIIDX010000213.1:0-3940 GCF_044238155.1 Aestuariivirga sp. | reverse complement strand
ACAAAGCAGACATTTCCGCGATCTTCGCAACATGCCTCGGATTTGGATAGAGAGTCTGCAGATAGGTGATCGTTGGATCCATCCGGATCGCGCGCAGCGTCGTATGGTTCCATGTCAATTCGTAAACCGGCGGCAGACTGCGCTTCTCGCCCTCAGGAACAACGTCGGAACGGAAAGCTATCGTCATGCGCTCCTGTCGGCAGAGCGCCTCAAGAGAAGAGATGGCATGAGGCGCTACCATAATGACAATGACGTGGTCACGGGGTGAAAGAAACTTTTGGTGCCTTACGAAATACCGGTGAGGCGTCGGAGCCTCAATCGTGCAGAGTTGCTTCAGTAATATGCCATCGTGGCACGCAAGTGTGTCCGCAAAACCATTGATCCGCAACCAGTCGCCATGGGTGATGAGCATGTCGATCCAGTCATAGGCAGCAGTCAGAGGCAGATCGAGGCTTGTTATAATGCCATTCGTGCCATAAGCATGAATAACCTTGTGAAGATCATAGCCGCTCAGAGTGAGTAGCTGGGGCTGCGCCTCCATGGTGACGACGCGCGCGCTGATGACATTGCCGGGATCTCGCAAGGTCCCCCAGCGTATGGAGCCGACACCACCTGACCCTCCGGCGACAAAGCCACCGATTGTAGCGTTGCGGGCAGTTGACGGATGCATGCGTAGTTCCTGGGCGGAATGGCTGCGTGTGGCGTCGTCGATGTCGTGGATTACGGCGCCTGACTCGACCGAAACTCTGCCAGGCTCTATGCTAACGATACGGTTCAAGCTGCGCAGATCGAGAATAGCGCCGCCCGAGAGCGGCATGGCCTGGCCATAGTTTCCTGTACCACCACCTCGTGGTGTCACAGGGATATCCAACCGGAAACAGGCTGACATCGCTGCGATGACTTCCGCTTCGCTGCGCGGGGATACGATGATATCTCCCGTCACCCCATCAAGTTGCCGCTTCAGGATAGGCGAGTACCAATAGAAGTCTCGACTCCGCTGCGCCACAAGCTTGGGGTTCGTCTCATAAGGAATCGAGCCCAGGGCATTGATCAAATCATCAATACGGGTCATGGGCTAAGGCCCGGTGCTGGTGTATAGTCGGGAAGCAGTGCGACGGCAGGATTAGGATTGGATCGCGCACGGGCCAGATATCGGCTTCTTGCAGTGTTCCCGGGTGCGAACACGAGTTCAATCGTCATGGGACCTCCTGGCGGTCACATCGGTTTCAGCGCTGCCAGGTTCGAGGTTAAGATAATCCCCAACCAGAGTGGCAAAAGGAAAACAATGGCCAGGCGCATGATTTTCTTTTGTACCACTGGATTTAAACGGCTTCGCCTCAGTAAAGATCTTTGGCGTCTGCTTGAGGCTAAACCGAATCTACCAGATGAGCAGATAGCCTTTCGCTCGCCCAAGTCGGTGGCAACTCACCAGGGCGCAGATCATAGCCCCAGCCGCTTGGAATATCGGCAGGAAAAGGTTCAACAAGTAGGCCACGTTGCAATTGGATATCTGCCAGCGATGCCAGTGTGACGGCGCAGCCGAGTCCTGCAGCCGCCATTTCCAGGGCTACGTTGGAACTGTCGCTCTTCAATCCCTGCACCAGTGGAAGCTCAGGAATACCATGATGGTGCGCGAACGCCTGCCAAAGCTCCTGCCGATTGAGAATATGTATCAGTCCCTTGCGGTGAACATCCGCGGGCGATGTCATGGCATCAGGGCCCCTCAAAAAGTCAGGAGAGCAAACCATGGCTAGTCGCTCCTCACCCAGACTCTGGCCAATGAGTGGCTGGCTTACATGACGCGGCGCAATCCGCAGGTCGACCACCTGTTCCGTCGTTTCAGACCATATAGTTGCATGGACGGTAACTTCAACTTCTGGGAACTGATCGCGAAAACTCCGCAAGCGCTGGGGCAGCCAGTTGGTGGCAAGACTGGCAGGGCTGGAGATGGCAATCTGCTTACGATGGCGGACCGTTTGCACCTGACCTGTTGCCAGATCAATTTGTGACAACGACCGCTGTACAGCTGGCAGGTAGGCGGCCCCAACCTCAGTCAAAGTCAGACTGCGTGGAGCTCGGTAGAATAGCGGCCGACCGATGAACTGCTCAAGCATCCGGACATGACCAGACACCGCCGCCTGGGTCATGCGAAGTTCCTCGGCGGCCCGGGTGAAGCTGAGGTGCCGCGCCGAAGCTTCGAAGGACCGTATGCAATTCAGGGGTGGAAGATACTTCATGGTCGCTCGCCTGACCGAGTTTCGAAATCAAAAGTGGGGTGTGACCGTGGTCGTCCTACGGAAAACACAGGTTCGTCAATTTTCTCGGCTCGCATGGTCATCATACTGCCCTGTTCAGGCGGCTCGGCGCAAGCCAGACAGGCAACGGAAAAACCAGGCGAATTGCAGGTCCATGCAGCAGTACGGCCTTGGTTCTCCCGGAATGAGGACGATTTTGATGGCTAATCTGATTGAGTCCTGGAAAGATCTATAGATAGCGCCAGAGCTTTGTCAGATCACCTCCTCTTGTGGTCTGCCCGTCCAGTTATTGATAGTGTGGCCGTCTCAAAGAGGGATGCGGGCGATCCGCGCTCTGACTCGCTGCAAGTAGCGATGGCGGGTTGCTTTGGTCTGTCCATCCATTTCATGCAGACCCATCCAGAAAGTCTTTGTCCGTGGAGCTGTGCAAAACCGAAGTCCTCTCAGAACGATCTTGTGGCCAGGGCTGCCTATGACAAACCTCCAAAACCACCATGGTGCGCCAAAGGTCGTGATGACCCCGATAAGGCGCATACCGGTAAGCGCAGGACGCATCGGCTCAGTACGTGTTCGCAGGGTAAAGCTGATCCCAGGTCGCCAGACCCTGTCAAACCAACCCTTTAGAATGGCAGGCTGCGCGTACCACCAGGTGGGGTAGACCAATATGAGACCCTCGGCCCATTGCAGCGCCTCAATATGATGAACGATATCGGATGGAAGCTGATCGCTGTCCGTGTAACTACGACGCTCATCAGCACTCATCACCGGGTTAAACCCCTCAGCATGAAGATCAAGCGTTCTGATATCATGCCCCTTGAGCCGGGCAGTCTCTACACTTGCCCTGAACAGGGCAGTGTTGAAACTCTCAACAACTGGATGAGCATGAACAAAAAGAAGTCGCACTTGAGACTAACCTCGTAAGTCATTTGAATGGCGAATATGCTGGACACTCATGGAAGCCGACATCAACCAAGCCTATGCTTCGCAGTTTACTCCACCGATTGTTTTCGTCGACAAAAAGAAAAATGTGGCATAGGCTCAAGTTTTGTTGAGGAACGCCAGAGCCGGTTTCATGCAGCATCGCACTCGCGCGGCGATTGCCTTCTACTTCAGGCCTGCGGCGGCCGCCTCGCCGAGGTCGCTGCGCTCGGCGAGCTTGGCGTTTTCCTTGGCGCGTTCGGCGGCACGTTCCTCGCGCCGCTTCATCACCTCGTAGATGATGGCGCCGGCAAGCGACAGACCGATGATGATGACGGCCAGCGCTGAAAGCGCGGGCGTGGTGCCCTGGCGCACCTCGCCTGCGAGCACGGTCACCAGCGTCTTGTCGGCGAGGATGGCGAAGGTCGTGGTGTTGTAGTTCTCGAAGCTTGAGAGGAATGCGATGACCGCAGCCGAGATCATCGCGGGCTTCAGGAACGGCAGCAATATGTGCCAGAACACCTGCGGATGCGAGGCGCCAAGGTCGAGGGCCGCCTCCTCCTGGGCGCGGTCGAAGCGCTGCAGCCGCGCCATGATGATCAACAGCGCATAGGCCGCCACAAAGCTCGACTGGCCGAGAATGGCCAGGATGATGCCCTTGTAGAAGGTCGCCTTGGTGAAGTCGGTCAGGCCCATCATGTCCTTCCAGAAGATCACGGTGGAGATGCCGATGATGACCCCGGGGGTCAGCACCGGCGAAACCGTGA
>NZ_JBIIDX010000097.1:0-13871 GCF_044238155.1 Aestuariivirga sp. | reverse complement strand
CGGCTTCCACCGCGAGCAGGCCCTGGTGATGCTGGAAGGTCCAGCCGAAGTCCTCGATCGGGCCGACATAGACCCAGCAGGCCTTGGTCTTGGCCTCCGCCGAGGTCATGGCGGCCGCGAGGCCGAACACAGCGGCCGCAGCCGACAAGAGCAGTTTCTTCATGTTTGACGTCTCCTTTTTCAGTCGTATTTCTCAACGGTCAGGCACAAACGGCTGGCCCAGGGAGGCCGGCGTATTTTTTCTCATCATCATCCGGTTGCCGGAGATGATCACGAGAACCACAATGGTGACGATATAGGGCAGCGAAGACAAGAACTGCGATGGGATTCCCCAAGCTTTTGTTTGGACCAGGAAGGCCAGGATCGAGATTGTGCCGAAAAGATAGGCACCGAGCAGCGTCCGCCAGGGCAGCCAGGAGGCGAAAACCACCAGCGCCAGCGCGATCCAGCCGCGGCCCGAGGTCATGTTCTCGATCCATTGCGGGGTGTAGACCAGCGACAGATAGCCGCCGCCCAGCCCCGCGCAGGCGCCGCCGAACAGCACGCAGAGATAACGGACGGCAATGACATTATAGCCCAGCGCATGGGCCGAGGCGTGGCTGTCGCCCACCGCCCGGATGATCAGGCCGGCCTTGGTGCGGAACAGCATGTACGAAACGCCCCAGGTGAGCGCCACGGCGAACGGAATGAGCGGGTCGATGCCGGCGAAGCTCGGCAGTTTGACGCCGGGCTGGCCGACGAAGGCCTCGCCGATCTGGCCCGAAAGGCCAAGTCCCAGCAGCGTGAGCGCCAGACCGGTGGCCACCTGGTTCGAAACGAGCGTGAGGGTCAGAAAGGCGAAGAGCAGCGACATCGCCATGCCCGCCGCAACGGCGGCCAGGAGCCCGAGCCAGGGCGAACCGGTCCACAGCGCCGCCCCGAAGCCCATGACCGCGCCCATGATCATCATGCCCTCCACGCCCAGGTTCAAAACGCCGGAGCGCTCCACCACAAGCTCGCCGATCGCCGCGAACAGAAGCGGTGTCGCCGCGGTGAGGATGATGAAGATAACACTCGGATCCATGGCCCTACCCCGCCGTCCGCGCCGCCGGCTGGCGGGTGGATTCGAAGCGCACGCGATAGAGGATCAAGGTGTCGCAGGCGAGCAGGAAGAACAGCAGGATGCCCTGGAACACCTTGGCGATCTTATCGGAAATGCCGAGCACCACTTGCACGTTTTCTCCGCCCATGAAGCTCAGCGCCAGCAGCAGGCCGGCGACAATGGCGCCCAGCGGGTTCAACCGGCCGAGGAAGGCGACAATGATCGCGACGAAGCCGTAGTTCGGCGCGTAAGGCGTCTGGAGCTGGCCGGAAAGGCCCATCACGTCACAGGCGCCGGCGAGCCCGGCCAGCGCGCCGCTCAGCAGAAAGCAGAACATCACCGCCCCGGCCCCGGAGAACCCGGCGAAGCGTCCGGCCCGCGGCGCGGCGCCCTGCACCTTGAGCTCGAAGCCTCTCAGCATGCGCGACATCATCAGGAACAGGGCGAATGCCGCAATGAGCGCGAACAGCGCGCCGAGATGGATCTCGCCCCAGCGCGGCAGCAGCTGCCAGCCATCGAAATTCACGGTCTTGGGGAAGTTGAAGCCCTGCGGGTCACGCCACGGCCCGCGCACCAGCCAGTCGAAGATATACTGCGCCACATAGACCAGCATCAGCGAGGTAAGGATCTCGTTGGCGCTGAAGCGGGTCTTGAGGAATGCCGGAATTGCCGCCCAGGCCATGCCGCCGATGACACCCAGCGCCAGCATCACCACCATTACTTCGGGCGTCTGCCAGCCGGTGAAAAAGACCGGGATCATGCCAGCGAGCAGCGCACCGATAACGAACTGCCCTTCAGCGCCGATGTTCCACACATTGGCCGAATAGCTGACCGCCAGCCCAGCGCCGATCAGCACGAGCGGGGTCGCCTTCACGATCAGCTGCTCGCGGGCCCAGTCCTGGGTGAGCGGCTCGACGAAATAGATGTAGAGCGCCTCGAACGGGTCAAGGCCACGCAGGGCGAAGATCATTCCACCCGCAATCACCGTGAGCGTGAGCGCTATGATGGGCGAGAGTAGCGCCATGCCGGCCGAGCGCTCGGGGCGCTTTTCAAGCACCAGCCGCATGGGCGTGCTCCTTCGCTTCATGCGCGCCGGCCATCAGGAGGCCGATCTTTTCGGCGGTCAGATCGCCCGCGGCATAGGCCTCCGACAATTCGCCGCGCGAGATGACGGCGATGCGGCCGGCGATCTCGAAAATCTCGTCGAGGTCCTGGCTGATGACCAGCACCGCCGAGCCCTGCCGCGCCAGATCGACGATGGCCTGGCGGATGGTGGCCGAGGCGCCGGCATCAACCCCCCAGGTCGGCTGGTTCACCACCAGCAGGCCAGGCTTACGGTCCAGCTCGCGGCCGACCACGAATTTCTGCAGATTGCCGCCGGAGAGCGACCGCGCTTCCGGATCAGGCTTGCCTTTGCGCACATCGAAATCCTGGCAGACGCGCGCGCTGATGTCAGACGCGGCGGCGCTGCTCAGCCAGCCGGAGCGCACCAGCGCCGGGTCCGTGGCGTGGCGGGTCAGCACCACGTTCTGAGATAGGGTAAAGCCCGGCACCGCGCCATGGCCCAGGCGTTCCTCCGGCACGAAGGCAGCGCCCAGCGTGCGCCGGGCATTGACGCCGTCGCGGCCCACCGGCTTGCCATCGATTGCCAGCATGGCGGCGGACTCGAGCCGCCGCTCGCCCGATACCGCGTCGAAAAGCTCCGCCTGGCCGTTACCGGCCACCCCGGCGATCGCCACCACTTCGCCGGCCCGCACATCAAGCGAGATGTTCTTGAGCGCCACCGCGAAGGGCCCGTCGGCGGGAAGCCGCAGGCCATCGAGCCTGAGGCGCGGCAACCCGGCGGCGCCGCGTTCGGCGGCCCGCACCACATGAATGTCGCCACCCACCATGAGCCGCGCGAGACTGGCCGCCGTCTCCTGCGTGGGATCGACATTGGCCACCACCTTGCCATGGCGCAGGATGGTGGCGTTGTGGCAGAGCCGCTTCACCTCCTCCAGCCGGTGGCTGATATAGATCACCGCGCAGCCCTCGGAGGCGAGGCGCTGCAGGGTGACGAACAGCTGGTTCGCCTCCTGCGGGGTCAGCACCGCGGTGGGCTCGTCCATGATCAGCAGTTTGGGCTCCTGCAGCAGGCAGCGCACGATCTCGATGCGCTGGCGCTCGCCCACCGAGAGATCGGCCACCACCGCCGTGGGCGGCAGCGGCAGGCCATAATCGCGCGAGACACTGGCGATGCGCGCCGAAAGCACATTCATGTCGAAGGCGCCGGGCATGGCGAGCGCGATGTTCTCCGCGACCGTCAGCGCCTCGAACAGCGAGAAATGCTGGAACACCATGCCGATGCCGAGTTTCCGAGCCGCCGCGGGATTGGGCACGCTCACGGGCTTGCCCATCCAGCGGAATTCGCCGGTTGTGGGCTGCAACGCGCCGTAGATCATCTTGACGAGCGTCGATTTGCCCGCCCCGTTCTCACCGAGAAAGGCGTGAATCTCACCGTGCTTCACCCGCAGCGTGACATCATCATTGGCCTTCAGCGTGCCGAAGACCTTTGTGATGTTCAGGGCTTCGAGAAGATAAGTCATGGTTCAGCCGACGATTCCCCTCTGCACCATGCCTTGGCAGGCAGGGGCTGACAATGCCTCATCAAGGGCAATCACCTGACCGGCCACAGAAATTGCGATGGCGGCCGGCAACTTGGAGCGAATACCGCCCATGCCGATGGGACAGATCATGGCATTGATCCTGGCCGGGTCCACGCCGGCCTCACGAAGGCGCCTTTCAAAGCGTGCGCGCTTGGTGGCGCTGCCGATCACCCCAACTTCCGCAATGGCGGGGTTGCGAAGCGCCGCTGCCGCAAGCTCCAGATCGAGCGCGTGCGAGTGAGTCATGATGAAGGCAAGCGCCCCGGGCCTGGCGCTGGCGACGACCTCCAGCGGATGTCCGGCAAATCCGGAGACGTTCTGTGGCATGGCAGCAGGAAAGCTCTCGCGACGCGGATCGGCCCAGATCACGTCAAAGGGCAGGGATGCAAGCGCCAGGATCAGGGCGCGCCCCACGTGACCCGCGCCAAACACCAGAACCTGGCGGTGGCAAGCCCCAAACTGTTCAACGGCGTCGATCCCGGGAATGCGGCCTGCCAGCACGAATGAACCAAGCGCCTCGCGCGCGGCATTGGCCTCGACCTCCGGCAGATACGCTGCATCAAAGCTTTCGATGGCCAGCGAGACGCGCCCGCCGCAGCACTGGCCGAGATCGGGGCCGAGCGACTGATGCATGAGCTTCACCTGACGCGGCTTGCCGAGAAGGCCCTGGGCCGCTGCAAGCGCCTTCCATTCGAGAGCACCACCGCCGATGGTGCCGTGAAAGCCCTCGGCACTGACCACCATGCGCGCGCCTGCCTCGCGCGGCGCAGAGCCCTCGGTGCGGATCACACTGACCATTGCACAGGAGCCCTGCCTGGCAATGGCCCCTGCGATGAGAGCCCAGACATTCATTCCGTCATGGCCCTGACAGCGCGCAGGATCGCCTCGGGCGTGGCCGGAGCATCGAGCGGCGGGATGCGCTGCGGCCGGAGGCTCGCGATGGCATCGAACACCGCCGTCCAGACCGAAATGCCAAGCATCAGCGGCGGCTCGCCAACCGCCTTGGAGCGGTAGATCGTGTCTTCCTTGTTGCCGCCGGACTGATGCAGCGCCACGCGGAAGTCAGCCGGCACGTCGGATGCACACGGAATCTTGTAGGTTGCCGGCGCATGGGTGCGCAGGCGGCCCTTGGCGTCATAGACAAGCTCTTCCGTGGTGAGCCAGCCCATGCCCTGCACAAATCCACCCTCAACCTGGCCTATGTCGATGCCGGGGTTGAGCGATAGGCCCACGTCATGAAGGAGATCGGCGCGAAGCAGCTTCATCTCTCCGGTCAGCGTATCGATCAGGACCTCGGAACAGGCTGCGCCATAGGCAAAATAAAAGAATGGCCGGCCTTTGGCTCTGGCCCGGTCCCAGGCGATCTTCGGCGTCGCATAGAAGCCGGTCGCGGAGAGGGAAATCCGCCCCATGTGGGCAAGACGCGCCAGTTCGCCGAAACCCACGGCACGGTTGCCGACCAGCACCTGACCGCCTAAGAAACGAATCCTGCTCTTGGGGGTCTTCCAGCGCCTGGAGGCAAAATCCGTGAGCCTGCCACGGATGATGGCCGCCGCCTGGCGCGCCGCCATGCCGTTGAGGTCGGCGCCCGAAGAGGCTGCCGTTGCCGAGGTGTTCGGCACCTTGCCAGTGGTCGTGGCAGTGATCCGGACAGCCGAGGCGTCGATCCCGAACTCTTCGGCAACCACCTGCGCCACCTTGGTGTAGAGCCCCTGCCCCATTTCGGTGCCGCCATGGTTGAGATGCACCGAACCATCGGTATAGACATGCACAAGCGCGCCAGCCTGGTTGAGATGGGTGAGTGTGAAGGAAATGCCGAACTTGACTGGCGTCAGCGACAGTCCCCTGCGAAGGATCGGGTTTTCGGCATTGAAGGCCGCAATCTCGCGGCGCCGGGCACGATAGTCAGAGGTCTTTTCGAGCCGGGCGATGATCTCGGGCGCGATGTTATCCCCGACCTTCATGCCATAGGGCGTGGTGACGCGCTTGCCGCCGTAGAGATTGATCTTCCGCACGTCGAGCGCGTCCTGCCCGGTCTCAATCGCGATTGCCTCCATCATCCGCTCGGCAAACAGCATGCCCTGCGGCCCGCCAAAACCCCGGAAGGCGGTGTTTGAGACCGTGTGGGTGCGCAGGCGGCGCGTGGCAATGCGGGCGGCGGGATAGAAATAGGCGTTGTCGGCGTGGAACATGGCCCGGTCGCAGATCGCATTGCTGAGATCGGCCGAGCAGCCGCAGCGTGCGAGCAGATCGGCATCAACACCCAGCAAGCGCCCGCGCCGGTCGAAGCCCGCCTTGTAATCAACACGGAAGTCATGGCGCTTGCCAGTCATGATCATGTCTTCATCGCGATCAAGGCGGCACTTGGCGGGGCGGCAAGTCACCTGCGCGGCGAGCGCAGCGAGGCAGGCCCACTGCGCCGCCTGGCTCTCCTTGCCGCCAAACGCCCCGCCCATGCGCCGGCACTCCACCGTGACCCGCGCGGCGGGAACATGCAGCATGTGCGAAACCAGGTGCTGCACCTCGGACGGGTGCTGGGTGGAGCAATGCACGGTCATGCCGCCATGTTCCTCAGGCACCGCCAGGCTCACCTGGCCTTCGAGATAGAAATGCTCCTGCCCGCCGATTCGGAAACTTTCCGATAGCCGGTGCGGCGCCGCCCCGACTGCCTTTGCAGCATCGCCGCGAACAAAGGCATAGGGCTCGCCCACATCCCGGGTGTCTTGAGCCAAAGCGTCCTCGATCGTGACCGCGGGCGCCTCCACAACAACCCCGATCTTCGCGAGCCTCGCTGCACGCCGGGCGGCCTCGCGCGTTTCAGCCACCACCGCGAAGACCGGCTGGCCATGATAGATGATCTCGCCATCGGCAAGAATCGGGTCGCCCCCAACCGACGGGCTGCAGTCGTTGACGCCCGGGATATCACGCGCGGTCAGCACCGCGATGACACCAGCCGCTGACCTGACCGCGGCAAGATCAAGCGCGGTGATCGTGCCGCGTGCCGCGTCGCCTGCGAATCCGGGATAGACATGCACGAGGCCTTCAGGCTCACGGATGTCATCCACGTAAACCGCGCTTCCCTGCACATGCAGTGCGGCGCTGTCATGGACCAAGGTCTTGCCGACGGTTACAGGCTTCGGACTGCGGCGCTTTGCGGTCATGAGGCCAGCACTCCGCGCGCGCCCAGAAGCCGCGTGGCCTTATGCCCCGCCAGCTCCATCAGCGCCTTGCGCAGCAGGCCCTGCACGACCTGCATGCGATAGGTCGCCGATGCGCGCATGTCCGATATTGGCGCATAGTCGGCATTCAGCCCATCGAGCGCCGCCTGCCAGTCTGCAGGGCTATCGAGCGAAACCCCGACAAGAGCTGCCTCGGCCCGTGCGGCTCGCTTCGGGGTTGCCGCCATGCCACCGCAGGCGATCCGGGCCGATGCGATGCGCCGGCCGTCGAGCCGGAACTTGAAGGCCGCCATCACAGCTGAAATATCCTGATCGAAGCGCTTGGAGATCTTGTAGGCCCGAAAGGCCTCATCCGTATTCAGCCTTGGCACGTCAATGCGCCAGACCAGCTCCCCCGGCGCACGATCCTGGCGGCCATAGGCGATGAAGAACTGCTCGAGCGGCAGCGTGCGCTCTTGATGGCCCTGGCGCAGTGTCAGCGTGGCGCCGAGGGCGATCAGCATCGGCGGCATGTCGCCGATGGGCGAGCCATTGGCAATGTTGCCGCCCACCGTGCCCGAGGCCCGCACCTGAGTCGAACCAAGCCTCGACAGCACATCACCGATGTCCGGATCAATGGCGGCGAGCGCCTCCGAGGCTTCTTCATAGGTCGCCGCAGCGCCGATCGCGACATGGTCACGGCGTTCAGCCACGGCATGCAGCGAGGTGACGCCTCCGGTCAGGATGATCTTGGGAAGGTCGCGCAGCTGCTTGGTGATCCACAGCCCGACATCGGTCGCGCCCGACACGATGACGGCATCCGGATGGCTGGCGGCCAACTGGGCAAGCGTTTCAGCCTGAGCCGGCCTGGCGATGAAACTGTCCGGCGTGCCGACGAATAGATCTGTGCCGTCATTGAGCGCTGCCAGGGTTCTTGCGGCCGCCACCGCGCCCCGCGCCCAACCGTCAGCCGCCGTGCCGGAGCAACAGGCCTCTGCTGCGGCAACGATCGGCCGGTAGCCGGTGCAGCGGCAGAGATTGCCCGCAAGATGCGAGACGATCTCCTCGCGGGTCGGTGCATGCCCGGCGTGATACAGGGCAAAGAGCGCCATGATGAAACCTGGCGTGCAGAAGCCGCACTGCGAACCATGATGGTCAACCATCGCCTGCTGCACCGGATGGAGCCGGCCATCTCGGGACAGGTCATCGACGGTGACCAACTCCTTGCCATCGAGCTGCCCGAGAAGCAGAATGCAGGCATTGACGGGCTGATAGACGACGCGGCCATCACGCAGGCTGCCCAGCGCTACCGTACAGGCGCCGCAATCACCCTCATTGCAGCCTTCCTTGGTGCCGCGCTCGCGCAGATCCAGTCTGAGGTAGTCGAGGACCGTGCGCATCGGCGGCACATCGGCCACTTCGACGACCTCACCGCGACGCAGAAAACGGATGGACGAACGCCGTGTCATTGGCTGTCAGCTTCCGCGATAGGTGGAATAGCCGTAAGGCGAAAGCAGCAGCGGCACATGATAATGCGCCGTCGCATCGGCAATGCCGAACCGAACGGGAATGACATCGAGAAAGGCTGGCTCAGGGAGCCGTGTTCCCTGGGCCCGCAGGTAATCGCCCGCATGAAAGCGCAACTCATACTGACCAGCCGCGAGACTCTCACCTTCGAGCAGCGGCGCATCGGCACGGCCATCAGGATTGGTCGTCAGGGTGCGAAGCGGGTCCGTGTCACCGAGCCGGAAAAGTTCGATCCTCAACCCGGCGGCGGGCTTGCCTGCGGCCGTGTCGAGAACATGTGTCGTGAGACGGCCCATGGTTTGCGGACTCTCCCTGTCACTTCGCCCTGCCGGGCTTCCGATGGCCCGGGAGGGCGAAGGCTAACATGTGAAACGAGTTCGCAAAAGTGGAATAAGGAGCGCAGCGATCAGCGGATCAAGATGGCACGAAAATCATTGACATTCGTGTGAGTGGGGCCAGTGACTAACTGTTTGCCCAGCCTTTCGAACAGGCTGTGGGCATCATTGTTGGCCAGAAAGGACATGGGATCGAGTCCGAGGGCGCGTGCCCGGTCGAGACTGTCAGGTCCGATCCAGGCCCCGGCGATCGGTTCCATGCCATCAATGCCGTCTGTGTCGGCAGCGAGCGCATGCATGGACTGGGAACCAGACAGCGCAATGGCCAGAGCCAGCAGGAATTCGACGTTGCGGCCACCCCGGCCCCTGCCGCGCACCGTGACGCTGGTCTCGCCGCCAGAGAGCAATAAACATGGCTTGCGGGCGGGTTCGCCACGGGCAGCGATTTCGAGCGCAATGGCGGCGTGCACCTTGGCCACATCGCGCGCCTCGCCCTCGATCCGGTCGCCGAGATAAAGCACATTGAGCCCCATCGCAGCCGCCTCGCGGCGCACAGCCGCGAATGACTGGTGCGGAGAGACAATCACGCGGGTTTCCAGGAGGGGACTGAGAATGCCTCGGTCTTCATCAGGGCTGGAAAGCCAATCGCGCACGGCCGCCGGCACCGGCACGCGATAACGCTCGAGTATGGCGCGCGCATCTGCCTTGCGGGTGGGATCGGCCACCGTCGGGCCAGAGCCGATGATGGCGGGATCATCGCCCGGCACATCCGAGAGGGCGAGCGTATGAATGCGGGCGCATCCGGCTGCCCGCGCCAGCCGCCCGCCCTTGATGGCGGAGATCTGCTTGCGCACGCAATTCAGCTCGGCAATGTTGGCTCCGCAGCCCAGCACCGCCTTCACGAGGGCAAATTTCTCGGCAATCGAAATGCCGGGCACGGGCTTCGACATCAGCGCCGACGCCCCTCCCGAAATCAACGCGATCAAAAGATCATCTGGGCCCAGCGTAGCAGCCAGCGCCAGGGCCCTGTCGGCAGCAACCAGGCTGGACTGGTCCGGCACCGGATGGCTGGCATGCATGATCTCGAGACGGCTCAGATCATGGTCATAGCCATGCGGCGCGATGACCAGGCCCTCCAGCTGACCCTGCCAGTTCGCCTCCACTGCTGCTGCCATCGGAATGGCCGCCTTGCCCGCCGCGATGACAACCGTCCGGCCCCGGGGCGGTGCGGGCAGATTGCGCGCAACCGCCATGACAGGATTGGCCGCATCGACGGCGACCGCAAACAACTTCTGCAGGATTTCGCGGTCTCCGCTCACGCCCAAGCACCCTCTGGCCCCGCCGCTATTTGCGCCAAGCCAGAGCGATGCACAAGAGCGAACCCCGCCTCAGCGGGCGATGGTCACGCTGCAGTGGGCACGGCCAGCCACATCGGCGGCGACCGACCCCAGAACGAGCCGAGAGACACCGCGCTTGTCGCCGGTGCCGACCACGATGTGATCAAACCCGTTTTCCTCTGCATAGTGCACGATGGCGGCCGATGCTTCACGGCTCCTGAGCGCCACCTCCTCGACCGCGTGCGCACCCGCCTTGCGCGCGGCAGCAGCGGCCGAATCAAGCAGCTTCTTCACCTGATCGTCTTCCCAGTGGTAGATCAGCGGGCCGCGGGCCCCGCCGTGTGCGACATTGACCGCGCAAATGGCTAGCTTCGCGCCCATCTTCGCAGCCAACTGCGCCGCCAGCTCAATGGCATGCGCGGAATGATCGGTGCCATCCGTGGCGCAGAGAATCTTCTTGCTCATCCATCCCTCCAGTGTCTGCCGTTGTCACGACGGTGGACAAGCCTTAGGCGGGAAACCAGGTCGGCACCTTGATTTTGGTCAATACCGGCTCAGCTCAGAGACTGTCCGTGCTGAAGGTGTCGCAATCGCTGAGGCTCTGCGCCTGAAGCCCGCGCTTGAACCAGCGCACCCGCTGTTCGGAACTGCCGTGGGTGAAGGATTCTGGCACCACATAGCCCTGGGAGCGGCGCTGCAATCGATCATCACCAATTGCAGACGCCGCATTGAGGCCTTCCTCGATGTCGCCATCCTCGAGGAGATTGGCAGACGCACTGGCTTCGGCAGCCCAAATTCCAGCCAGACAATCTGCCTGCAACTCCAGGCGTACCGAAAGGGCATTGCCCTCAGCCTCGGAGGATCGCATGCGTTTTGCGGCAACTGCGCTGGCGATACCGAACAGGTTCTGGACGTGATGGCCGACCTCGTGGGCGATCACATAGGCCTGGGCAAAATCGCCGGGCGCACCAAGTGAGTTCTTCATGTCCTCATAGAAACTGAGATCGATGTAGATCATCTTGTCAGGCGGACAATAGAAAGGTCCCATCGCTGACTGCGCCATGCCACAGGCCGACTGTACATCGCCATTGAACAGAACAAGCTTCGGCTTGGCGTAGGTTTCACCCAACTGCTGGAAAATGCCCGTCCACACCCGATTGCTGGACCCGAGGACGCGGGCGACGAACTCTTTGCCCGCGTCAGCCGTCTGGACATTGGCCTTGCCGGTGCCTGGCCCGGTGGAGGCGCCCTGATCGGGCGCCGTGTCGAGCCGAGTGCCGGGAATGGTGATCGAGCTGTCACTTCCGCCCCGCGGCGCTGGCCCGCCAGGCTGATTGAACTCCTGCAGCAGATCGATTCCCATCAGCTTCAGGACGAAATATAGGATGACGAGAAACACGATCGTCTTGAGACTGAAGCCACCGGCCCGCTGCCCGCCCATCGGGATGACGATACGCCGGCCGCGGCCGCCACCCGGAACGCGAAAGCCCCCGCCCTGGCCACGACGATCCTCGATGCTGTCATAGTCCGGCTTCTCATTCTCGAGGCGCATGGCAGGCAATCCCTGATTTCGGCACAGGTTATCTGACTACCCTTCTCCCGCATTGATGATGCGCCGTCAACGCCACGCAATTGAAGGCCACTCCTTGTTCCGCTACAAGACACTCATGACCGACAAGCTCATCATCGCGCTCGCCCAGGTGAACCCCACTCTGGGAGCGATCGGCGAGAATCTCGCACGGGCCCGCGAAGTGCTCTGGGAGGCGCCGGAGGCAGACCTTATCCTGTTTCCAGAACTGTTCATCTGCGGCTACCCGCCGGAAGACCTGGTGCTGCGGCCATCTTTCGTGGATGCCTGCCGCGAAGCCGTCGAATCACTGGCCCGCGACACGGCCGGCGGCCCCGCCATCCTGATCGGCCTGCCCTGGCGCGAGAATGGCAAGCTGCACAATTCAGTGGCGCTTCTGGCCAATGGCCGGATCGAGACCCTGCGCCACAAGTTCGACCTGCCCAACTATGGCGTGTTTGACGAAAAGCGCGTCTTCGACCCCGGTCCCGCGCCCGGCCCCATTGCCTTCAAGGGGGTGCGGCTTGGCGTTCCGATCTGCGAGGATATCTGGACGGCGGAAACCTGCGAGACCCTGTCGGAGACCGGGGCGGAAATCCTTCTCGTGCCAAATGGCTCACCCTTCGAACGCAACAAGGATGACGTGCGCCTGAACCTCGTCGTCGCACGCGTCACCGAGACCGGCCTGCCGATGGCCTATCTCAATCAGGTGGGTGGCCAGGACGAGCTCGTGTTCGACGGCGCGTCATTCATCATCAATGCCGACCGTTCGCTGGCCTGGCAATTGCCAATGTTCCGGGAGCAGATCGCACTCACCGAATGGCAGCGCGGGCCAGACGGCTGGCACTGCATGCCGGGCGAGATCGAGCCGCTGCCGGAAAAGGAAGAGGAAACCTGGAATGCCTGCGTTCTGGGCCTGCGCGACTATGTGCTGAAGAACAGGTTTCCCGGCGTGGTATTGGGACTGTCAGGCGGCATCGACTCAGCCGTGGTCGCGGCCATGGCGGTTGATGCGCTCGGCAAGGACAAGGTGCATTGCGTGATGCTGCCCTATGCCTACACCAGCCGCGAAAGCCTCGTAGATGCCGAGGAATGCGCCAGACTTCTGGGCGTGCGCTATGACGTGGTGCCGATCAAGCAGCCAGTCGAAGGCTTTCTCGCCGCACTCGGCCCTTTGTTCGAGGGAACGCCGCCCGGCATCACAGAAGAGAACCTCCAGTCGCGCAGCCGCGGCGTGATCCTGATGGCCATCTCCAACAAGTTTGGCTCGATGGTTCTGACAACCGGCAACAAGTCTGAGATGTCGGTGGGCTATGCAACCCTCTATGGCGACATGAACGGCGGCTACAACCCGATCAAGGATGTCTACAAGACCGAGGTCTATCGCCTGGCCAACTGGCGCAACAGGCAGGACCGGGTGATCCCGGAGCGTATCATCACCCGCGCGCCTTCGGCGGAGCTGCGCCCCGATCAGACGGATCAGGACTCGCTGCCGCCCTATGAGGTTCTCGACGTGATCCTCGAGGGTCTGGTCGAGCATGAGATGCCGGTCGCCGAGATTGTGGCCGGATCGGGCTATGACGAGGCTTTGGTGCGGCGCGTGCAGCACATGCTCTACGTGGCCGAATACAAGCGCCGGCAGGCCGCGCCCGGTGTCAAGATCACCCGGCGCAATTTCGGGCGTGACCGGCGCTACCCCATCACCAACGCCTTCCGGGACGGGCGCTGACATGACCGTCGTCCGCTTCGCGCCCTCGCCCACCGGGCGCATTCACATCGGCAATGCCCGCACCGCCATTCTCAACTGGCTGTTTGCACTCAAGTCCGGCGGCCAGTTCGTGCTGCGCTATGACGATACCGATACCGCGCGCTCCACACAGGAGTTTGCCGATGGCATCGCCGCCGATCTGGAGTGGCTCGGCATCCGTTCGCAACGCGTCGAATGGCAATCGAAACGCTTTGCCCGCTATGACGAGCTGGCCGGTGCGCTGCGCGCCTCAGGCCGCCTTTATCCCTGCTATGAAACAGCTGACGAACTCGACCGCCGCCGCAAGCGGCAGATGGCGCGCGGGGCCCCGCCTGTCTATGATCGCGCCGCCCTGAAGCTTTCCGCCGACGACAGGGCCCGCCTCGAGGCCGAGGGCCGCAAGCCTCATTGGCGCTTCCGGCTCGATGGGCGAGCCGTGGCCTGGGACGACCTGATCAGGGGGCCGCAGCACAT
>NZ_JBIIDX010000212.1:0-3993 GCF_044238155.1 Aestuariivirga sp. | reverse complement strand
ACACCGCGCATCTCGCCGGAATCCGCGGCGTGCTTGAGACCTGGGCGCCCATGGTGCTTGGCACCAGTGCGCTCTCGCTCATTGATCTGACCACGGGCTACATCAGCTTTGCCTCCGGCGGATTTGCAGCCCAGCCCTATGCCGTGCTCGAAATCCGCCGTGCCAACGGTGACGTGCTCTATCGTCACGCCTCTGGCATCGAGATGCAGCCGCGCCGTGTGTTTCCGGAGGAGAAGGTGGCCGAGCTCAACGGCATGCTCAATGCCGTGGTGAAATCCGGCACCGGCCGGCGCGCCGATCTGGGCTTCGCGCCCCAGGCCGGAAAAACGGGCACCAACCAAGGTTACCGCGACGCCTGGTACATTGGCTACACCGGCCACTACGTGACCGGCGTATGGGTCGGCAATGACGACTTCACCCCGATGAAGGAGGTGACCGGCGGGCTCCTGCCGGCTCCCATCTGGAAGCGCATCATGGTTGAAGCGGAGCGCGGCCTTCCACCCATCGGACTTGCCGGTGTGCCTTATGACGAGTCCTATGCGCTGGCCGCCGCGGCACTCGCTCCTGCCGCCATGTCGCCGGCTCCGCCGAGCGACGAGACGGATCAGGCACTCGGAGCCGACCTCGCGCCGCAACCGGCCGAAGACGTGAACACCGTTCTCACCGGAATGTTCGACCTGTTCGAGGCGACGCCCGCCACCGCCACAGCTGCGACGGCGGCAACGGCGGCGGCAGCCGCCAAGCGGGCCGATGCCAGCCCGCAGTCTCTGGTGCTGCCACGGGCCAATGTCGAGCCTGACCCGCGGCTCCCCTTCCCGCGTGTGTTCGAACGCCTGTTCGGCGAGGAAGAAAATCTGCCGCCACCGGAAAAGAAGTCCAAGAAGAAAAAGCGCAAGACGCTTTTCGAGCGTATCTTCTGAATTCCATGCAGCGTTTCATTTGGGCATCGACCTACATCGTCGGCGGGCTGGCTGCAGGCTGTTTCAGCGCCATCCTGATGATACAGCAGTCTGCCGATCAGCTGCTCTCCGGAAGCGGCGCATGGTCGATGCGCAAGGCTGGCCTCGGCGCCAGGACGGATGTCTACGCCCGCAGCCATGACCTGCTCGCCGGCCGGCTACCCCCGCCGCCCGGCCAGATCAGCGAAGCCATCGCCAGCAGCGACGACGAGGGCGAGGCGCTGAGTCCACGCTGCACCTATCGCCTGTCGTCAGCAGAGCCGTTGCCGGAATGGTGGAGCCTGAGCGCGATTGCCGGGCGAACCGCCGATGCCGCTCTCCAGGCCAGCATGCACAGCGGATCGGTGCTTGCCGCCGCCGACGGGTCGATCACGATCACTGCCTCCAGCCTGCCGGCGCCAGGCAATTGGCTGAAACTGCCGCAAGGCCCGCATCTCAGCTTCGTTTACTGGGCGTTGCAAGATGGGCGGGACGCCAATCAGCCGCCCTTCACGCTCACCCGCGAGAGCTGCTCATGAAGCGCCATGCCTTCTGGGCAGCAGTGGCCCTGGCCCTTGCTGCAGCCGCGCATGCGGCTTTCACGCTTTATCTCCCCAGCTGGCTGTTCTCCCGCGAGCTTGCTGCGCTTGCGCAAAATCATGGCCGCAACAGCTTTTTCGTGCTCAGTCCAGGCGAACAGGCGCGGCTGTTCCCCGGCATGCCGCGCAGTGGCGTCACAGGCATGTGCCTGTTCGATCTGATGGCAGGCGATGTGGCAGTCTCTGCTGCCATGCCGGATGGCCCGTGGATCGCCACCATCTATACGAGCGAGGCCGAGGTGATCTATTCCGTGAATGACCGCCAGTCGGGGGCAGACAGTTTCACGCTGCGGCTGTCACGCGCGCCCAGCCTGGCCGAGCAGATCCTGAGCGCGACCGGCCCGGACAAGACCCAGGACATTGCCAGCGGCTGGGCCGTTCTGTCTCCGGTGGCGCAGGGGCTTGCGATCATCTGGTATCCCGATCCGTCCGCCGGCGTCAGGGCGCCTGCCGCGGACCTGATATCGGCATCGCGGTGTTCCGCCATGTCAGGCCAGTGACGTTCAGGAAAGACGCCTCAGGTACTGCGGGCTTGAGGGCCTGCCGAATTCGATGCCGGCAGGGTTCGTCCCGGTGTCAGGCGCTCAGCGAGATCATAGATTCGCTCGACCCGCACACCGTTGAAGATCAACACTTCCGCCGGAGCCGCCCTGTCACCGCTGACAGGCCGCACTCGATCTTGGGGAAACGCAATCACAGCACAGTCAGTCAGGGCTCGCATCGCATGTCTTCCGGGATCTCCTCGGGTTGAGACGAGACTGGCCACATCATGGTTAACAATAAATTAAGCGGAGCCAGCGAGTCCTGCCGTGCCGGCCCTGTCCTCGACCTCGACGATCCACAGGTCCGGGTCAGCCCGCTTGCGCCGCTCCAGCAGCGCCATGACCTCGCCAGGCCCTGCCGGAGGCCGCAGCTCGATATTCCAGCGCCGCTCGCCGGCATCATCATGCGAAGGTCCGGCCGCAGGGCCGAAGAGATGGCAGGTGCCGTCGAGGTGATTGACGATGACGAAGACCGCGCCAGCCTCCTCCGCACCTTTGCGCACCACGGCGCCGAATATCCCCTCGACCATGCAGCGCCGCAGGAAAGCGCTGACCCAGATTGCCGACTTGAGGCGCAACGGACTACGGCGACTGGGCTTCAGCCTGAGCGCCGGCCTTCCCGAGCTCAGCCATCAGCGCGTCATTGATCTCGCCGGTCTGCGGCATGTTGCGGTCACGCTGGAAGGCGATGATGGCATCGCGGGTCTGGCGGGTGAGTTCGCCGTCGACGGCGCCGGGGCTGTAGGAGAGCTCAGTGAGCGCCGTCTGAACGCGCCGGATCGCGGCACGGATATCTGCATCGGGGGCAGCCTCGATCGTACCGGTGAACAGCGCGGCTTGCGCCACCGCACGCGTGAAGCGGATATGTTCGGCCAGTTCCGCCGTGGGCTGGCCATCGGGCTTGAGGCCAACCGCCTCCTGATAGGCCTTCACCGCCTGTCGCGTCTTGCGGCCATTCACGCCGTCAGCAATCCCCTTGTAGTATCCCGCGGTGATCAGCTCGCGCTGAACTGCCTCCACCACCGGGTCGAATTTCAGCTGAATGGTGCGTACACCAACCTGGGGAACGGCAGGATCGGACTCCGCCTGCGGCTCGAGCCCAGCCTGTGCGGGTACTGGTTTCGACTGTTGCCCGAACAGGGCATTGCCAACAATGGCAAGGGCCATCACCGCCGTGAGACTCCAGGCGGTGACCGGCAGGATCCGGTTCCTGCGCACGTGTTTCGGCAGTTCTTCACGCATGTCCGGGCCCGGCAACCGTTCTCCCGGGGGCAGCCTGACAGCGGCCCCGTTCCAGACGAAATTGCACCATTCGCGGTTAACGGAACCTTTCGATTCGAGGCAGGCGGCAGGTTTCCGGCCGCATTTGCGTCCGGCACTCACAGGCTGGCACAGCTGTTTACTCAAAATAAGCCAGGCCTGTTCAGCACCGGTCAACCGCCTGTCCTATAGTCATCAATCCATTGTAGACTGAACCTGACATGCGCATCATTCGGACATTGATCCTGCTGGGAGCCGCCGGGCTCCTGCTGCCCTCGCCGCCCGACGAGGACGGGGCGGCAGGTCGCGATGACCAGCAGCCATCCACCCTCGAGCTGCTGACCTCGGCCGGGGCGGCAGCCTCTGACGCTGCCTCTTTCTGCAGTCGACAGCCCGAAGTCTGCGCTGTGGCCGGCTATCTGACCGAGCGCCTGACCGCAAAGGCCATTTACTCCGCATCGCTGGTCTGGGGCTGGGCGGATCAGCCCGACAGCGAGATCAGCGGCAACGCCGGGCCCTTCGCGGCACTGCGCGTCGCAGGCCCGGCGCCCGAGGCAAG
Source organism: Aestuariivirga sp. (assembly GCF_044238155.1). Classification (GTDB taxonomy): domain Bacteria; phylum Pseudomonadota; class Alphaproteobacteria; order Rhizobiales; family Aestuariivirgaceae; genus Aestuariivirga. The sequence continues at coordinate 95 of NZ_JBIIDX010000212.1, read as the reverse complement.
CCGCGCTGCGGCCGGGCGCGGCCAGTCCACCCTCGAACTCGAAGATCTGATTCCGGAGTGGCGCGGCCCCGGCGAAGACAGTTGAGCTTGCGTCG
>NZ_JBIIDX010000005.1:0-43508 GCF_044238155.1 Aestuariivirga sp. | reverse complement strand
CGCTGGTTCCGAAGAACATGAACAATCCGTTCTTCGACCAGGCCCGTGATGGCTGCAAGAAGGCTGAGGCAGAGTCCGGTGGCGCATTCGAGTGCCTTTACATTGGCCCCGGTGAACATGGCGGCGGCGACGAGCAGGTCGCCATCGTGCAGGATCTGGTAGCCAAGAAGGTCGACGGCATCGCCGTGTCGCCGTCCAATGCGGCCGCCATCGTCGTTGCACTGCAGGCCGCCAAGGAAGCGGGCATCCCGGTGCTCACCTGGGACTCGGATCTGCTGCCCGAGAACAAGGATCTCCGCGTCGCCTATATCGGCACGCACAACTATGAGATCGGCACCAACCTCGCCAAGCTGGTCAAGACGATCAAGCCGAACGGCGGCACGATCTGCATCCAGTCTGGTGGCGCTGCGGCTGCCAACCACAACGAGCGCATGCAGGGTATCCGTGACGAGCTCTCTGGCGCCAAGTCTGCTGCCTCGCCCGGCGACAGGCTGACCGGTCAGGGTGGCTGGACCGAGGCCGAAGGCTGCCCGCTCTACACCGATGACGACTTCCCGAAGTCGGTGCAGCAGTTCGAGGACTTCATGGCCGCCAACCCCAACCTCGACGCCTTCGTGCCAACAGGCGGCTTCCCGCAGTTCCTGCCGGATGCCAACCGCGCGGCGGTCGGCAAGTACAAGGACAAGATCGCCTCCAAGTCGCTGGCCCTCGTGGTTGCCGACACGCTGCCGGTGCAGATCGAGCAGATGAAGGAGGGCCTGTCGCTTGGCCAGGTTGGTCAGCGCCCGTTTGAGATGGGCTTCAAGACCATGAATGCGCTGCGCGACATGAAGGATGGCAAGGCGGCTCCTGCCGACCCGACCTACACCGGCCTTGATGTCTGCACGCCCGAAACGGCGGATACCTGCATCGCCAAGTAAGGCCAAGAATGGCTATTGAAATCAGAAAGGCGGGGAGCAATCCCCGCCTTTTTCATGTCTTGGTAGCGTGCAGCCTCAGGCAGTCTGCGTCTCGAACAGCCTGCCCCACTGCGGCAGTACATCATTCACACCCGCCAGTCGCAGGGCATGCCAGGCCATGGCGTGGTTGGACGAGGTGATTGGAACGCCGGTCTCCGTTTCAATTGCCCGGGCTGCCTCGGCAAGCCGCACAGATGTGCAGGAGACGAACACCGCATCCACCGGGGACTGCGCGAGAATGGTTTGCACGCCGCGCCGCACCGAGCCGGGCGTGATGCGCGCCACCTTGCCATCATCAGCCTCGTTGAAGGAGCCAAACACCGGAACGATGAAGCCGCGGGCGGCAATGTAATCTGCAACAATCCGGTTCACGTCTGCGCGGTATGGTGTGAGGACGCCGATGCGCCGTGCCTTCAGTGCATGAAACGCTGCAAAGGCTGCAGTGATCGGCGTCGTGCACTTCACCTGAGGCCTGACGGAGCGGATGCGCTCGAACACCTTCTCTTCCCCGATCGCCATCGACGCCGAGGTGCAGCCATAGGCCACCACGTCAAGTTCGGTCCCTGGCAATATGACATCAGTGGCCGCCGCAATCCTCGGTTCCATCGCACGCAGCGTTTCTGGCGTGATCTGATTGTCGTTGAGAATGCGGCTCTGATAGAGCGCCACACCGGTAAGGCCTGCCAGCATGGCGCGCCATTCGTGCTCGATGGTAAAGTCAGTGGCGAGTACAAGAAGCCCGATGCGGGCGCGGCTGGCAATGCCCAGGTCGGTGTCGAAAGGAATATGTTCGATGAGCAGCGTGGGGTTGGCACTCTGTCCGGCCGATGACCTGTCGTTCATGGGTATTCTCCCGGAATGAATGGAAATCTATCAGAGAAAAGCCTGGCCTCCTATAGTCCTCGGCTGATGATTCGATTGGCTGAACGGTTGTCGGGCCTCTCTGCGCCATGGCGCGGGGTCCTGTGCCTGTCGTCTGGCGTGGCAGCGGCCCTGGGACTTCCGCCGCTCGGTGGCTGGCCACTTGCCGCGATTGGATTTTCGTTGTTTCTCTTTCTGCTGGCGCAGCGGCAGCGCTTCGGCATGTGGGGTTCGTTTGGTCTTGGCTGGCTGTTTGGGCTTGGCTACTTCGGCTTCGCATTTCACTGGATAGCCTTTGCCTTCCTGATTGAGGCGGAAACCTATCTCTGGATGATGCCGTTCATGCTGGGGATACTGGCAGGAGGAATGGCGCTGTATTGGGGCCTGGCTGCTGCGCTGGCCCGCCGTCTGTGTGCCGATGGCCTGTCACTGGCGCTTGGCTTTTCGGGACTGCTCGCTGTGGCGGAGTGGTTGCGCGGACATCTGTTCACCGGCTTCCCCTGGGCAGTCCCTGGCCTGATCGCAGAGACAATGGGCGGGCTGGCGCAGATCGCCGCGGTCGTCGGCATGACCGGCCTGACACTTGCCATCGTGCTCTGGTCGTCGCTTGCATATGTTCTGCTGGCAGATCATGCCCGGGGCGGGCGCTGGATGGCGCTGATGCTGGCTGCGCTCCTGCCCTTTGCCTGGACATGGGGTGAACTTCGGCTCGCGGCGGCCTCGGATGACATGGTGCCGGGCATCGCCTTCCGCATCGTGCAGCCCAACGTGCCGCAGGAACAGAAATGGCGCGAAGACAATGCCCGGGCTATCTTTGAGGATCTGCTCCGGCTATCAGCTGCGCCAACGATCGAACGGCCACAGGGCGTTGCCGGTGTCACTCATCTCGTCTGGCCGGAGTCGGCTGTTCCCTTCCTGATTGACGAGAGCGAGGTGGCGCGGGCCGAGCTTGCCCCCCTGCTTGGTGGGCGCACGGCTCTGATTACCGGCGCCATCCGCCTCGACCGCAGCGCCCAGCCCGAGCCAGCCGTTTACAACAGCATCGTCGTCTTTGATGGCAAGGCTGAGCCCGTGGCGCGCTATGACAAGTGGCGGCTTGTGCCTGGCGGCGAATTCCTGCCGCTCGGCTGGCTACTGGAGCCCCTCGGCTTCCGCCGGGTGGTTGAGACGCCGGGTGATTTCAGGGCCGGTACGGGTCCGCAAACCATTGCATTGCCGGGCGGGATCACCGCGGCGATGCTGATTTGCTACGAGGTGATCTTCCCGGGCGGTCTGTTGGGTGATGGGCCGCGGCCATCAGCCCTGATCAACGTAACCAATGACGGCTGGTTCGGCCGGTCGGTAGGGCCTTACCAGCATCTTGCCCAGGCACGACTGAGGGCCATCGAACAGGGCCTGCCAGTGATTCGTGCTGCAAACACAGGCATTTCAGCGGTTATCGATTCGCATGGCCGCAGATTGAGGCTGCTGCCGCTGATGCAGACGGGTGTCCTCGATTCGGGCCTTCCCGTGGCACTCGCCTCGACCCCCTACGGCCGATGGGGTGACGGTCTCATGCTGCTGCTCGTGGTGGCGTCATTGGCAAGCGCCCTTGCTCTGCGTCGGCCGGCCTGAGATTCACCCTGTTCTCGACATTTCCAGCATCGCGCACGGGTCTTGCTTCAAAAGCAATTGCGCGATGTGATCAGGTATATTAAACCGATTCGGCCTGACGCATGCGGGCATTGCCGTTGCCGGCAAACCTGGTGCATTATCAGGCGTCAGACCGGGGGGCATCAGGTCTGAGGAAGAAATGACAAGACGCGATCCGAATTTTGTCGATGCGCATGTTGGGAGCAGAATCCGCATGCGGCGCCAGCTCATTGGCATGAGCCAGGAGAGGCTGGGCGAATTGCTGGGCATTACCTTCCAGCAGGTTCAGAAATATGAGAAAGGCGCCAACCGAATCAGCGCCAGCCGCCTCTATTTCACCTCCAAGATACTGGGGGTTCCGGTGCAGTTCTTTTTCGATGAGCTGCCGGGCGGTGAGGAGCATGGCGGAATGGGCGAGGCGCGCGAGGAAGATGCCGTGCTGTCTGCCTTGATGAATATCGAGGGTGTCACGCTGGCCAAGGCCTTCCGTGACGCGGACAGCGTCAACAAGCGCAAGCTCATCTCGACCATTGCCCGGGTGATCGCCGAAACCAAGGAATAATCCGGCGTCCTCGTCCGGCCTCCGCGCCTGTCCCCCGCTTGACCGGCAACGGCAGTGCTGCCAAAAGGCGCGCGAATTGTTGGAAGGGGCTCAGCAGTCAGATGCCGCAGAAGAACTATGTGTTCACCAGTGAATCGGTTTCAGAAGGTCACCCCGACAAGGTGTGCGACCGGATCTCCGATGAAATCGTTGATCTGTTCTACCGTGAGGCGCTGAAGCAGGGGTTCGACCCCTGGCAGGTGCGTGTAGCCTGCGAAACGCTGGCAACCACCAACTATGTGGTCATTGCCGGTGAGACCCGTGGTCCGGCGTCCGTCACCAAGGCCAAGATCGAAGCCGCCGCCCGCAAGGCCATCCGCGAAATCGGCTATGAGCAGTCCGGCTTCCACTGGAAGAAGGCCAAGATCGTTGTCCTCCTCCACAGCCAGTCGGCCGACATTGCTCAGGGCGTGGATACGGGCGAGAAGAAAGAGGAGGGTGCAGGCGACCAGGGCATCATGTTCGGCTATGCCTGCGACGAAACTCCCGAATTGATGCCGGCACCGATCTACTACTCTCACAAGATATTGAAATTACTTGCAGATGCTCGCCACAGCGGCAAGGCAAAGGCGCTCGGGCCCGATTCCAAGAGCCAGGTCAGTGTCATTTACAGGAATGGAAAGCCAGTCGGTGCGAGCCAGATCGTGGTCTCGCACCAGCATACCATCGAGCGCCTGTCGTCGAAGGATGTGCTTAAGATCGTGAAGCCTTACGTTGAAAAGGCGCTGCCCAGGGGCTGGATCACGAAAAATACCGTTTGGCACGTCAATCCGACGGGCAAGTTCTTCATTGGCGGCCCGGATGGCGACACGGGCCTCACCGGACGAAAGATCATCGTCGACACATATGGCGGGGCGGCGCCCCATGGCGGCGGCGCCTTCTCGGGCAAGGACCCCACCAAGGTTGACCGGTCGGCGGCCTATGCGGCGCGCTATCTTGCCAAGAACGTCGTGGCAGCCGGGCTGGCCCGGCGCTGCACCATCCAGCTTTCCTATGCCATCGGCGTCGCCCAGCCCCTGTCGATCTATGTCGACACCCACGGGACGGGAAAGGTATCCGAAGCGAAGCTTGAAAAAGCCTTGGCCAAGGTCATGGATTTGAGCCCGCGAGGCATCCGCACTCATCTCAAGCTCAACCGTCCGATCTATGCACGTACCTCGGCCTATGGCCATTTCGGCCGCGCGGCCGAGAAGGACGGTGGCTTCTCCTGGGAGAAGACCGATCTCGTCAAGGCGCTCAAAGCCGCGGTGAAGTGATTAGCGGCGAGAAACGATTTCAGTTCTACGGGCGGCGCAAGGGAAAATCCTTGCGCCGTCATCATTTGAGCCTGATGGACACGGTGCTGCCGCAACTGCGTATATCGCTTGCGGATCCATTGTCCGGGCTCGGAGAGCGGCGCTGGCTGGAAATTGGCTTCGGTGGCGGGGAACATTTGGCACATCAAGCCGCGCTGCACCGGGATGTCGGGTTCATTGGGGCTGAGCCCTTCGTCAATGGAGTGGCAAAGGCTTTGGCACTGATCGAAGCCGGCGCACTGAGCAATGTCCGAATTCATGACGCCGACGCGCGGCCGCTGCTTGAGGCCCTTCCGGCATCGTCGCTGGACCGGGTCTACCTCCTTTATCCGGACCCCTGGCCGAAGGCACGTCACAATAAGCGGCGCTTCGTGTCGGCGGAGACGCTTGCCCACATTCACCGTCTCCTGGTTCCGGATGGCCTGTTCCTGTTCGCCAGCGATATTGCCGACTATATCGACTGGACGCGCGACCATGTGACAGCGCATGGTGGCTTCGCCCTAGAGGGTGATCCCGCCCAGCCCTTCGAAAACTGGATAGAAACCCGCTACGAGGCCAAGGCCCGGCGTGAGGGACGGTCGTCAGCCTACCTGACTTTCCGCCGCAGGACTTGAGTGCCTGGGCCTTGCCAAACCGCGCGCTCTGGGCTATAGAACATGGCAACTTAGGTTCACTCTCATAGCCACGAAAGTGGAGATCGCGAGTGGGTCCCGATCCGGGGCCCGCTTTTTTTGTTGCCTGAAAGGCTCCGATGACGACCGAGACCGAAACCAGACTGGCCCGTGAGACCGGTCCTGCCCAGCGGGTGGCGGCGCTTGCCGAACCCGTTCTGGCGAGCATGGGGTTTCGGCTGGTGCGGGTGCGGATGAGCGGGCCGACTTTGCAGATCATGGCGGAGCGGCCCGACGGCACGTTCTCCATCGATGACTGTGAAGCGGTGAGCCGTGCCATTTCGCCGATCCTGGATGTCGAGGATGTGATTCCGGCTCGCTACCACCTCGAGGTGTCTTCGCCCGGAATCGACCGTCCGCTGGTGCGGCCCTCGGATTTCGAAGCCTGGGCTGGTCACGAGGTGAAGATCGAGATGGCTGTGGCAGCGGCCGGCCGTAAGCGGTTCAGGGGTACGCTGGAAGGATATGAAGCCGGCGAGGTTCGCCTTTTCATTGAAAATCCGGAAGGTGCGTCGAAAGACCCGGTGCTGGTCGGCGTTCCCTTCGCGGATATTGCGGAGGCCAAACTCGTGCTGACCGACCGGTTGATTGCCGATGCGCGCGGCCGTCTTCCCCAGAAGGGGTATGGCGACGGCGCCGAGATTGACGAAGACCAGATTTCGCAAGAGAGGAACGAACCAAATGGCTGATTATGGCGTGAGCGCAAACCGGCTGGAGCTTCTGCAGATTGCCGATGCGGTGGCACGTGAGAAGTCGATCGACAAGTCGGTCGTGCTCCATGCGATGGAGGAAGCGATTCAGAAGGCTGCAAAGGCCCGCTATGGCGCTGAGAATGAAATCGTTGCGGAGATTGATCCGCGCACGGGTGAAACCCGGCTGCAGCGCCTCCTGCTGGTTGTCGAGACCGTTGACAATGAGGCGACACAGATCAGCCTGGGCGATGCGCAGCGTCGCAACCCTGCTGCCAGCATTGGCGACCAAATTGCCGAATCCCTTCCGCCCATTGAGTTTGGCCGCATTGCCGCCCAGAATGCCAAGCAGGTGATTGTGCAGAAGGTGCGCGATGCTGAGCGTGACCGCATGTATGCCGAATTCAAGGACCGCATCGGCGAAATCGTCCATGGTTCGGTGAAGCGCGTCGAATACGGCAATGTAATCGTCGATCTCGGCCGCGGCGAGGGCATCATCCGTCGTGACGAGTCGCTGCCGCGCGAAGTGTTCCGCCCCGGCGACCGGGTGCGCGCCTACGTCTATGACGTGCGCCGCGAGCAGCGGGGGCCACAGATCTTCCTGTCGCGGACGCATCCTGAATTCATGGCGCGGCTGTTTGGCCAGGAAGTGCCGGAAATCTATGATGGCGTGGTTGAGGTCGTGGCGGTGGCCCGCGATCCTGGCAGCCGGGCAAAGATCGCTGTTCGTTCGAAAGACAGTTCGATCGATCCGGTGGGCGCCTGCGTCGGTATGCGGGGCAGCCGTGTGCAGGCGGTGGTCAACGAACTCCAGGGTGAGAAGATAGACATCATCCAGTGGACGCAGGACGTGGCCTCCTTCGTCGTCAATGCGCTGGCGCCTGCCGAGGTCACAAAGGTCGTGCTCGACGAGGAAACCGAACGAATCGAGGTTGTGGTGCCGGATGAGCAACTGTCGCTTGCCATCGGGCGGCGCGGCCAGAATGTGCGTCTTGCCTCCCAGCTCACCGGCTGGGATATCGACATCATGACGGAAGCCGAGGAATCGGAGCGGCGGCAGAAGGAGTTCGCTGCCAGGACCGAGCTGTTCGTCAGTGCGCTTGATGTGGACGAGACGCTGGCCCAGCTTCTCGCCTCCGAAGGCTTCGCCAACGTCGAGGAAGTGGCCTATGTCGATCTGCGCGAGATTGCCTCGATCGAAGGGCTCGACGAACAGACTGCAGATGAACTCCAGAACCGTGCACGGGAGTTCCTGGAGCGACAGGCGGCAGAGCTCGATGCGCGTCGTGTGGCGCTTGGCGTCAAGGACGAACTCAAGGAGATCGAAGGTCTTGCGCCGGCTATGCTGGTGGCGCTGGGCGAAGCAGGCATCAAGTCGATTGAGGATCTTGCGGGTTGTGCCACCGACGAACTGATCGGATGGACCGAGCGCAAGCCGGGCGGCGCCGTGAAGCACAAGGGCGCACTCTCCGACCTTGAGGTTGGGGCAGCGGATGCCAATGACCTGATCATGCGGGCGCGCATCCGGGCGGGCTGGATCGAGGCTCCGGTGGAGCCCTCTGACGAGTCTGACGCCGGCGAGGTGACCGCCTGATCCCGGTAACCGCTCCAGATACACAGGCAGATCAGCCTTTGGCCGACCGCATGTGCATTCTTACCCGCCAGGTCAGGGACGAGGCGGATCTCCTCCGCTTCGTCCGCAGCCCGGATGGAGTGGCGGTGCCCGATGTCAACCGGAAGCTGCCAGGCCGGGGTGTTTGGCTGAGCCTGAGCCGCGCCGGGCTGCTCGAGGCCATGCGCAAGAAGCTGTTTTCACGCGGCTTCGCTGCTGAAACAGCTGTTCCTACGGATTTGCCGGAACTCGTCGCCCGGCTTCTGCGCGAGCAGGCGGTGGCGCTGCTCTCGCTCGCCCGCAAGGCCGGCGATGCTGTGTCTGGGTTCGGAAAGGTCGAGGAAATGCTGGTCGCTGGCCGGGCAGGACTGGTGCTCCATGCCCGGGAAGCAGCACCAGACGGATGCCGGAAGCTTGACAGGCTGGCGGGCCCGGGAACGGCCCGAAGCCAGTTTTTTGAAATGCGCGAATTGGATTTGGCTTTTGGCCGGCCAAATGTGGTACATGCAGCCGTGGCCAAGGGAGCTCTATCCGGAAAGCTCTCGGCCGCAGTGCGCCGGAACGAGATGTATGAGGGCCTCACAGCCGTGGCCCCCGAGGACCCGAAGAGAAAAGATGACTGATAGCAACGATAAAGACCGAAAGCCCGAAGCCAGCCGTTCCGGCGGCGGCACCTTGACCCTGAAGCGGCCTTCGGTCGAGCAGAGCAAGGTCCGGCAGAGCTTCGGCGCCGGGCGCTCGAAAACCGTAGTGGTTGAAACCAAGCGCAAGCGTTTTGGTGACGACAAGCCCGCGGAGACCAAGCCAACCTTCCAGCCGCAGCAGCGTGCCGCTGCGCCGGCCGCTACAGCTCAGCCAGCGGCGGCTGCTCCCGCTGCGAAGTCCCAGCCCCCAGCGCCACGCTCCGGCGTGGTGCTGCGCACGCTCACGGCCGAGGAAAAGGAAGCGCGCGACCGTGCTCTCGCTGGCGCCCGCGTGCGCGAGGCGGAAGATCGCAAGCGCCAGGAAGAGGAAGCCCGCCGCCGCGCTGAACAAGATGAAGATGATCGCAGGGACCGTGAGGCAGCTGCGCGCCGGAAGTCTGAAGAAGAAGCGCGTCACCGTGCTGAAGAAGAGGCCCGGCGCAAGGCTGAGGAGGCGGCCCGCAAGTTGGCGCCTCGTTCCGGTCAGCCAAATGTCGTGACCCCAGCCACCGCGCCGGTGAAGCCGCTGTCGGGCAAGGCTGCGCCCGGCGCCGTGCGTCGGGGTGTCGATGACGAAGAGGAATCGCCGCGCCGTGTTGGCCTGGGTGCGGTGAAGCGTGAGATCAAGGCACCAGTTCCGGTGCGCACCAAGGGCGAGGCCGAAAAGCGCCGTGGGCGCCTGTCTGTCGTCAATGCCTTGAATGAAGACGAAGAGCGCAGCCGCTCGGTCGCCGCTTTCCGCCGCCGCACCGAGCGACTGAAGAAGCAGTCTCAGGGTTTCCAGATGCCCACCGAAAAGGTGAGCCGCGAGGTGACCATTCCTGAGGCCATCACCATTCAGGAACTGGCCAACCGCATGGCCGAGCGCGCGGTGGATATCATAAAGTTCCTGATGAAGCAGGGTCAGATGCATACGATCAACGACGTGATCGATGCCGATACCGCCCAGCTCATTGCCGAGGAAATGGGACACAAGGTCAAGCGCGTGTCCGAAGCCGACGTGGTCGAAGGCCTGTCCGGCGATACCGACGCGCCTGAGCAACTGCGGGCCCGCCCGCCCATCGTGACCATCATGGGCCACGTCGACCATGGCAAGACCTCGCTGCTGGACGCGTTGCGCAAGACCAATGTCGTGGCCGGAGAGGCCGGTGGCATCACCCAGCACATCGGCGCCTACCAGGTCGACACGCCCAACGGCATCGTCACCTTCATCGACACGCCCGGCCATGAGGCCTTCACGTCGATGCGTGCGCGTGGCGCCAAGGCGACGGATATCGTGATCCTCGTGGTGGCGGCCGATGATGGCGTTATGCCTCAGACGGTTGAAGCCATCAGTCATGCGCGCGCAGCCGACGTGCCCATCATCGTGGCAATCAACAAGATCGACAAGCCTGCAGCCAATCCGGTGCGTGTGCGCAACGAGCTGCTGAAATACGAGATCGTCGTGGAAAGCATGGGCGGCGACACGCTCGAGGTTGAGGTTTCGGCCCTGAAGGGCACCAATCTCGACCGATTGCTGGAAGTCATTCTGTTGCAGGCAGAGGTGCTTGACCTCAAGGCCAATCCCGACCGTGAGGCAGGCGGCATGGTGGTGGAAGCCCAGCTCGACAAGGGCCGCGGGCCGGTTGCAACGGTTCTCGTCCAGCGTGGCACGCTGAAGCTTGGAGACATCTTTGTCGCCGGTTCTGCCTGGGGACGGGTGCGAGCGCTCGTCAACGACAAGGGCCAGCAGGTCAAGGAAGCGGGTCCATCAACCCCGGTTGAGGTGCTTGGCCTCAATTCGGCGCCCGAGGCGGGCGATCAGTTCGACGTGGTGTCGAATGAGGCGCGCGCACGCGAGGTGACGGAGTATCGCGAGAGGAAGCGCCGTGAGACCCGTGGCGCCGCTGCGGCGCGGTCCTCGCTTGAGCAGATGATGTCGGCAATGAAGGATGGCAACGTCAAGGAGTTCCCGATCCTCGTGAAGGCCGACGTGCAGGGCTCTGCAGAGGCGATCGTGCAGGCGCTGGAAAAGATCGGCAATGCCGAGATCAGGGCGCGCGTCATCCATTATGGCGTTGGCGGCATCAATGAGTCAGATGTGGGCCTCGCCGAGGCCTCGAGGGCGGTCGTGCTTGGCTTCAACGTTCGAGCCTCGACGCAGGCGCGCGATGCGGCAGAGCGGTCTGGCATCGAGATCCGCTACTACAACATCATCTATGACCTTGTTGACGACATCAAGCAGGCGATGGCCGGCAAGCTCGCCCCGGAATTGCGCGAAACCTTCCTCGGCAATGCGCGAATACTCGAGGTGTTCAACATCACCAAGGTCGGCAAGGTTGCAGGCTGTCAGGTGACCGAAGGCAATGTGCAGCGTGGCGCCAAGGTGCGACTGATCCGCGACAATGTCGTGATCCACGAAGGCACGCTCTCCACCCTCAAGCGCTTCAAGGATGAGGTGAAGGAGGTGCCGGTGGGCCAGGAGTGCGGCATGGCTTTCGAAAACTATCAGGACATCCGCGCTGGCGACGTCATCGAGTGTTTCCGGGTGGAAAAGGTCCAGCGTACACTGGACTGAGCTTGAGACATGAGCAGAGGCAATGCACCGTCCCAACGCCAGTTGCGTGCAGGCGAACTCATCCGTCATGCGCTGGCGGATATATTCCTGCGTGGCGAATCAGGCGACCCCGAACTCGAGCAGCTTAGCCCCACGGTTGTCGAGGTGCAGATTTCGCCGGATCTGAAGATCGCCACGGCCTATGTGCGAACCCTGAGCGGGGGCGGTGGGCAGGCGCTGCTCGATGCGCTCAACCGCAACAGGCGCTATATTCGCGGCCTTGTGGCGCCGAAGCTCGACATGAAGTTCATGCCGGAGATCCGCTATCGGCTGGATACCGCGCTCGACTATGCCAGCAAGATCGACGAATTGCTGAGCAGCCCTGAAGTGGCCCGGGATCTTGAGAAGAAGTGAACCCGCTCCTGGGCCAGCCCTTTCCGGCATGACGCTGTCACCGAGTATGAAAAAGCAACGCACTCCCGTTCACGGCTGGATTGCCCTCGACAAGCCCTATGGCATGACTTCGACGCAGGCCGTGGGCAAGGTGCGCTGGCTGTTCAACGCCGAAAAGGCCGGCCATGGCGGTACGCTGGATCCGCTGGCCTCCGGGCTGCTGCCCATCGCGCTGGGCGAGGCCACCAAGACCGTGCCCTTCGCGATGGACGGCCGCAAAGTCTATCGTTTTACCGCCAGCTGGGGCGAGGAGCGCAGCACCGACGACCTTGAGGGTGAAGTAACGCGGCGCTCGCAGATGCGCCCTTCCGTTGCGGAAATCACGGCCGTACTTGCTCGCTTCACGGGTGAGATCCTGCAGGCTCCACCCGCCTTTTCCGCCATCAGGGTGGCGGGTGAACGGGCCTACGACCTGGCGCGGGCGGGGGAAGCTCCGGAACTCGCTCCCCGGCCTGTGCAGATCGAGGCGCTGCATCTCGTGGGGGCAGCCGGGCCGGACGCAGCGAGTTTCGAGGTGGTTTGCGGCAAGGGCACTTACATCCGGTCCCTCGCCCGGGATATGGGCCGGGCGCTCGGAACCGCGGCCCATGTCAGCGTGCTTCGCCGGGTTGCGGTCGGGCCATTCGCCGAAACCCACATGATTTCTCTGGAAAAGCTTGAGGAACTCAGCCATAAGGCCCCCGGCGGAGACGCTATAACTGGGGCTCTGCTCCCGATCGAGACCGTGCTGGACGGCATCCCGGCACTGGCCGTCGACGCGGATCAGGCCCGGCGCCTGAGACTGGGACAGACCGTCCTGCTCAGAGGTGCGAACGCTCCCATCGCGGAAGATGTGGTTCTGGTGACGAGCGGGGGAAGCCCTGTCGGCATGGGCCAGGTCAGCCAGGGAATGCTCAATCCGAAGCGTTTGTTCAACCTGTAACCATTTGGAGATGGCCGAATGACCATGACAGCCGAGCGCAAGAGCGCTCTCGTGAAGGAATACGCCACCAAGCCGGGAGACACGGGTTCGCCCGAGGTCCAGGTGGCGCTGCTCACCGAGCGCATCAACTATCTCACCGAGCACTTCAAGGCGCACAAGAAGGATAATCACTCTCGTCGCGGTCTTCTGACCATGGTGAGCAAGCGCCGTTCGCTTCTCGACTATCTGAAGCGCATTGACGATCAGCGCTACCAGGCGCTCATCAAGCGTCTCGAGATCCGCCGCTAAGCGGTTCCCGGGAAAATTTGACGAGCGGGCGGATCACCGACCTGCCGCCCGCGTCCCCAACAAGCGACTCCGGCAATGGGGCCGGAGTCCGACATGCCCATAGGGGATGCTGCCCAGAGTGGTGGTGAACGCGTTTTCAAGCGGCGGCGAAGGGCAAAAGGAAATTTACAATGTTCAATATCGACGTCGAAGAACTCGAATGGGGCGGCCATAAGCTGCGTCTCGAAACCGGCCGCGTGGCCCGTCAGGCCGATGGCGCCGTGTTCGCCTCGCTGGGCGAAACCACGGTTCTCGCCACTGCCGTTGCCGAGCGCTCGGCCAAGCCCGGGATCGACTTCTTCCCTCTCACCGTCAACTATCAGGAAAAGACCTATGCCGCCGGCAAGATTCCGGGTGGCTATTTCAAGCGTGAAGGCCGCCCGACAGAGCGCGAAACGCTGATCTCGCGCCTGATCGACCGGCCGATCCGTCCGCTGTTCGTTGAGGGCTTCCGCAACGAGACGCAGGTGATCGCCACGGTTCTCTCCTACGACCTCGAGAACGACACCGACATTCTGGCGATGGTCGCGTCTTCCGCCGCGCTCACCCTGTCGGGCATTCCGTTCATGGGGCCGATCGGCGCCGCGCGCGTTGGTTACATCAACGGCGAATATGTGCTGAACCCGACGATCGAGCAGCAGAAGCTCTCGGCGCTCGATCTCGTGGTGGCGGGCACCCAGGATGCCGTCCTGATGGTTGAATCGGAAGCCAGCGAACTCACCGAAGAAATCATGCTCGGCGCCGTCATGTTCGGCCATCGTGGTTTTCAGCCGGTGATCGAGGCGATCATCCGTCTCGCCGAGCGCTCGGCGCGCAGCCCACGTGACTTCACGCCGCCTGACGAGGAGACGCTCTACAACAAGGTCAAGGCGATTGCCGAGGCTGACGTACGCGCGGCCTATGCGATTCCGAAGAAGGAAGAGCGTCATGAGGCCGTTGCCAAGGCCAAGGACAAGGTGATGGCTGCGCTCACAGGCGAGGACAAGCCCGATGCGCCGCCGGCCAACAAGATCGGCGAGGCCTTCAAGCATCTCGAGAAGGATGTGGTGCGCAACAGCATTCTGGACACCGGCCGCCGCATCGACGGCCGCGACACCAGGACGGTGCGCCCAATCATCGCCGAGGCCAGCGTGTTGCCACGCACACATGGTTCCGCGCTGTTTACCCGTGGCGAGACGCAGGCGCTGGTGGTGACGACCCTCGGCACCGGCGAGGACGAGCAGTACATCGACTCGCTCGATGGCACCACCAAGGGTACCTTCATGCTGCACTACAACTTCCCGCCCTTCTCGGTGGGTGAGACGGGCCGCATGGGAGCCACTGGCCGCCGCGAAATCGGCCACGGCAAGCTCGCCTGGCGGGCTATCCACCCGCTGCTGCCCGCGCAGGACCAGTTCCCCTATACCATCCGCGTGGTCTCTGAGATCACCGAGTCGAATGGCTCGTCCTCGATGGCCACGGTGTGCGGCTCTTCTCTCTCGCTTATGGATGCGGGCGTGCCGCTGAAGGCGCCTTGTGCCGGCATCGCCATGGGCCTGATCAAGGAGGGTGAGCGTTTCGCAGTGCTCTCCGACATCCTTGGTGACGAGGATCATCTGGGCGACATGGACTTCAAGGTGGCCGGAACCGCCGAGGGCATCACCTCGCTGCAGATGGACATCAAGATCACCGGGATCACCGAGGAGATCATGAAGGTTGCGCTGTGGCAGGCCAAGGATGGCCGCTTACACATTCTGGGCAAGATGGCAGAGGCGCTGACGGGTGCGCGCGCTTCTCTCGGCGAGCATGCGCCGCGCATTGAAACCATGAAGATCCCCACCGACAAGATCCGTGAAGTGATCGGAACAGGCGGCAAGGTAATCCGTGAGATCGTCGAGAAGACTGGCGCCAAGATCGACATCCAGGACGATGGCACAGTGAAAGTCGCTTCCTCGTCTGGCGCGTCCATAGAGGCGGCGGTCAAGTGGATCAAGTCGATCGTCTCCGAGCCGGAGGTGGGCGAAATCTATGACGGCAAGGTCGTGAAGGTTGTCGAGTTCGGCGCCTTTGTGAACTTCTTCGGCGCGCGTGATGGTCTCGTTCACGTCTCGGAGCTTGCGTCACGTCGTGTCGCCAAGGTCACCGATGTTGTGAATGAAGGTGATGCGGTGAAGGTCAAGTTGCTTGGCTTCGACAATCGCGGCAAGGTGCGGCTGTCGATGAAGCAGGTTGATCAGGCAACCGGAGAGGATCTCTCGAAGAAGCAGGCTGCTGAAGAGGCTGCTAACGGCGAGGCTGCCCCACAGGGCGAATGATCCGGTCCTGACCAGCGGCGGGGGAGCATGACAGAGCTTGTGATGATCCCCGCCTTTGGCTGTGACGAGGCCCTCTATTCAGGAGTGGCCTCGCGTCTTCCCTGCAACGTCCTGTCGACGACGCTCCTGGTTGATGGCAGCACGTTTGGCTTGTGTGTGGATCAGGTGCTGGCTCAAGCGCCTGACAGCTTTGTTGTTCTTGGCACGTCCTTTGGAGGACGCGTTGCCCTCGAAACGGCGCTGGCAGCGCCTGCGCGTGTGTCTGGCCTCATCGTCATCGGCGCAAGCGCCGGACCGGTTGCCGATCGGCCAGCCGGATTGCGTCGTTCGCAACGCCTGCGGGCCGGAGAGGCGGCGCAGGTTGCCGCCGAGATGGCGGCAATGATCGCCCATCCGGCTGGACCGAACGGCTCGGCAGCGCGAGATGGTTTCATTGCCATGTGTGCGCGCGTTGGCCCAGATGCGATGATCCGCCAGTCTGACGCACTCGCGCAACGAGGCGACCTGTGGCCACGTCTTGCTGAGGTCAAATGCCCCGCGCTGATGCTGTGGGGTGCGCATGATCGCTTTGCGCCGGCTGCCGATGGCCGCCGCATGGCGGCGGCGGTGCCGCGGGGAAGCTATGCCGAACTGCCCGACTGTGGACACCTTCCTTCCCTCGAATATCCGGAACAGACGGCGGCAGTCATTGACCGCTGGCTGGCTGCCGAGGCTCTCGCCGCGCCGGTGTGATCTCATTCACCGGCCTGACTGCCTTGCGAACTCTTGCGAGTCTTGTGGTGCCGTGGCGGGCGGCGGTCAGGCCCGGTTAGGTTCTTCTTAAGGCAACGGCGCGAGTGTGCTTCGCAGACGATGGCCAGGAAGGTCGATTACCATGCCAGTTGAGGGGTCACCGCAGTTGCAGACGGGAAAGCGTGCGCCAGCGTTAAGCCCGGAGCTTCGCGAATTCCTTCACATGCTCCAGTCGCTCGAATCCGGACTGCCGGTCAAGCCACGGGAGCGGACAGATCAGTCGTCAGCCGGATGAGGTGACGGGGTCGGTTCCGAGCATGGGCCGTCTGGCCGTGTACGGGCCTGCTGCGGGCAGGACAGGGCAGCCTGAAGCGCATTGAACAATTCGGCCCGGCCGGCCGGCTTCGCGAGCGCGATGTCGAATGTGTCATGCCATCCGCCAATACGGTCTGAATCAGCAAGAAAGGCAGACAGTGCCATCAGAGGTGTTGTGGCGGCTCTGCCGGGAAGGTTGCGGATGGACCGGGCTGCAGTGATTCCATCCATGACCGGCATTTCGATGTCGAGCACAATCACGTCAAAGCTGTCTTCTGAGGCGCGCCGGACTGCTTGTTCGCCGTGAATGGCGGTGTCGACGTCGCATCCCATGCCAGTGAGAATGGCAGCCGTGACGATTCGCACGGGCTCATAGTCCTCGGCCAGCAGCAGGCGCGGGCGGCGGCCGTCTGGTCCTTGCAACCTTGTTGATCTGGGCTCTGCAATTGCAGGCCGTTCTGCCGCTTGCGTCATCATTACTCTAACCCACCCACAAAGCGATGAGGCTAGTGATCAATGGTTTGCAATTGGTGTGGAGCCCGTGCTGGCGGCGTCCATGGTTAACGGTTTATTTGGTTCCGAACATGCGGTCGCCCGCATCACCAAGGCCTGGCACGATGTAGCCATGGTCGTTGAGGTGGCTGTCCACGGCAGCAGTGTAGATCGGCACGTCAGGGTGTTCCGCCGCCACCCGCCTGATGCCCTCTGGCGCGGAGAGCAGGCAGACGAGGCGCACATCGCGTGCGCCGCGCTCCTTCAGCTTCTTGATGGCATAGGCGACCGAGTTGCCGGTTGCCAGCATCGGGTCCACCACGATGACGGGGCGCTCGTCGATGTCTGAGGGAACCTTGAAATAGTATTCCACCGGCTGCAGTGTCTTGGGGTCACGGTAGAGGCCGATATGGCCAACCCGCGCGGAGGGCATGAGGTCAAGCATGCCTTCAAGCAGGCCGTTGCCCGCGCGCAGGATCGATACGATCACCAGTTTCTTGCCCTTCAGGATGGGCGCTTCCATTTGCGCGAGGGGCGTTTCGATGGTTTGGGTGGTAATCGGCAGGTTGCGAGCCACCTCATAGGCGAGCAGCAGGCTGATCTCGCGCAGAAGCTGGCGGAAAACTGCCGATGGCGTGTTCTTGTCCCGCATCAGCGTCAGCTTGTGCAGGATGAGTGGATGGGCGACAACGACAAGTGACTTCGGCAGTTCTGGCCCGGACATGGCGTGTCTCCTCTCGAATTTGTTCCGTTTTGCGGAAAGCCCAGGTTGAATTCAAGCTTGGGCCGCGCTCATCCACCGCTTTACAAGGCAATTACAGGATGGGGCTTGCAGTGGCGGCCAGTTCTACCTATATCGGTAACGAAAAAAGTTACATAAAGGTCAATCCCGATGACGTCCTTGCCTCCCATTCCATCGGCCACACGCATCGGTCACGTGCATCTGAAGGTCGCCAATCTGCAAAGGGCCCTTGATTTTTACTGCGGGGTGCTCGGGTTTGAGTTGCAGCAACGCTATGGGCGCCAGGCTGCGCTCGTTTCGGCTGGAGGCTATCATCATCACATTGGCCTGAACACCTGGGAGAGTGACGGAGGCTCGCCTCCACCACCGGGCACGACAGGGCTGTTCCATCTCGCAATTCTTTACCCTTCTCGGGCCGACCTCGCGGATGCGCTGAAGCGGCTTGTCGCCCATCAGGTTCCGCTTGATGGCGCATCCGACCATGGCGTATCGGAGGCGCTCTATCTTCACGACCCAGATTTCAACGGCATCGAACTCTATTGGGACAAGCCGCAGGAGCAATGGCCACGCAACCCGGACGGGAGCCTCGCCATGGTGACCGAACGCCTCGATCTCAACGCTCTCATCAATACGCAACATGAAAGGAAGACGACATGACCAAAGTTCTCGTGCTTTACTATTCGGCCTGGGGCCACATGGAGCAGATGGCCTATGCGGCTGCCGAAGGTGCTCAGCAGGCAGGTGCCCAGGTGGATGTGAAGCGTGTTCCGGAGCTCGTTCCGGAGGATGTCGCCAAGGCCGCCTGGATGAAGCTCGACCAGAAGGCACCGATTGCCAAGCCTGAAGAGCTAGCCAACTATGATGCAATCATTTTTGGCTGCGGCACGCGTTACGGTACGATGGCCGCGCAGATGCGCAATTTCATCGATCAGACCGGGTCGCTGTGGGCCAAGCAGGCGTTGGCAGGCAAGGTTGGCTCAGCCATGACCTCATCAGCGACCCAGCACGGTGGCCAGGAATCAACCCTTCTGGGCTTCATTCCGACCATGCTGCATCACGGCATGGTGGTCGTTGGTCTACCCTACAGCTGGGCGGGGCAGTCGGGGGTTGATGAGATCCGCGGCGGCTCGCCCTACGGTGCGACGACCATCACCGCTGCCGATGGCAGCCGCCAGCCAGCTCAGCATGAGCTTGATGGCGCGCGCTTCCAGGGCCGGCATGTGGCAGAAATCGCTGCGAAGCTAGCGAAAAAATAAGCCTGTTCCCGAACTGGGACCTGGCGGCGAGATCTGGCGGGGACTGTTCCCGACCTGCTCGCCGCCACGACCAAACGGCGCTGTGTCAGTCTGATTGGTTCTTGCTCTAGAAATTGACCATCAGTTGTCCGCCGATCACCACCACGTCCGCCCGGTTGGTGTCGCCATTGGGGTCAAGGATGTACTGGAAGTCCGGTGTGATGCCGAGCCAGGGCGTGGCCCAGAAGGTATGATTTAGCTCGAACACGGTTTCCGCCGTCGTGTTCTCGATGTCGTTGCTGAGCTTGCCGTAGTACACGGCAAATGCCGTCGTGTCAGCCGGACGGCCAGGAAACAGGCCCTCGTAGGATGCGCCTCCGGCCAGCATCAATGGCATCTGGTTGATGCTCTCATCAGGTTGAAGGGTGAGTGAGAGCCATGACGTCATGCCCTGCGAGCTTCCAGCACCACCTTCACGATAGACCATCTGCTGTCCCATCACGTAGAAACCATAGTTTCCAGTTTCGAGATGTTTGGGGCCGCTGCCACCCTTGCCATCAAGCCGTGAATAGCTGTCACTCGCATAGAAGGCGCCAAGAAAGTAGGTTCCGGGCAATCCACTGTCGTTCTTGGCTTGCTGATGAAGGTACGTGATCTGGCCGATCACCATCATGCCATCGCTCAGATCAATGTTGAAGTCGATGCCACCTGTTCCCTTCAGTTCGGAGTCCTTTTCGTCGGCGCTATAGACGCCCGTGGTGAATTTGAACTCCGGCATAGGGACAAGCGTTGCAACAGCGGCCCGCTGGGTTGACGGATAACTGGTGAATGGCACGGTGTTGAGTGGAAGGTTGAGCGGGACGGAGTTCATTGCCATGCTGGCATAGTTGGCAACAACAGGCAGTTCAGCGAAATTGTTGGCTGTCGACATGCGGCCGAGCTGAAGTTGAAGCTTGTCGTCGAACAGCTTTTGCTGGGCGTAGAGCTGTCCCAGATAGGCACCATCGGTTGTATAGGCTGAAGCGACATTGAAGAGATTGTCGATCCGTCCAGTGGTGGACATGTCACTGCCACCGGCCAGCCAGCCCTCGGCGTGGATCAGAAAGCCGGTCCAGCCAAGCATCTTGCCGAAGTCGACATTCATGGCTGCCATTGTCGAATTGGCCGGTGCCCATGACTGGCGTGTGCCGCCGGACGTATTGCCGAGCAGGGCCGTGACACTGAAACCGCTGAAAGATAATCCGGAATCCTCGAGTGTCTGGCGCTGGCCACCCCAGTTGCCGAGCGCCGACGACCCCTTCACCCAGTCGTCGAACCAACTGCTACCGGCAGGCGCTGCTGCGGCCGCCGCCAGACTGGCGGCCAGCCCAAGGCCTGTTGCACCGACTCCTCGCATGGCATTTGCAATCCGCAATGCCACCCCCTGCCGTCTTGTCCGGCGCTCCTGCGAGACCTCAGGCATGTCTGCAACCACCGCGTTCCTTCTTCGTCATAAGTACACTTAAAACATGTGTCTGCAGGCCTGCAATGGTACGGGTCATATCTCCGTAGAGCAGTTCGGAACCGTGCAACTCGTCCTGCCAAGAACCTTATGCGCTGGACTGCAGTGCCCTGGGCAGTTCGGCGGCAAGGATGCGCAGGTCTTCTGGCCGGCCCGCCGTTATGCGGATTGCACGATTGAGTGGCGCAACCCCTGGCATGCGCACGAACACTCCAGCCCGGCCAAGTGCCTCCAGTGTGCTGCGGGCATAGTCACCATCGCGACCGAGATCGACGGCAACGAAATTTGTAGCCGACGGCAGCGGCCTGAGGTGATTGTCGTGGGCAATCCGTGTGATCGCTTCGCGCGCCGCGGCCACCTGCGCGACAACGCCGTTCAGATGCGCCTGATCTGTCAGTGCCGCCACGCCAGCGATCTGTGCCATGCGGCTTATGCCGAAGTGGTTGCGGATCTTGTCGAAGGCTCCGATCACACTGGCATGGCCGATGCAGTAGCCAAGCCGCATGCCGGCAAGGCCGTAGGCTTTGGAAAATGTGCGGAACCGAAGCACCCGCGGGTTGGATACGTCAATCGGCGGCAACGTGCCGGGCGGTGCAAATTCGCCATAGGCCTCGTCCAGCATCAGCACGGCGCCGTCCGGTAAAGCATCGATCATGCCGGTCACGGCGCCGGCATCCCACCAGCCGCCCATGGGGTTGTCCGGGTTGGCAAAATAGATGAGCCGCGCGCGTTCCTCTCTGGCCAGCGCCAGCAGCGAGGCCGGATCCTCGCGGTCGTTGACATAGGGCGTCATCACGAGCCGCCCGCCATAGCCCTGCACATGAAAATTGAAGGTGGGATAGGCGCCGCGCGATGTAGCGACTGCCACGCCTGGCTCCACGAACATCCGCACGGCGTAGCCAAACAAGCCGTCTATGCCTTCTCCGACCATCACATTGGCGGGTTCAATTCCAAGGTGATCGGCCAAGGCACACCGCAACTGATGATTCTCGGGGTCGCAGTACTGCCACATCTCGGTGGCTGCGCCCCGCATGGCATCTGCCACCTTTGGCGAGGGTCCAAACACGCTTTCATTGGCGCCGATCCGCGCCCGGAAGCTGATCCCGGTTCTGCGCTCAAGCGCCTCAGGCCCGACGAAGGGAACGGATGATGGAAGCGAGTCAACGAGCGGCGTGAATGGTGCTGGCATTCTGCTCCGGTGGCTTACTTGGTGCGCGGTTCCACACAGCGGTACCAGCCACCAGCATAGTTGATCAAGGGCCTCGCGCCATTTGGCCACTTCGGACTGTTGCAATCCTGCAGGGCTTTCTCATAGAGCGCCTGGTCAGCAGGCGAGCGCTGACCGGCCATGACGGCACCAGCCATGGCCAGAGGCAGCACACAGGCAATTGCCCAGGACGAGAGTCGTAATGTCATGATGTAACCTCCATCTTGCCGCGACTTATATTTTAGGTAGCAATTTGAGGCGCTGCGCACAAGGCAGTGGGCAATTCAATACAAAGATCAAAGCCCCACCGATGATGGGGCGAAGCATTGTGTTGAAGGAGCCGCCAAAGCCGGCAACTGGCAATGCGGAGCGCCAGCCAGACGGAACCTTGCCTTCACAAGGGGTCGGCAGGAATCAAGCCGGGCAGGGCGAATCGGGCGGCGGACAGAGATCGCGCCGCCGCTGGCACCCGCCCAAGCGAGGCTGATCAGGGCAGGCCGTCGTTCCGGTGCGTCATCACGCCTGCGAGATGATCGCCTTGTGCCGGGGTCAACGGCAGGAGCGCGGCTCAACGCAGCGATACCAACCGCCTGAATAATTGATGAGGGGTCTCGCGCCACAGGGATAGCTCGGTCCGTTACAGTCCTTCATGGCCTTCTTGTAGAGGGCCTGATCGGCTGCCGACCGGTCGGCAAGGCTCGGGCCTGCTGAAAGAAGGCCTGCGGAAACTGCAAGCAAGACAGCTGTCAGACGGATGGTCATGGCTACACTCCTCATACTTTTTGGCCTTGGACAGAAATCGATTTCGGTCCCGGTTGTTCTGTTCCACGATCATGGCAACTCTGTGTTCCGGGGCCTGACGTCTTGAAGCCGATGCTGCCAGCATCGCCGGCAGTGGCAGAGCTTGTTGTTTCCAAGATTGATGCCGGAGCGCTATACAGCTTGCACAAGAGGTATGAGCACCAAATTGAAATTATATGCGATCTTCATGCTGGGCCTGTTTGGCCTGTCTCTTGCCGGTTGCGCTGGTCCGACGGTGGAATCCTTGCGCTCGCCGGTGCCAGAGCCGCTGGTGAACAGCAGTCTGGTTCCGGGCTACAGCCATATTCGCTTTTGGGGTGATAGCAGCGAAGCCATAACGCCCAGTGTGGTGGCAGAGGTGATGGCACAGCAGAAAGCGGCTGGCATCACGTCTCAGGAACGCAGCTTTCTTGCCATCTCCGGCGGTGGAAGCAATGGCGCTTTTGGCGCAGGATTGCTGACCGGCTGGACGAAGGCCGGCACCAGGCCTGAATTTGTCGTGGTGACCGGGATAAGTACCGGTGCTCTGATCGGGACGTTCGCTTTCCTTGGGCCACCCTACGACCGTTACTTGACCGAAGCCTACACTGAGATTTCCGGAGAGGACGTGTTCAGGAAACGGGCTATCTTCAGCATCGTTGGCGCCGACGCGGTGGCTGATAACTCGCCTTTGCGCAAATTGGTGTCGCTTTATGTCACGGAACAGATGGTTGCTGATATCGCGCGTGAACACAAGCGTGGCCGCCGCCTGCTGGTCGGCACCACAAATCTCGATGCCGGGCGCCCCGTGGTGTGGGACATTGGCGCCATCGCCGCGAGTGGCGTTTCCGGAAGCCGGGAGTTGATCCAGGATATTCTCGTTGCATCCGCTTCGGTGCCTGGCGTATTTCCCCCGGTCAAGATCAAGGTGGTGGCTGATGGCCAAACCTTTGACGAGATGCATGTCGATGGTGGAACGAGCAACCAGGCCTTTCTGTTCCCCTCCGGATTCTCGGTCAAGGAGGGCGACCGGAAGTTCAATCGCGGAAAGATCAAGCGCCAGCTCTTTGTGATCCGCAATGGCAAGGTCACGCCGGAATTCAGCCAGGTGAAGCCCCGTGTCGCGTCGATCGTTTCACGATCAATCAGCACGCTCATCAAGACCCAGGGCATCGGTGATCTTTACCGCATGTACACCAACGCCCAGCGTGATGACATTGCTTTCCGTGTCAAATGGATTCCTGACAGCTTCACGATGAGGGAGCCTGCGCCGTTTGACCAAGCCTATATGCGAGCGCTCTATGACCTTGGTTTCCAGATGGGGCTCAACGGCATTGACTGGGCAACTGCCCCGCCCTGAGGTAGCATGATCCACCGACAGCCAAATCAAACGAGGGGAAGATTTCGATGCGTAGTTTTATGAAAATAGCCCTGGCGGCAGGGCTCCTGGCCCTGACTCTTGGCGATGCGTCCGCCCAGCAGGGCCTCGGGCCTTTCATGCCGAATGAGGGAGGCACGATCACTACGGCCTGGGGGAATGCCTATGGGCCGGATGCCGAATCATGGATCAACTTTGCCAAGGTCGGAACCGAGACATTCGACATCAACTACTCCAGTTCGCGCGGAATGCGCGCCGTGCGCCGCATTCTCGTTCCCGACCGTGTGGGCGCTCGGGTTCTGGTTCTCGGTTACAACTCCAAAATGCCCCTGGTGATGCCAGAAACGACCACACTGGGCATTTCTGCCGCGGTTCTGGAGCAATTGCGCAGCACAGGCGGTGCGCCGCTTTCCATCATCTATGATGCAGCGCTGAACCGGGTGGATGGCCAGCTCAAGCTGGTTGATCCCAAAGCCAAGTTCGAATTGCAGCTGGGCAATGAGGTGACCCAGGTGCCCGCCCTGACGGCGACTGGCCAGTTCAAGGGCCGCTCGAAAAATGCAAGTGGCACTTTCACCTTTCTCAACGACAAGAACAATCCGATCCTGCTTGAATACAGCCTGAATTTCAGCGGTGAGAACGTGCCACGCACGGAACGCGTGGTGCGGGCCGTGGCCGGTGTTCCGCTTCGCGGCGAGATGGAACAGGCCCTCGCGACTGTCCGAAAGTTCCGCACCTATGGCGTTCATTTCGACTTTGACAAGTCTTCGATCCGCGCCGAATCGGATCGTCTGATCGCCGATATGGCCCTCACGCTGAAGAACAACCCCCTGTGGACCTTGCGCATCACGGGCCATACGGACTCGATCGGCAATGCGGCATACAACCAGAAACTCTCGCTGGCGCGCGCCGAGTCGCTCAAGAAGGCGCTGGTCAAGCGTGGTATCAGCCCGGCGCGGCTGGAAGTGGCGGGTGCCGGCGCCGCTGATCCCGTTGCCTCGAACAAGACGTTGCAAGGTCGCGCCCTGAACCGCCGGGTTGAGCTCATGCGCACCGACCGGTAGGGGTTGCGCCTCTTGCTTTGTCGTCGCGACGACAGCAGCGGCCCCTGACCGGGGCCGTTGTCATTTATGTGTGGAAGACGCACCTTGGTATCAGCAAGCTGTCAGCCAGATTGAGCCATAAAACAACCCGCAAAGGCTGCAAATCCGCAGCGACACGGGAGGGCGATGTGACAAGCCTCAATAATGGGATTGCGATGCAGGAACACAACTCAGAGGTGACTAACGGCTCGGGGGAGAAGTTTGTGCCAGAAAATTATGGTTCAATTCCCGGCGGAGTCAGTATTTCTACTCGTGTTGTGCAGTTCCCGGAGCCTGTAGGAGTCTCAAGCGCAGGGGCGGTGTCGCCGTCTCCAAAGAGGGGGCTCGGGAAAAAACACATGAAAGACAAGGGCGATTTGGGCACTGTGCCTGATTCTTCTATGCTCCCGCTGTTCAAGAGCCTGGTGGGCTTCATGATCGAAGAGTCGCAGGCGCGCGGGTGGGATGACGTGAAGACGCGGTTGCAGGCAGTTGAGTCTGCGTTGACCAGCCGCAAGGAAAGCAAGACCGGCACCAGGTAGGCAGTCTGGTGAAGGCCGGGCCGCTGTCGTTGCTCGGTTATGCAGAACCAGTTTCCACTTCTTCTGGACATGCCCTAAGACATGACGGCGGAGCGAGGAGCGTTCGTCATGATCGAGACAGGCGGTGGACGGCGCGGCGGACTTGGCAACGTCGCACTGGTCGAAAAGTTTGTCATTCTGCTTCTGTTCAGCCTGCTGCTGGTGGGCGTTTATCTGGTTCTGAAGCCCTTTCTGCTGGGGCTCGTCCTTGGTTGCATACTCGCGATAGCTGCCTGGCCCGTCCGGTCCAGGCTGGTGATGCGTGGTCTGCCGCCAGCCGTGGCTGCCGCGCTGATGCTGGTGGTGCTCCTGCTCTTTGTGCTGATTCCCGTCATGCTGGTTTCACCTGGCCTCGAAGGGGACATGAAGGCGCTCGAAGAAAAGTTTCGCAGCTGGTTTGCAGCATCCCCGCAGCTTCCCTCATGGCTGGCGGGCTTGCCGCTGATTGGTGACCGACTGGACGATGCGTGGCAAAGTGTCACCGGGCATTCCCCTGAATCGGATGCCCTGCTTGCCAAGTATGCGCAGCAGGTGCGGCAGTTTCTGATCGCCGCTGCGGTGGACCTTGCCAGCAGCATCGTGCATCTCGTGATTGCTCTCATCACCGCAGCCGCGCTCTGGGCGCAGGGTGACCGGACGGTGGACATGTTGCGGGCAATCCTCCTGCGACTGGGAGGCAGCCAGTTGGCCAGTCTCACCGCGGTTGCCGCGGGTGCGGTACGGGGGGTGTTCTACGGCATCGTCGGCACGGCTGCCATCCAGGGTCTGCTGATGTCGCTTGGTCTGATGCTGGTAGGTATACCCGCTGCAGCCACGCTCGGCTTTGTGACGGTGATTCTGGCCATCAGTCAGTTCGGTGGCGTGCTCATCAACCTCGTGTGGGTTGGCGCGGCCTGGTACCTCTATACTGAATCAGGCATGGGTCTTGCTGTCTGGTTTGTCGTGATATGGGGGCTTTTCGTCACCTATATGGAAACGTTCATCAAGCCGCTGCTCATTGGTGCCCGGATGCGTCTGCCCATGATGCTTGTCATTCTCGGCGTGTTTGGCGGATTCATCTCATTCGGCTTTCTGGGGCTGTTCATCGGACCGACGCTGCTGGCGGTCGCCTATGAGATCCTCGTGGCCTGGCGAGGCCTCGGGCCGCCGGAGCGGTCCGTGACTTCTGACGCCACCTGAAGCGCCCTGCGCATCTCCGGCTGAGCCCTGCATGAAACCGTTCTTTGGGCGTGGTAATGCAATCTTAACCATCTCGCGCAATCGTTCCTTATCTAAACGATGGAACGGAACCCTGCGATGTCTGACGAATCCTCCCGGCAGCTTGAGTTCTTCAAGGCCTACGCTGCATCTGGTCGCGCGCCACGCTGGACCATGGCTTCGGCAGATATTCACGGCTTCCTTACGGCCCTTGCCATGGCGGGGCCGCTGCCAGGCTCGAATTGGACAGACTGGGTCTGGTCAGGGGCAGATCCGCAATTCCTCTCCAATGAAGAGGCATGGAATGTGATGAGCGATCTTCTGGCCTGCGAGGAGCAGATCCGCAGCAATATTGGCTCTTACCGGCTTGTCTCGGCTGCTGTCCTGCCCTCGGCTGGAAATGGGCGCTTCAAGGTTGCCGACTGGGCCGAGGGCTTCCTGCAGGGGATTGAGGCCAACCCACAGCCTTGGCAGGTGGTGGTTGAACATGCCGAGACATCCCTGGCCGCGATTCTGGCTTCCTGCTACGACAACCATGATGAAAGCAACGATGGTTCACTGGGTTCCGACGAGCTTGATGCGATCAACCTCCATCTGCGCTCATTGTACCGTCTGATGCAGGCTGACGCGCAGCGGATGACGGCAGCCTTGCAAGCCGCCTGACCTTCCGGGGGCGCTGGCGCCGGTCGCCAGTGATCGGTGAGGGGGAGCAGAATGGCTGGACACATCCGGACAGGCGCACCTCTACCGCGACGGGTCTTCGTGCTGGGTGCCACCGGCACGATCGGCAAGGCAACGGTCGCTGCGCTGCTGGAGACAGGCCATGAGGTGGTGTGCCTGGTCAGGCCTGGTTCAGACCTGCATCTGCGATGGGAGCCGCAGGAACGCCAGCCAGAGTTTCGCGTAGGTCAGGTGACGGATCCGGTCTCTCTCCGCCGTGACGGGCTTCGCGGTGAGCGTTTTGACGTCATGGTCTCCTGCCTTGCGTCTCGTACCGGCGCCGCGAGAGATGCCTGGGCTCTCGATCACCAGGCTCATCTCGATGCGCTGGCGGCTGCGCAAGAGGCCGGCATCAGCCAGTTTGTCTTGTTATCGGCGATCTGTGTCCAGAAGCCCCGCCTTGCTTTCCAGCATGCCAAGCTTGAATTCGAGAAGCAGCTGATCAAGTCAGGACTTGTCTATTCGATCATTCGCCCAACGGCCTTTTTCAAATCGCTCTCCGGGCAGTTTGCCCGCGTGCGGCAGGGAAAGCCCTTCCTGGTGTTTGGTGACGGACGGTTGACGGCAACGAAGCCGATCAGCGATCGCGATACTGCAAGGTTCATGGCCCGCTGTATCAGTGATGTGTCCCTGCACAACAGGGTCTTGTCCATTGGCGGACCCGGGCCTGCCATAACGCCGTTGCAACAGGCCGAGTTTCTGTTCGCCGCACTTGGTCTTGCGCCCAGAGTCAGGCATGTGCCCGTGGTGCTGCTTGACCTGATCGTCGGCGCACTGAGCCTTGGGGGCCTGTTCTCGTCACGTTTGCACGAAAAGGCCGAACTGGCCCGCATCGGGCGTTACTATGCAACCGAGTCGATGCTGGCGTGGAATGAGGAGGCAGGCCGCTATGAGGCTGATGCCATCCCGTCGACCGGCGAAGAAACACTCCAGTCATACTACCAGCGCCTCGCTGCAGGCGAGGCTGAGCCTGACCGAGGCGCTCACCGAGTATTCTGACGAAGGCTACCTGCTGCCGGGAAGATCCATCCGCCGCGAAGTGACCCCGACCGTGCCGGTCGGATTGCTGCTGAAACGGCGCTGCAGCCTTGCGCGTCGGGCGCCCCCGCGTCAGCAGTTCTCAGACAATGATGAGTTCAACACCCTTGTGCAGCTTCTGAAGATTGGGCAGCGATTTTGACTGCCAGGGAATCTTCGTCGAACCCAGAACCTTCATGGCAACATCCGGCTGCTTTCGAAGTTCGATCGTGAACTTTGCCAGAAGATTGATGCCGGAGCTGTTCAGGAATTCCAGCTGCGTGAGGTCCAGCACGACGTTCTGCGGCTTTTCAGTCAGCACTTGCTGCATGAGGTCGAGGATCGGCTGGTAGGCATCGGTTCCCGACAGGCGCAAGGTACCTTCGTAGTGGATGGTGGAACCTTCCGTCCAGATCGTGTACTCGGCAGTCTTGATTTCCATTTCGATGAACCCTTGATGATCAGTTGAGTGTGAGTGAGGCGTATGTGCTGAGCAGAACTGTGTGGCCACCGGGCTGCTCGCTGAACGACCAGCCCAGACGCGCACCATAGTCGTTCATCAGGGTCAACAGGCCCAGCCCGGACCCCGATGATGTCTCATCAGCAGCGTTGGCCTCAATGCGCTCAATGAGCAGTTCGCCCGGATCGCGCGTGGTGAGTTCCGCAAGAAGCGCCTGGAATTTCTCCGCCGTGCCGGATGCCGCAACATTGCGCACGCTTACTTCGAGATTGCCGCCTTCGAGGGAGCAGCGCACTTCGATGTCGCCTGGGCTGCGGAATTTTATGGCGTTTTCCAACAACTCATTGACGAGATAGACAATCGCGTGCCGCGTTTCGTTATAGTCCGATCCAGCCTTGGCGTGGTGCAGTGCAACCATGTCACCAAGGAATTCGCAAGTTGCGCTCGCGTGCTGCCAGCTTACAGCGAGAGGGCCCTCGGCCAGAACGATGCCGATGGTGAAGGCCGCAGCGCCGTTGCTATGCGTAGTCTCTCCAAACTCCAAGCTCATCGATCACCTGTGCTTGACCACGACGAGCGTGATGTCGTCATGGACTTTCTGTTTTCCGATATGGGCTCTTACGTCGGCAATGATGGCCGTCTTCGCTTCGACAGCAGTTTGACGGTGGACACGGCAGGCAGACTCCACCAGCCTCTCGATACCAAACAGCACACCATCCTCGCTTTCAGCCTCGGTGATGCCATCGGTATAGAGGATCAGCATGTCGCCTGACTGGAACGGAACAGTCACGGAGGAAAGCAGTCCGTGGATGTTTTCCTCAAGGCCGATTGGGAAGCCGAGATCGATGGTGTCGATTCGCTGGGCTGACCCATCGTTGCGGATGATGATCGCTTCCTCGTGCTGACCCGAAATCGTCAGCTGTTCCGAGCTGTAATCCACGAATGCCAGTGACAGGTGCTTGCCAGTCTTGGTGCGCTCGATGTTCTTGTAGATTGCCGTGTTGAGCACCTCAAGGAAGGCACACGGGTCTTCGATGCCACGCTCATAAAGCGCGCGACCCACCGACTGTACCATGATCATCAGCACGCCACTTTCAATGCCGTGGCCGGTGACGTCGCCAATGCCGATCTTTGCTCCACCCGGCGCGTAGAGCACATCGTAGTAATCTCCTCCAACCTCGTCTGCCGGCTCAACATAGCTCGCCATCTCGAGTTCGGGGATACCGCTCAGCTCGCTGATGTTCGGCAGAACCATCATCTGCAGCCGCCGGGCTACGTCCAGTTCCGCTCCCATGCGCAGGTTTTCATCGCGCAGCTTCTCGTAGAGCTGCTGGATTTCCTCGGTGGCGGAGGCAAGTTCGCGGGTTCGGTCGGCAACGCGCTGCTCAAGGGTCTCGGTGTGGTTGCGTATATCGCGGGCCATCGAATTGAAGGCTGCTGTCACACGGGCAACCTCGTCCCGGCCTCTCACGGGAACCTGGACATTATAGTCGGCACGGGTGAGCCGCGTTGCGGCGTCGGCAAGAGCGACCAGACCGGCTGTAAAGCGGCGTGACACCATGATGGAAACGGCCAGCACCGCAATCAGGAAGGCGATCACGGAGATCAGGATACCTTCGACGATTCTCGTCGTGGCGGCATCGATCTGCTTTTGCGCGGCATACAGGGAGGCATAGATCTCGCGATCTGGAACCACGAAGCCCAGCATCAGGCGCTCTGGCACGATGCCGGCGTTGGGCTGCCACAGGTTCATCTGCTGAAGCGGATGCAGGGCAATAAGCAGACCCTCCGGTTTTCCGTCCCGTTCAACCGTGACATGGGAAATCAGTGTTTGATCGGCGGCTGGCATCTTCAGTGCAGCGACATCTGCAAAACGGCTCTTCGACAAAATGCGATTGATTCCAGTGACACCCGAGCCGGTGGCATTTTCCTGCTCGATTCCGAGCAGGGCCTCGCCTGCCGTATTCACCGTCAGCACGTTTCCATCCTGCTGTGCGAGAAATGCAAAGCCGGTATCGGCGATCTTCACGCCCTGCACGAGTTCCGTCAGTTGCTCGAGCGTGATATCGACTGCCACCATGCCTTCGACGTCGTCGCGCTGTTTGGTGTAGAGCGGGTGGAAATAGCTCACGATCAGCTTGCCCGTGATGGCGTCGATGTAGGGTGCGACAATCGTGATGTCGGTCGGGGCGGGGCGGGAGCCAGGGTCCTTCAGCCAGCGCTGCCAGGCTTCATAGACACCAGGAAAGAAGAAGTCCCAGAAGTTCTGGTCGTTGTTGCCGGGGTATAGCTTGTCGAAGGTCTGCGCCTGGTCCGAATAAGGCATGGTGCGCATGATCGGCCGCGACTTGGGGCCGACGTAATACATCTGAAGCTTGCTCTGGCCGGTTCCCATGAGTGAGGGCACAACCAGATCGAAGAAACTGGTTCCACGAACGGCATCGGCCACGTCTGGCCGCATGTTACCCGCAGCATCGAGGAGATAGCTCCAGACGCTGATCACAGATGGCTCGCCCGGCTGGTTCTGTGACCAGCGCGCGGCAGCGTTGTAGTTCATCTTGTCCTGGAATGCCGGATGGCGGTCGAGAAAACTGCCAAGATCCTTGCCCAGTTGTGGATCATCGATCAGGCTCTGGCTCAACTGCGCGAGCGCTGTCACCTGGTCAAAGGTGCGAGCAAACATCAGCGTGGCACGTTGTGCGGTCATGTCGATGTAGCGGGTTAGATACTGTTCGGTCGCTTCGGAGAGGCCCTGCTCGATTTCCCTCGATGCGTCTCGTGAGAGTTGGTGCACGTTCCACAGCGCCACACCGCCGCTGAGGAGCAGCGACAGCAGCACAGCAGTACCGATCAGCGCAATGAACTTGGTGCGGAAACTCGTCAGGACGCCGCCTTTGACCTCATTGTTTTCGATATTGACCGTCATGTTGGTTTACGCCCCGATGCAGCCCAGATTGGCCAGCCCGCATATCCCTTTGGATGAAGTGCAGCATAGATGTGGTCCTGGAAACCCTGCCGGAAGCGGGCGATGAACTCGGGTGAGTCGCCACGGTCGCGCGCCATCTCTCCGGCATAGACATTTTCCCAGGCCTGAATCATGTCGGCAAAGTCCTGCGGGTTCCCGTCGCGGTTGGTCACCATGAAGGTGTCCATGCGGATGTCATCAAAGCCAGCATCGATCAGGTGGCGCCCGCTCTTCGGGCCAAACTCGATGTCCATGTTGAAGTGAGCCCAGAGTTTTGCCACTTCCGTGTAGGTCCACTGGATGGTCTCGCCGCGTGGTTCGCCAAGGCAGTGCGAATTCTTTTCGTTGGTGATGTAGACCCTGCCGCCTGGCTTGCAGATGCGATATAGCTCGCGCAGGATCAGTTCTGGCCGGTCGAATACTTGCAGCGAGTGGCGGCAGGTGACAAAGTCAAAACTGTTGTCATCGATCATGATCTCGGCGGCGTCGCCGTAGACGTATTCAATGTCGGTGATCCCGAAGTCAGCGGCAACCTTGCGGGCGTAGTCGAGGCTCGAGCGCGAATGGTCGAGCGCCAGCAGGCGCGAGGGCTTGAACTCCTTGTGTGCCAGCACGGCAAAATCGCCAATGCCGCAGCAGATATCGGCAATGCTTGAACCAGGCGTCAGGCCGTGACGCGGCAGAAGCAGCCGCTCATGCCGCCAGGTCATGCGTGTCTGGTTTCGCAGAATGGGAATGAACCCGCCCTCTTCGAGGAAGGACTGACCAGGATAGAATTCCTTGTCATATTCAACCACGGTCACATTCGGCAGCCGCTCAGCCAGCGGCAGGAACTTGCGTGTCGACCAGCCCAGGACGCTGGAGGTTACAACCTCAATCCGCAGGTCCGCCCGCTTGTTTACCATCTGTGTAACCAGTCCGGCGATCATGCGGAACGCAACGTTGTTGATCCGGCCCAGCCGCTTGACGTTGAGGTACAAGGTACCGCGAACATTTGACAGCGCCTGCAGCAATGCGGACTCGAGAGGCTTTATTTCGGAGGCAGAGCGTGGCCGCAGTTTGCCGGCAATGACAAACTCCTGGTTGTTTTCGTTGAAGGTGGCGGAATATGTTTCGCTTCCTGTCACGCGGCTGCTCCCTCAAGCTGCATCGCAGCTGCCACCGTCACGCGGTTTGACCCACGCGGTTCGATGCTGATCGTTGCTTTGTAATCAACGGCTATTTCCAGCAGACCCAGATGTGGATCGCCGGGACCGGGCGAAAACAGCGCCTTATGATAGATCTGGGTAAGATCGGGTCGTTTCAGCTGTTCTGCCGCCCCCTTGTAGAAGCCAAGGGCCGCATCATCGCATGGCAGGTTCAGTTCGATGACGTCGGCGCCGCCAGACCGGGATACGCGACAGGAAAACTCGCCATGCGGCCCATGATGGGCGAAGGCAATCTCAAGCAGTTCGTTGAGGGCCGAGCTGAGCAAGTTGGCGTGCAGCAGCGGGTCGGGCCGGTTATGGCTCACCATACGTGCGACGTATGAGGAAATACGGTCGCAGTGCAGCCACTCTGACGCAAACTGGTCAATGCCCATGCTTACTTCAAGTAGAGGTTTCGTATCGCTCATTGCTCTGTTTCCAAGATTTCCCGCTCAACAGGCACCTGCTTGCGATTGTTAGAAGCAAGGTACAAACTTGGTGGAATGTTTAGCGATCATCCTCCGGTCAAACAAGCAGATTTCGCTTGCACTTTTCCTGTGCTGACATGAGTTTGTCATCAAAGTAACCCCAATTTTCTTCGGCAGGTGTTCAATGCGGCGCGACATGCAAAACAAAACAAGACCGCCGGTTTTCATCACGGCGCCGCTGGCAGCCCTGGTTGAGGGCATTTACCGTGCGGACACGACCATCGGCCAGTTGCGTAACAAGGGCAACCTGGGCATTGGCACGTTCAACGACCTCGACGGTGAACTCGTGCTGCTTGACGGCCGGGTCTACTGCCTAAGGCCCCAGGGAGAGGCAGAAATCATTCCTGATACCGTCAACACGCCTTTCGCGCTTGCGGTTGAGTTTACCGGAGACACCGTCGATCGCCTCGACTCGCCGCTGCCCGAGGATCGTTTCGAGCATGCGCTGCTGGATCTGCTGCCATCAACAAACCTGATGTACGCCTTCCGGATCGATGGCAGCTTCGACCGCGTCCGTGCACGCTCTGTTCCAAAGCAGAGCAACTATCTGCCCCTGGCCGAGATCGCCAAGTTGCAGACGGTGTTCGAGTTCTCGGATGTCCAGGGAACGATTGTCGGCTTTTACACACCTGGCTTTCTCAGCGGGGTGCATCTTGCCGGGCTCCATCTGCATTTCATCACGGCTGATCGGTTGCGGGGAGGCCACCTGTTGTCTGCGGCGCCCCGCGATATCTCCGTTGCCGTGCAACATGCGCCTGGCATTGAGCTCGGGCTGCCGATGACCTTCGACTTTCTGACCATGGAGCGCAAGCGCGACATGGAGGCAGATCTTAACGTCGTGGAACGATAGGGGCGCGCGGTCTGCGCGTCGCCCCTTCGGCTTACATGTGGGCAGGCGTTGCCATGGCCATGGCGCGCTCGAACAGCTCGATGTAGCGGTTCACGTTCTGGCCGATGAGTTCCATCTTCGAGAATTTCGCGATGCGTTCGCGCGCCTGCTTGAGCTCTGACTGCGGCACGATCTGGCGGATGATGCCGCAGGTCTCGGCGAGCGACATCAGGCAGACGTCACGCGGGTCGGGCAGCCCGTCGCGCAGCAGAACCTCAAGCAGCCTGAGCTTCACCTCGCGTATTTCCTTGCCGTCGATCGCGGGATAGCGGCGTGTCTTCAGGAACCAAAGCAGCCGGCCTTCGGTCTCGACAAGGATCTTCTTTGCGCACAGGCGAGCCAGGGCCTGGCTGCGCACCGTGTCTCCAAGCTCGATCAACTGATTGATGAGGTTTTCTGCATTGCTGTCGAAACCCGTGTCGCTCAGCTTGGCCAGTACAGGGTCGAGCGATGCATCGCCAGTGGGAGTCTTATTTACAACCCAAACGCGATCGAGGTCACTGTCCAGCCGCCCTGCCAATGCAAGTTCCATGATTGCCGCGCCCACAAAACCGGCACGCTGGTATTCAAGTGGAATGTCGACAAAGCCGCCGTCCTCGTCCTTCAGTGTGAGCAGGAGGAACTCTTCCGGAACTGTCAGCATGGTTTAGCCCCAATCAAATTAAGCAACGTCACTCTAGCGACTTGGCGGAGCATTATCCAGTCTTCTGCGCAGGCGCCAAGGTGATTTATGCCGGAGCGTTGCTTATCCATGGTTGCGCGGACGGGAGAGTTTGTGCTTTCCTTGAAAGGAAGGCTGAAGACGCGATCTTGAGGGGAGTTTCCGTGACTGGCCGACTCGACATGTCGCTGGCAAATGACGTGCAGGAGGTGGCGCGGGTGATTGACAGTCTGGAGGAGTTTGGCGCGGAGCAGGGAATCCCGCCCGGCCAGGCGCTTCGCTTCGGGCTGGTGCTGGACGAGCTCATCACCAATATCGTCTCATACGGCCTTGCTGATCGTCAGGACGGCGTCATCAGGCTGATGATTGAACATTCGGATGGCATGCTGAGGGCGGAACTTGCTGACAATGGCCCGCCATTCGATCCCGTGAGTGCGAAAGCAAACGTGGCCTCCGGCAGCATTGAAGACCGGGCGATTGGTGGGTTGGGCCTGACGATCGTGAAAAATGTTCTCGACCGACTTGACTACGAGCGCGTAGATGGTTTCAACCGTGTAACCATGGAAATGACACTGAAGGCGGCTTAGTCCGCGCTATCTGGGAGACTTGAACAAGTGGCAAACCTTTCGCACGACAAACTGGGCAATGCCCTCATCCTCAAGCCGTCGCGCCGGATCGACAGCAGCAATGCAAAGGCCTTCGAAGACGAGGCGGCTGCGCTGGTCGATTCTGGCCCGAAGCTGGTTGTCATCGATGCCTCCGATCTTGATTACATCTCGTCGGCGGGCCTGCGTGGCATCCTGACGACAGCCAAGAGGGCCAAGGCTGCTGGAGGCGGGCTCACCATTGCGTGCGCCCGTACCAACGTGAAGGAGGTCCTTGCCGTCAGCGGCTTCGACAACATCTTTGGTCTTCATGCCAGTGTTGAAGCGGCCGTCGCTGCACTTGCCAAGTAACTCGCACCGGTTGCCAGCATGACAGACCTAGAGCAACGGCTGGCAGCTTCCGAGGCTGAGCTTGAGCGCGTCCGGGCCGAGTTCGAAGACCTGAACCTGCTTTACCAGGCAACGATCGAGCACGGCGAGGCGGTGGAAGACCAACTCGCCGAAGCCAATTTGGAATTGCAGCGAACGCAGAAGCGCCTGTCTGAAGAACTGACGGAGGCGGCCAACTACATATTCTCGATATTGCCGACGCCGCGGCAAGCGGCGCCACACACCGAATGGCTGCTTGAGCCCTCAACCGAACTGGGCGGTGACAGCTTCGGATATCACGACATCGACGCTGATCACATCGCGCTCTATCTGCTCGATGTCTGTGGCCATGGTGTCGGCGCCGCACTGCTTTCGGTGACGGCAATCAACGTGCTCCGCTCCGGAGCGCTGCCCAATACCGACTTTCGCGAGCCGGGCCAGGTGCTGTCAGCCCTCAATGAGGCGTTCCCGATGGAAAAGCAGCACAACATGTATTTTACCATCTGGTATGGCGTGTACCAGCGCAGTACGGGGTCGCTTCGTTACGCCAGCGCCGGCCATCCGCCGTCTGTCCTGCGCAAGGCAGATGGTCGTGTGCTTACTCTCTCCACTCCCGGCATTGCCATCGGCATGATGCCTGACATGATGTATCGCACTGCTCATGCCGAGATCGGGATGAATGACCGTCTTCATCTGGTCAGCGATGGCACCTTTGAAGTTGAAACAGCGCCCGGCGAGATGCTGGCCTTTGAAACCTTTGTCTCTCGCCTGAGTGAAAGCAGCAGCCCGGCCGAGGTGCTTGACTGGGTGCGTGCCATCAATGGCCCAGGTCCACTGCCGGACGATTTTTCGCTTCTCACCGTGTCGTTCTAGCGCTTCATGCCCTGATCTTTCCTTCTGTTCCCAGCGTGCAGCATGGCAAGGTCAACGAGGACGCCGGAGCGGCAAGCGCTGTCCGGCATGAAAAAGGGCGGCAATCGCCGCCCTCTCATTGTCATTCGTGTCTGCTGCTCATCAGGCCAGGTCGAACCGGTCGAGGTTCATCACCTTGGTCCAGGCCTTGACGAAATCCTGCACGAACGCCGTTTCGCCGTCGCCCTGGGCATAGACCTCGGCAAGGGCGCGCAGCTGTGAGTTGGATCCAAAAACCAGGTCAACGCGCGTCGCTGTCCATTTGGCAGCGCCGGTCTTGCGGTCACGGCCTTCAAACACGTCCTCGGCAGGTGATGTTGCGGTCCACGCCGTGTCCATGCTGAGCAAATTGACGAAGAAGTCGTTGCTCAGTGTCTCCGGACGCTTGGTCAGAACGCCATGTTGTGCCTGGCCGTGATTGGCGTTCAGCACGCGCAGCCCACCAATCAGAGCTGTCATCTCCGGTGCGGTGAGCGTCAGGAGTTGAGCCCGATCGACGAGAAGTTCCTCCGCGGAAAGGGAGTACTTCGTCTTCAGGTAATTGCGGAAACCGTCTGCCGTTGGTTCGAGAACGGCGAAGGATTCGACATCGGTCTGCGCCTGGCTGGCATCGGTTCGGCCCGGCGTGAACGGCACCTCGGCCGAGTGCCCGGCCTTCTTCGCCGCGGCTTCCACCGCTGCACCGCCACCCAAAACGATCAGGTCGGCCAGCGAGACACGCTTCTTGCCGGTCTGTGCGGCGTTGAACTCCTTCTGGATGGCTTCGAGCTTGGCAAGAACTCCGGCAAGCTGTGCAGGCTGGTTGACGTCCCAGTCCTTTTGCGGGCTGAGCCGGATGCGAGCACCATTCGCGCCGCCGCGCTTGTCGGAGCCGCGGAAGGTTGAGGCTGATGCCCAGGCCGTGGCCACGAGCTGCGCGAGCGTGAGGCCGGAGGCGAGGATCTTCGCTTTCAGCGCCTTCACGTCATCTGCGTTGATGATGTCGAAGTTGCGTGCGGGGATCGGGTCCTGCCAGATCAGGTCCTCGGCCGGCACCTCGGGGCCGAGGTAGCGTGGCTTTGGGCCCATGTCACGGTGCGTGAGCTTGAACCACGCCCGCGCAAACGCGTCGGCGAAGGCCTTCGGCTCTGCCAGGAAGCGGCGCGAAATCTTCTCATAGGCAGGGTCGGCGCGCAGGGCGAGGTCGGTGGTCAGCATAACCGGCGCATGGCGCTTTGAGGGATCATGCGCGTCAGGCACCGTTCCTTTCGCCTCGGCATTCTTGGGTGCCCACTGCCAGGCGCCAGCCGGGCTCTTGGTCAGTTCCCATTCGTAGTTGAGCAGGTTTTCGAAATAGTTGTTGCTCCACTTGGTCGGCGTCGTGGTCCAGATGCCTTCAAGTCCGCTGGTGATGGCATCACCCCCTTTGCCGCTCTTGAAGCCGGAGACCCAGCCCAGCCCCATCGCTTCAAGGGGAGCGGCCTCGGGCTCTGGTCCGACATTGCTGGCTGGTCCGGCGCCGTGGGTCTTGCCAAAGGTATGGCCGCCCGCGATGAGGGCCACGGTCTCTTCGTCGTTCATCGCCATGCGTGCAAAGGTTTCACGGATGTCGCGTGCGGAGGCCACGGGGTCCGGCTTGCCGTTGGGCCCTTCCGGATTTACATAGATGAGGCCCATCTGGACCGCGGCCAGCGGGTTTTCGAGTTCGCGGTCGCCAGTGTAACGCTTGTCGCCGAGCCAGCTGTCCTCGGCGCCCCAGTAGATGTCTTCCTCGGGTTCCCAGACATCGGCTCGCCCGCCGCCGAAGCCAAACGTCTTGAAGCCCATCGACTCAAGCGCAACGTTGCCGGTCAGAATCATCAGGTCGGCCCAGGAGATCCCGTTTCCATATTTCTGCTTGATGGGCCACAGCAGGCGGCGGGCCTTGTCGAGGTTGGTATTGTCCGGCCAGCTGTTGAGCGGGGCAAAACGCTGGGTGCCGTTGCCGGCGCCGCCGCGGCCATCGCCGGTGCGGTAGGTCCCCGCGCTGTGCCAGGCCATGCGGATGAAGAACGGGCCATAATGGCCCCAGTCAGCCGGCCACCATTCCTGCGAATCAGTCATCAGCGCGTGCAGGTCCTTCTTCAATGCAGCGTAATCGAGCTTCTTGAACTCCGACGCATAGTTGAAGGTGGGGGCCATGGGGCTCGACAGCGCCGAGTGCTGGTGCAGAATTTTCAGATTGAGCTGGTTCGGCCACCAATCGCTGTTCGACCGCCCGGAAAATGATGCATGTTTTGGCGCCCCGTGAAACGGGCACTGGCCGGCCGGTGCTGTGACCTTCTTGTCCATCAGTCTCTATCTCCAAACCTGATTGTTAATGCAGGCCTTTTACGACGCTTACCAGGTGGCGGTTCAGCACGTCTGCAAGGCTCTCGAGGGGCCTTCTAAAGCACGGGCGGGGCTATTTGAAGGTGCTTTTTGACGCGCATCGCGGCAAAATTCTTGCGCCCGCCCGAAATCGCTTCGGCATCCTGTCCGTTCCCGTCGCGGCCTGCATGTGCTTGTGCCCTCTCTCGGGTCTTGCCTCGACCGCCGCCACGGCGGCATTTGCCGACGACCTCCGGACATGGCAGTATAATCATCTGAAATGATTTGGATTTATGAGTCTGGCCGGTAGCGGCGAGAGCCGGCAACATCCAGGCAAGGCCCGCACGTCAAATGACGGATCGTCAGCAGACGCATTTCATTCCATCGGGTAAGGGGCTAAACACGCGGTGCATGCCGTTGGTGGCAGCGGGGACCAAAAGATGAAAATCGCAGTTATCGGAGCCGGATATGTTGGGTTGGTCTCGGCGGCCTGCTTCGCCGATTTCGGCCACGAGGTGGTCTGCGTTGACCGCGATCCACGCAAGCTGTCGCTGCTCGAGCAGGGACGCATCCCCATTTACGAACTTGGCCTTGAGCCCCTCGTCACGGCCAACCGGCAGGCGGGACGGCTGTGCTTCACGGATGATCTCGCGCAAGCTGTGGCTGCGGCGGAAGTGGTGTTGCTCGCAGTGGGAACGCCCACCCGCGCGACTGGGGATGCTGCTGATCTTGCGCAGCTATTCTCCGCAGCCGGCGAGGTCGCCCGCGCGCTTCGTGGCTTCACCGTGGTCGTCACCAAGTCAACCGTTCCGCCGGGAACAGCCGCCCGGCTGCGAGCCACTATGGCCGAGGCCAGGCCGGTTGGTGACTTCGAGGTTGCCTCCAATCCGGAGTTCATGCGCGAAGGCTCTGCGGTCGAGGATTTTACCCAGCCCGACCGTGTCGTCGTGGGGGTTGCCTCGATGCGGGCTGAAAATGTTCTCCGTCAGCTCTATCGACCGCTCACGGCTCGCAACATTCCCCTGCTGGTGACCACGTGTGAAGCAGCAGAGGTGATCAAGTATGCGGCAAATACCTTCCTCGCCACGCGTATAGCCTTCGTCAATCAGCTTGCCGATTTTTGCGAGCGGGCAGGCGCTGACGTGGGTGATGTCACCCGCGGCATGGGTCTCGACAAGCGGATAGGCCCTGCTTTTCTCGCTCCCGGCCCCGGCTTTGGTGGTTCCTGCTTTCCCAAGGATACGCGCGCCATGGCTCATGCGGCGCGCGAGGTCGGTCAGCCCTTCACCATCGTCGAGAGCGTGATTGCATCCAATGACACGCGCAAGCGCCAGCTGGTGGAGCGCGTGGCGGCCGCGGTGGGCGGAACGCTGGGCGGCCGCAGGATCACTGTTCTCGGCATCGCGTTCAAGGCGGATACGGACGACATCCGCGAATCATCGGCCTTGACGCTGATCCCCGATCTGCAGGCCAGAGGCGCCCGTCTCGCCGTATTTGACCCCGTTGCGATGGACAATGGCCGGCAGCTCTTCGAGGACGTGGAGTGGTGTGAAGACGCCTATGCCGCAGCAACGGGCGCGGATGCCGTGGTCGTCCTGACCGAGTGGAACCTGTTCCGCGGTCTCGATCTCGCACGGCTGGCCCGGGTGATGCGCCAGCCGGTTTTGGTCGATTTCCGAAACCTGTTCCTGCCGGAAGATGCGCTGAATGCGGGCCTCACCTACCATTCAGTGGGCCGACCTGTGGTGCAAGCCCCCGATCGTCCCGCTGCCGCGGTCCTGCCATTCCGTTCTGGAACGGTGTGACCATC
This sequence comes from Aestuariivirga sp., assembly GCF_044238155.1. Lineage (GTDB taxonomy): Bacteria > Pseudomonadota > Alphaproteobacteria > Rhizobiales > Aestuariivirgaceae > Aestuariivirga. The sequence goes on along the minus strand of NZ_JBIIDX010000005.1, from coordinate 2,320 downwards.
CATGCCGCGTCTCCATCAAAGCCGCAAGCGGATCCTCGTCACGGGAGGAGCTGGTTTCCTTGGCTCGCATCTGATCGACCGATTGATCGCACAAGGCCATGAGGTGATCTGTGCCGACAATCTCTACACCGGGGCAAAGCGCAATATCGAGCATCTGCACGCAAATCCGCGCTTCGAGTTTCTGCGGCACGATGTCTGCAATCCACTCAAGCTCGAGGTTGATGAGATCTTCAACCTCGCCTGCCCAGCCTCGCCGGTGCATTATCAGCATAATCCCGTTCTCACCACCAAGACATCGGTTCTCGGCGCGCTCAACATGCTGGGCCTCGCACGGCGCCTTCGCTGCCGGATATTTCAGGCATCGACCAGTGAGGTCTACGGCGATCCGGAGGTCCACCCCCAGCGCGAGGATTACTGGGGTCACGTCAATCCGGTCGGTGTTCGAGCCTGTTATGATGAAGGCAAGCGCTGCGCTGAAACACTGTTCTTCGACTATCACCGCCAGCACGGCGTTGACATCAAGGTGGCGCGCATCTTCAACACCTACGGCCCGCGCATGCATCGGATGGATGGCCGCGTCGTCTCCAACTTCATCACGCAGGCCTTGCGTGGCGATGACCTGACGATCTACGGTGACGGCACCCAGACCCGTTCCTTCTGTTACAGCGATGATCTGGTGGAGGGCATCCTTCGCCTGATGGACTCATCTTCACAGGTCACTGGTCCCGTCAACCTTGGCAACCCGGATGAATTCACCGTCCTGTCCCTGGCTGAACAGGTGCTGAAACTGACCGGTGCGCGTGTCCGCATCCGGCATCTGCCATTGCCCGAAGATGATCCGCGCCAGCGCCGTCCCGACATCTCGCTCGCCCGCAGCACGTTCGGATGGGAGCCTGCCATAGATCTCGCTGAAGGCCTGAGCCGCACCATCGCCTACTTCAGGAACGCTTCCTGAAGGGCTGACGGACGCTTCCACGAAGAACGGCAAGCTGCCGCACCGCTTCTTGTAAGACCTCAACACGGCTATTGCGCTCCACCAGCAGAACCGGTTGCCCTAGGCTGAACTGGGCAGCGCGCTCAGCCTTGCCCTGATCGTTCGTGCGAGTGCCCTTCGACGGGCTAGCCGGGCTGTGACGTGCCAGCGCGCGGCATCTTGGAGCCGACTATGAATCCTCTTTTCACTGTCGAGGTGTGCCGGCGCCCATCCATCGGCTCACCTTGCAAGGGTCGCGTCTGGCTCTCGCATGAGGTTCCGTGTACGGGCTTGGGGCACGAAGGCGAAGTCTGGTATGGCAAGCGCGAGATGTCCGGCCTCCAAGCACCGGAACACCTCTTCTGCCCCTGTGGACTTTTCCGGATTTGTTAGTCTCGTCTATGGCTTGGCCCGTCATATAGACTGGCAGTCCGGCAGCTGGACGGCTTTGCACGTTAACCTACAGAAGAGCATTGTATCGATTGCAGCCATGAAGATAAGCTAAGGATCGTATCAGTAGAAAACGATTGCTCTAACAGAAGCCTGGCAGGTGGGGTAAAATGTTTGATCCTGTAACTATCGTCTATGTGATGCTCGGTGCGGCCGGTCTCGTCGGCGCTGACGCCTACATGAATTCGTCCACACTGTTTCTTCGGGCAAATGTTGCGCCGACCTATGAGGATAGGGGCTTCAGTTCGGAGGTGGTTGAAGCAATACTGCTCGGAAAGCTGGACGCCATTACCAGTACCAAGTCGCTCGTGATGTCTCGCGACATCGTCTCCAGCAACAGCCCGACAGTCTCCGGTTCTCTGGCAGAGGTGGCGGGGATAACGGACGCCCTCGAGTCGATCAAGACAGCAGCAGGGCTTGATAGTCCGGTCCTCCTCGCGAACATTGTTGTCGACAAGCTGAATGATGTCGAGGTGCCGCGCATGATCGTGGCGGGCCAGAATGAACGTGGCAAGGATTTTGAGTTCTCGCTGACGCTAAACGACGAAAAGCCATTTGACGAAGTGCTGTCGGAAGTGGCCGAGCGGGCAATGAATGAGATAAGCCCATATCTGACGGCTCTGCACGCTTTCGATGATGCTGAACAGGAGGAAGTTTTCCCGACGAAGGCCGAAGGGCTGGTCAACAAGTGGCTGAGTGTTGCATCAGCCAAGGAATATGATGCCGAGCGTGCCTTGTTCGAGAATCTGTATGGCCTCATTCACCTGCTCAAGAATGACGTGGCTGAGTCCGAGCGCTGGTTTCTGAAGTCATCACGGTCCGACCCGGACCTGAAACTTGCCAAGCTGAACCTGGCCTACATCGCAGCCTATCAGGGTGAGTATGAGAAGGCGATTG
>NZ_JBIIDX010000096.1:0-14077 GCF_044238155.1 Aestuariivirga sp. | reverse complement strand
TCCAGGCGCAGAGCCTGACCATGCTGAACGCCCGCCGCAGCATACACCGGCTGGCCAGTTCCATCACGCACCAGCGCAAAGCCGCGCCGCAATACCGATCGGTAGGACAATGAGTCCGCCAGCTTAGCAACTGCAGCGAGGCGCTGGTGCCGAAGCGTCAACAGACCGGCAATCGCTCGTGCTGCCCGTTGGCCGGAGAGTTCAAGCGACCGTCGCTCACTGGCAATCAGCACACGCAGAGGTGCAAGGCCCAGACGGGGCGAGATACGACCCAGACGAGCTCCGTGCTCGCGCGTATTGGCCTTGAGCGCCTGACCGAGCCGGCTGGCTGCTGCGTCAAGGCGCTGACGCACCAGAGCCAGGATTTCATCCGGCCGCGGCAGGGCGCGAGCCGCCGAAACAAGGCGCGTACGCCGCTCAGCCATGGCACGGCGCGCGCCCCCCTGCAGGCGGGCGTGGAGCGAGGCAGCCTCGGCGAGAAGCTCGGCACGTACTGGAACGGCCTTTTCGGCCGCCGCAGTCGGCGTAGGCGCCCGAAGATCGGCGGCGTGATCGATGAGGGTTGTATCGGTTTCGTGGCCAACGGCGGAAATCACTGGGATTTCACTTGCCACAACGGCTCGAACTACCACCTCTTCGTTAAAGCCCCACAGGTCCTCCAGCGATCCACCTCCGCGTGCGACGATGATCACGTCGGGCTTCTGCTCCATGGCATTAAAACCAGAGATGGCAGCCGCTACCTCTGCAGCACAAGTCTCGCCCTGCACTCGCACCGGCCAAACAAGCACATGGCGCGGAAAGCGCTCATTGAGGCGATGAAGAATGTCGCGGATCACCGCGCCAGTCGGCGACGTTACGACTCCAACGACCCTAGGCAGATAGGGTATGGGCCGCTTGCGTTCAGGACTGAACAAACCTTCGGCTGTCAGCTTCTTCCGCCGCTCCTCCAGAAGCGCCATCAGTGCCCCGACGCCGGCAGGTTCAAGGTTATCAATGACGATCTGGTAATTGGATTTCATCGGGTAGGCGGTGATCTTACCAGTGGCAATCACCTCCAATCCCTCCTGAATGCGGGATCTCAATCTGGTGAAGTTTCCCCTCCAGATCACCGCATCGAGTTTGGCTCCCTCATCCTTGATGCCAAAATAGCAGTGGCCGGATGCTGAGGCGCCCCTGAAGCCTGAAATCTCTCCGCGCACACGCACCTGGCCAAAGCGATCCTCCAGCGTGCGCTTGAGTGCCCCCGCCAATTCGGAGACCGAGAACTCGGCGGCATTGGGTCTAGCCGGTTCCAGAATTTCGCCAGTTTCGGGGTCATGCTCCCAGATGGTGGACATCGAAAATCCGCTCTATGATTCTCGTCCATCAAATGCGAGAAGGCTCACGAATGCAAGATTTTGCCTCAAGGCACATGTCATGAACATTCTGCTGATCGGCTCCGGTGGTCGCGAACACGCTCTGGCCTGGGCCATGGCGGCAAGCCCTCTTTGCAACACGCTGTTCGTGGCGCCAGGCAACCCCGGTACGGATCAGATCGCGCATAACGTGGCGCTCGCCGCAGACGATCACAAGGCGGTCGTTGCTTTCTGCCATACCAAGGACATTGGGCTCGTGGTGATTGGACCTGAGGCGCCGCTTGTGGCAGGACTGGCGGACAGCCTTGCAAAAGCCGGGATCAAATGCTTCGGACCGAGCAAGTTTGCCAGCCAGCTTGAAGGCTCCAAGGGTTTCACCAAGGATTTGTGCACCCAGTACGGCATCCCGACAGCCGCCTATGGCCGGTTCACGGACAAGTCGGCAGCCATTTCGTATGTTGAGGCAAGAGGCGTTCCCGTGGTCGTCAAGGCAGATGGCCTCGCCTCAGGCAAGGGGGTGACAGTCGCCACGGACATGGCAACGGCACGCACGGCCATTGAGGCAATTTTTTCGGGGCGGTTTGGAGAGGCCGACTGCGTGATCGAGGAGTTTCTTGAGGGTGAAGAGGCAAGCTTTTTTGTTCTCACCGACGGACGGCATGCCCTGCCTCTCGCCACAGCACAGGATCACAAGCGGGTGGGCGATGGCGACACTGGCCCCAACACAGGCGGGATGGGGGCCTATTCTCCGGCTCCCTGCATGACACCAGCCCTGTGCGAGGCCGCGCTCGAACAGATCGTGAAACCCACCATCAAAGCCATGGCAGAGATGGGTCACCCCTATGTCGGCGTGCTTTATGCCGGTCTCATGCTGACACGCGACGGTCCGAAGCTCATTGAATACAACTGCCGCTTCGGCGACCCTGAGGCCCAAGTGCTGATGATGCGGCTAAAGGATGATCCCGTGACGCTGATGCTGTCCTGCTGCGACGGCACACTCGACAAGGTGGGGGTGCGGTGGTTCGACGATGTGGCCCTCTGCGTTGTCATGTGTGCGCAGGGCTACCCTGGCGAGATCCTGAGAGGATCAGAGATACGCGGACTTGAAGGTGCAGCCGCAACGGAAGGTGTTGAGATTTTCCATGCTGGAACGGCCCTACAAGACGGAAGGATTGTTGCCAATGGTGGTCGCGTCCTCGGCGTGACGGCACGCGGCAGGACGATCGCGGAGGCGCAGGCCCGCGCCTATGCCGCGGTCGACCGCATCGACTGGCCGGAAGGCTTCTGCCGCAGAGACATCGGCTGGCGGGCCCTTACCCGGACCGGAGACTGATCAGACCATCGCTATGATTGACCGTCAGACAACTTTTTCCGGAATGACGGCTTCAGACCTTCCGGCCACAACACTGGAGCCCTATCTCACAAAGCATATCCAGGATTTCACGGGCCCCTTACGCCTTTTTCGCTTCAAGGGAGGTCAGTCCAATCCATCATATCGTATCGAAACCCCCGCGGCGACCTATGTGCTGAGGCGAAAGCCATTCGGCACTCTGCTTGCGTCAGCGCATGCGATCGAACGCGAATACCGCGTGACATTGGCTCTGCATGGCGCCGGCTTCCCTGTCGCCAAGCCACTTCATCTCTGTACGGACGAGGCGATAATCGGCTCTCCATTCTTCATCATGGAGCATGTGTCAGGACGCATCTTCTGGGAGCCTCACGCGCCAGGGCTTTCCGGCAACGCGCGCGCGGCACTTTTTGATGAAATCGGCTCGACAATTGCTAGACTGCATGGACTTGATATCGCAGAATTGGGATTGGCGGACTTTGGCAAACCGCACGGCTACATCGCGCGCCAGATCAAGCGCTGGAGCGATCAGTATCGTGCCTCGGAAACAGAGCAGATTGTCGAGATGGACCAACTTATAGGCTGGTTGCCAGGCGCCTGCCCGGCAGACTCTGGCGCCAGCCTTGTACACGGAGACTTTCGTCTCGATAACTGCATCATCCACCAATCTGAGCCCCGCATACTGGCAGTCCTCGACTGGGAACTCTCCACAGTGGGAGATCCTCTTGCTGATTTCGCCTACCACCTCATGCAATGGCATATGCCAGTTTCGGAGTCAGGCGCTGGAGTTGGTTCCTTGCTTGATCATGCGCACGAACCGGGCCTTCCCAGCATCGAGAGCTACATTCAACGCTATTGCCAACTCACCGGGCGGACAATGATTGCCGATCTGGACATTTACCTTGCATATAATTTCTTCAGGCTTGCAGCCATTTTCCAAGGCATATTGGGCCGGGTACGGGCTGGAACTGCCGCCAGCACCGCAGCAGAGGCGATGGCCGGTCAGGTCCGGCCACTCGCTCAGACGGCTTGGAAATTCGCACGGAGAGCCGGCGCATGACAACCCCGACAATCGGCCTGGCACTTGGTGGCGGCAGTGCGCGCGGTCTTGCCCACATTCCGATCCTCGAGGTGTTTGACGAGCTCGGCCTCAAGCCCAAGGTCATAGCGGGGTGCTCGATCGGGGCGTTGGTAGGCGCTGGCTATGCAGGCGGCATGTCGGCACGCGATATCCGCGAGCGCGCCGAAATGCTGCTGTCCAATCGGATGGGCGCCCTGCGCTATGCCTTCCGCGAGAAGCGTGTAAGCCCCTTCGACCTGCTGGCCATGAAAGGCCTCGCTTCGATGCACATCCAGGGCGAAACACTGGCAAGCCTTGCGCTTCCCGACTCATTACCGCAGCACATCGAGGATCTGCCCATCCCATTCAAGGTCATCGCCACCGACTTTGACAGCATGGAGGAGCGAGTGATTGACTCCGGGCCACTGGTCAAGGCCGTAGCCGCCTCGATCGCAGTCCCGGGCATCATTCTAGGTCCCGAGTATGACGGCCATACGTTTGTCGATGGTGGCGTCACCAATCCAGTTCCTTTTGATCACGTCCGGCAAGACGTCGATATCGTGGTGGCGATCGACGTCACTGGCCGCCCGCGAGAGGCCAACGGCTCGCACCGCACGAACATGGAACTTGCGGTGGGCTCCTTGCTCATCCTGTTTCATCAAGTAGCGACGCTGCGCCGCGCGCTGAACCCACCCGATATCTACATCCGCCCAGCCATTGAGTCATTCACAGGTACGGACTTTTTCCGGTTCAAGGAGGTGATGGAGCAAGCCGCAACTGCCAAGGACCAGCTCAAATATGAACTGGAACGGCGTATCACCAGCAAACTCTAGGAAAGTCTGAGAGCATATCGCGCGCGGGTGGGACTCAAGACTTGCTCTAGCGGCGCGACTGAAAAAAGCTCTTGAGGAGCTTTTGCGCCCGGACCTCTCCAATGCCGCCATAGACATCGGGTGCATGATGGCAGGTCGACTGAGCAAAGAAACGGGGGCCATGCTCGACCGCCCCCATTTTTTCGTCACTGGCGGCAAAGTAAAGCCTGCGGATGCGAGCGAGGGAAATGGCCCCCGCACACATGGCACAGGGCTCAAGGGAAACATAAAGATCATGACCGGCAAGCCGCTCTGATCCCAACACCCTCGCTGCCTCGCGGATTGCCAGAACTTCGGCGTGAGCAGTAGGATCCTTGAGTTCGAGGGTGCGGTTTCCGGCCCTGGAAATGACACGCCCGTTTCCATCCGCCACTACTGCGCCCACGGGCACCTCGCCACGGGCGGCGGCGGCTTCTGCCTCCTCGAAGGCAGCCTGCATTGGCTCTGGCAGTTTCATCTGCATTCTGCCACATGAGTCCATGATGAGGTCAAGGTCAAGATGAGCACATTCGAGGGCGAACGGATCGCCAAGGTCATCGCTCGGGCAGGGGTTTGCTCGCGGCGGGATGCCGAGCGGCTGATCACAGAAGGCCGGGTTAAGGTCAATGGCCAGATTCTTGGCACCGCGGCAACCAACGTGACACGGCGTGATGTCGTTCTGGTGGATGGGCAACCACTGCCCCAGCAGGATGAGACGCGGCTGTGGCGCTACCACAAACCTGCCGGTCTGGTCGTGTCTCACCGCGACCCGCAGGGCCGCCCCACCGTATTTGAAAAGCTCAGGGAACAATTGCCCCGGGTCGTTTCGATTGGTCGGCTTGACATTAATACCGAAGGCCTGTTGCTACTGACCAATGATGGTGGATTGGCTCGCTTTCTGGAACTTCCCGCATCAGGCTGGATTCGCCACTATCGGGTGCGCGCCTTTGGCCAGGTCAGCGATCAGCAACTTGCAGCCATCGCAAAAGGCGTGGAGATCGACGGTGTCCGTTACGGACCAATTGAAGCAAAAATCGAGCGCGTTCAAGGCGGCAACTGCTGGCTCACCATTGCCATCCGCGAGGGCAAGAACCGCGAGGTGAAGCGAATCTGTGAGCATCTGGGTCTGCAGGTAAACAGGCTGATCCGTACGGGCTTTGGGCCGTTCCAGCTTGGCGATTTGGCACGCGGCGGAATTGAGGAAGTACCTCCCCGGGTAATGAAATCCAGCATCGGCCCATCTTTTTTCAAGGATAAACATGCGGATCGTCGGCGGAAAGTTCAAGGGTCATAGCCTCGTGTCACCGCACGGCTTGATGACCAGACCAACCTCGGACCGGGTCAGGGAATCGATCTTTAACATACTGGCTCACGGCATTGAGGGGTTCGATCTCGATCACGCCCGCGTGATGGATCTCTTTGCTGGCACCGGCGCCTTGGGGTTTGAGGCCATGTCTCGTGGCGCGCGGTTTTGCCAGTTCGTGGACGAGAGTGCCGCCGCGCGCGGCGTTATCCGTCGCAATGCCGATGCGTTTGGCATAATAGGTCAGGTTAAGATCTGGCGCCGCGATGCGACGGTTCTGGGGCCCTGCGCACCGCAACCGGGTTTTGACCTCGTCTTTGCCGATCCACCCTATGGCAAGGGCTTGGGCGAAAAGGCACTGGCATCACTCGTTTCGGGTCACTGGCTGAATACTGGCGCCGTTGTCATACTGGAGGAGACCATCAAGGCAGATTTGACACCGGCAGCAGGGCTGGACCTCATAGACGAGCGCAGTTATGGCGAGACGAAAGTCTGGTTTTTCCGGTTCACAGGTTAAGGTCTTTGCTACCGCCGCCCGAAAAGCTTCTCGATATCAGAGAGCTTTAGCTCGATGAAGGTCGGCCGACCATGATTGCACTGGCCGGAATTCGGAGTCGACTCCATCTCGCGCAACAGTGCATCCATTTCCTCGGGCCTCAACCGGCGCCCTGCGCGAACGGAATGATGGCACGCAATGGTCGCCAGCACATGGTTGATGCGCTCCTCCACACTGGACGCTACGCCGAGTTCGGAGAGTTCCCCGGCCACATCACGGAGGATTCCGGCGATATCGGCTTTGGCAATGGCAGCGGGAACCTCACGGACGATCACTGCGCCCTCTCCGAATCCTTCGAGTACCAGACCGCTCTGCGCCAGCACTTCGGATGCGCCGCAGAGACGTTCAACCTCTACGGAATCGAGATCAACAACGAGAGGAACAAGCAGGGGCTGGATTTCAATTCCACGTTCTCCACGCTCACGCTTCAGCCGCTCGTAGACAAGGCGCTCATGTGCCGCATGCTGATCGATGAGCACAATTCCATCACGAGTCTGCGCCACGATGTAGTTATCATGAACCTGGGTGCGAGCCTGACCCAGCGGAAAGTCGTTGGTAACCGTCTCAGTCTCACGCTCAGCAGACGCAACTGGCGGCATATTCATGTCAAGCGCTTGCTGCACCTCTGCAAAACCTGCCGGGTATGTGGGGCCACCCGTGATTCGGAAACGGGCGGCTGTCTGTTGTGAGAGCGCTGTATCGGGCAGGCGCCGATGTCCGAGCGCCTCTCGAATGGCGCTGATGATCGTACCACGCACCAAACCCGAATCGCGAAAACGCACCTCCGACTTTGCGGGGTGCACGTTCACATCCACACGTTCGGATGGGCAATCGATCCGAAGCACCAGAACCGGATAGCGCCCAGCCGGAATCACATCGGCATAGGCGCCACGGATGGCTCCGGCGAGCACCTTGTCGCGCACACCCCGTGAATTCACAAACATGTATTGCTGGCCCGATGTGTTCCGGGAATAGGTTGGAAGCCCCGCATACCCGCGCAGCCTCAAGCCATCACGTTCCAGCGCGAAGGCCACGGAATTATCCATGAAGTCCGCACCGAGGATGCGAGCCAGCCGCTCATCTTCGGTTTGTCCTGCCGGCACATCAATGAGACGGCGCTCTTCCGTGGTGAACGAAAAGCCCACGCCTGGATGGGCAATCGCCATCCGGCGGACGACATCCGCCGCCTCCGCAGTCTCACTTCGATCAGCCTTGAGAAACTTAAGGCGGGCGGGAGTTGCGAAGAACAGGTCCTTCACTTCAATCTCGGTGCCACGGCTCAATGCGGCCGGGCGCGGCGGCGAAAGAACGCCACCTTCCACCTTGATCATATGGGCCTCACCACCCGCTCTCGGACGGGAGGTAATGACCAGCCGGCTTACCGCGCCGATTGATGGAAGTGCCTCGCCCCGAAAACCCAGAAAGCGGATGTCGGTGAGATTGTCATCTGAGAGCTTTGAGGTAGCATGACGTTCAACGGCAAGAGCAAGGTCTTCAGGCCCCATGCCGACGCCATCATCGGCAACGCGGACGAGGCTCTTTCCGCCGCCGCGAAATGCGACATCAATCTGGGCAGCGCCCGCATCAAGCGCATTTTCGACCAGTTCTTTTACAACACTTGCTGGACGTTCGATGACCTCTCCAGCCGCAATACGGTTGATCGTACCTTCCGGAAGTCTTCTTATCTGGGGCGTAGTCATCACTTGATGGCTTTGGGACGGCCAACAACGGAGACGATCATGCGGTCCGGGTGAAGAAGCCGCCGAGCCTGCTCGCGTACCTGTTCAAGGGTGACAGCCTCAACCAGGGAATTGCGCTTTTTAACGTAATCGACGCCAAGTTCCTGCTGCTGCAAAGCAAGAAGCTGTCCCGCTATCGCAGCATTGCTGGAAAACCGCAAGGGATAGGAGCCTATCAGGTAGGTTTTCGCCTCATCGAGTTCCACCTGCGTGGGTCCCTCCGCCGCATAACGGGCAATGACGCTCTTGGCGGCTTCAAGAGCTTCACCAGCAGACTCGTTCTTCGTCTGCAGGACGCCAGCATAAAGGCCGACGCGCTGCATGGGCGATAGTCCGAAACTGACACCATAAGTAAGACCGCGCTTCTCTCGAAGCTCTTGAGCCAGGCGGGAGGTGAGCCCGCCACCGCCAAGAATCTCGGACATCACATAAGCTGGGATGAAGTCAGGATCACTCCTGAGAAGGCCCTCGTGCCCAAATACGATCACGCTCTGCGGCATATCACGGTCTATGACCGTGACAGCTGGGCCCATCTCCGCGCGTGCAGGCGGCAGCACCTTCCGGTCGGGCCACTTTTCTGGCACCCCCCCAAAGATCAGATCAAGCAGAGGCCCAAGCTCAGCCCCCGTTATGTCGCCAACAACTGCGACCTGCAGGGTATTCCGATTGAAAATTCGACGGTGGGCCGCATGCAGGTCAACAGCCGTAATGGCGCTCATACTGGCTTCAGTTCCTGAACTCGGCCGGGCGTAGGGATCATTCGGAAGACTCTTCGTGGCCCACGCCTGCCATGCGATGCTCTGTGGGTTCTGCAGGTCTTCCTTTATGTTGAGAAGAAATTGCTTTCGAACCCTCTCAAGCGGCTCCGGATCAAAACGCGGCTCGGTAATGGCCATGCGCAGAAGATCGAACGACTCATGCCGATTGTGGCTCAAGGTCTGGAAGCTGCCCTCAAAAAAATCTGCTCCTGAGTCAAATGACATTCGAAAGGCCAATGCCTCTCGTTTTCTCTGGAATTCATCGGCGAGCATGGCACCTGCCCCCTCGTCCATCATGCCAGTGAGAAACTCCGACACGCCCTCCTGGCCGGCCGGGTCTTCGGCATTGCCAGGGCGGAATGAAAAATTGATTGTAATGAGAGGGATAGCCCGCTCCTCTACAAGCCAGGCCTTCAAGCCACCCGGACTTGTCACCTCTTGAATGGTGAAGGCGTGAGCAAAGCTGCTTGCGAGGCCAAGCAAACAGATGGCGAGGACAAAACGCCCAATGAATGAAAGACGACGGTCGCTGGTTCTCAAGGAGTCTGTTCCTCCGTCAACAGCAGGCCAGTCACAGATGCCCGCCTGTCAAACAATCGCTGGGCCGCAGCATTCACCTCTGCAACGGTTACCGCACGCATGTCCGCTTCAAAGTTGAGCACGTCATCGATACTTTGACCTGTCGCCAGCGCAACACCAAAGATCCTGGCCAAAGCCTCCTGGGAATCGAGCAGATAAACAGAATTCGCAACAGCTCTTTCCTGGCTTCTCGAGAGTTCCTGCTCCGTTATGCCCTTTTTGACCAACTCGATGAGCACGGCGTCGATTGCGGCCTCAAGGTCTTCCATGGCAACGCCGGAATTCGGCGCGGCGTAGATCCCGAAGGTCCCATGATCTAGTTCGGCGGCACTGAACCACGCACCAGCGAAGGTGGCAATTTTTTGCTGAACGGTCAGTGCCTGGTAAAGTCGGCTCTGGGTACCGCCACCCAGAATCTCCGCCAGAATCTCGTTGGCGTTCTCCTCGCGCTGGGAAAGTTTGCGTGCCGGTGGTGTAAGGTATTGGCGCTGCCAGAGAAGAGACCCCGCGCGCTCATCGCGCATGATGACGCGGCGTTCTGCCGTTGGCGGCGGCTCCGTCACCCGCGATCTCAGGGCGCGAGAGGTCTTGTTCTGCAAGATACCGTAGTAACGCTCTGCAAGACGTTTCACGTCAGCGGGCACAACGTCACCGGCCACGATCAGGATTGCATTTGCTGGCTGATAATGATTGGAATAGAAATTCATCGCGTCCGCGCGCGTAAGCTGGGAAACCTCGCTCATCCAGCCGATCACAGGCTTGCCATAAGGGTGCGCCGTATAAAGAGCGGCATCGATTTGCTCGTCAAGCAGGCTCGCGGGATCATTTTCCGTGCGTTCACGCCGCTCCTCAAGAACAACGTCACGCTCGGGCAATACATCCTCTTCCGCAAGAACGAGATTCTGCATCCGATCAGCCTCCAGTTCCATGACCAGGGCCAGGCGATCGTTTGTGATGCGCTGGTGATAGACCGTATAATCATGCGTCGTGAAGGCGTTCTCATGGCTGCCATTGGCGCGAAGAATTCGGCTGAATGCACCATCGGGATATTTCGCTGTACCCTTGAACATCAGATGCTCAAGCAGATGTGCGATGCCAGACTTTCCTGGCGGTTCATCCGCCGCTCCCACCTTGTACCAGACCATATGGGTTACGACGGGTGCACGGTGGTCTGGGATAATCACCACCTGCAGGCCATTCTCTAGTGTGAAGGTCGTGACTTGAACCTTGAGCGCATGAGCGGGGGTCACGACGACAGGAAAGCACAGAACAAAGGGAAGCAGCCACCGGAACAAGGTCATGAGCTTTCCTCGGGCCCTGCCGGGGCAGGGCCTCTCTGGTAGGTTATTCGTCCTTGAAGATATTGCCAATGTTGAAGACAGTGCCGTAGTTCGGGTTCTTGGCCTTCTTCTGGGCAATGTAGTAGGCCTGCAACTCTTCGCGCAGTTGCTGGTCGGTCTTCTTTGTTCCATCGGCATTGTAAAGAGAGATGCCCGCGTTCGTATAGACGCTGTAGACGCCGTCAGCCGCCGGGGCTGCTGGTGTAGCGCCAGCCGTTGCCGGCGCAGATGGAGAAACCAATGCCGCCTGGGTCGATGTGACAGCGGGGGCCGGCGCCGCAGCGGCGGAACTGGGCGGGGGCAGACGCAGGTCGGGCGGCATCGTGAGGTCCTGACCGACGGATACAGCCTGGGTCGGCGTCTCTTTTTCAAGGTAGCTTCGCATCGTGCTGCCACAACCAGCCAGCCCGAGCGCCATCACCCCAACCAAGACCGAAACGACGGCAGATTTCATCCGACTATCCATCTCACCAGAACCGCTATGCTACCTGCCGTCAGATTCAGGCTTTTCCACGGCGGTCCAAGGTCTGGCCCAACCACAAGGCCTCATACAGCAGCACGGCAACGCCGGCAACAATCGCGACATCGGCCAAGTTGAATACATACCAACTAAAATGTTGATAATGAAAGTAAAAGAAGTCCGCCACTGCGCCCCGGAACAAACGGTCCGTCGCGTTGCCCAGCGCTCCGCCAATGACCAGGGCAAGGGCTGCGGCCCCCAGCGGCCGGGTAGCAGTGCAAGCCCAGACCCAGAGCACCAGACAGATGACGAAACTGAGAGCAACCAGCACGTCCTGTGTATGCGTACTGAACAGGCCATAGGAAATACCACGATTCCAGACCAGCACGAGGTCAAGAAAGGGAGTCACCTGCACCGGCGACCGCTCCGCAATGCCGTAGACGTCGATCATCCACCACTTGTGGGTCTGGTCGGTGCCATACACGATGGCCGACAGCGCCAGAACAAGCGGTGCGGAAGGCCCCCAGAGTCTTGCCCGCATCATACAGCCTTGCCGAAGCGAACCTGCCACTCGCGCACGGCCTCGGCGTCGCGCAATGTCACGTCGGGAAAGTCAGGATCGGATCCAACCTCTGGCAGGATCTTCCATGAACGCGCGCATTTTCGGCCCTCAGCCGGGTTCACGACCACCGCCACGCCTTTTACACCATCGAGACGGAACGCATCAACCGGTCCTTCCGCTGCGATCAGCTTTGCGCCCGATGTGATCGAGATCTCCGCAAGATCAACCCCGTCGATTGCCCGGAGCAGTTCGGGATTGGACACATAGACGTCCGGCGCCGCCTCAAGTGCGGAACCAATCGTCTTTTTGACCTGCCGCTCGATCTCCAGCGCACCGGTAACCACCGACCGCAGTTCACGTATTTGGTCCCATTTGGCAGCAAGCTCAGGCGCATGCCAATCACCCGGACAGCGCGCAAAGGGCATGAGATGGACGCAAGAGCCCTCGCCAGGAAAGCGCGCCAGCCAAACCTCGTCCATGGTGAAGGCCAGCACGGGCGCCCACCAGGTCACGAGGCAATGAAACAGCTGATCCATTACCGTCCGGCAGGAACGACGGCGCAAGCTCGACCATGGGTCGCAGTAAAGCGAGTCCTTTCGGATATCAAAATAGAAGGCCGAAAGATCGACCGTCATAAAGTTCGTGAGCAGAGCAAATAATCGCTTGTAGTCGAACACCTCATAGGCCTGACGAACCTGACTTTCGAGTTCATGCAGGCGATGCAGTATGTAGCGCTCGAGTTCCGGCATATCCCGCGCGGGCACCATCTCCCAGTCCTGAAGGCCATCAAGAGCTCCAAGAATATAGCGCATGGTATTGCGAAGCTTGCGATAGGATTCGATGTTCGTCTTCAGAATTTCCGGTCCGAGGCGCAGGTCCTCGGCATAGTCGGACGACGCCACCCACAGTCGCAGGATATCAGCGCCGGACTGCTTGATCACTTCCTGAGGTGTCACGATATTGCCAAGCGACTTCGACATTTTTCGGCCATCCTCAGCCACGACAAAGCCATGGGTAAGCACAGCATCGTAGGGGGCTCGCCCACGCGTGCCACAGGCTTCAAGCAACGAAGAATGAAACCAGCCACGATGTTGGTCCGATCCTTCAAGATAGAGATCTGCGGGCCACTTGAGATCAGGGCGCTGCTCCAGACAGAACGCGTGGGTCGAACCGGAATCGAACCAGACATCCAGAATGTCACGGACCTGCTCCCATTCGAGAACACTGCGCTCAGCACCAAGGAATCGCTGAGCTGCGCCCTCCGCAAACCATGCATCCGCGCCTTCCGCAGCAAAGGCCTCAATTATGCGGGCGTTCACCTTCTGATCCTTGAGTATGGCGCCCGTCTCACGATGAATGAAAACGGCGATCGGAACACCCCAGGCCCGTTGCCGTGAAATGACCCAGTCAGGGCGTTGCTCGATCATGGCGCGCAAACGGTTCTGGCCAGCAGCAGGAAAGAATTTCGTCTCGTCGATCGCCTTGAGCGCGACATCGCGCAAGCCGTGGCTTGACATTGAAATGAACCACTGGGGCGTGTTCCGGAAGATGATCGGCTTCTTGGATCGCCACGAATGCGGATACTGGTGCTTGAGACGGCCGCGCGAGATCAGGGCGCCTGCTTCCGTCAACGCACGAATGACTGCGTCGTTGGCATCGCCTTTCTCTCCCTTGTCAGTAATGACGCGCCGACCCGTGAAACCAGGAGCCTCTTTGGTGTAGAAGCCATCGGCATCCACCGTGAATGGAATGGGGCCGCCCACCTTTTCCATCCATATGACATAGTCGTCAGCGCCATGTCCCGGCGCAGTGTGAACAAAACCCGTTCCGGCATCATCAGTGACATGGTCGCCATCAAGCAACGGTACCGGGAAATCATAGCCAAGATGGGCCAGCGGATGGCCACAGACCATACCCACCGGATTCACATCGCCAAGCCGCTGGTAGGTTTCAACCTTGGCGGCCTTCATCACTTCTTCGGCCAGCTTGTCGGCCAGAATGTAGCGTTCGCCGATCTTGGCCCAATTGCCCTCCGGTGCTGCGGTGACTTCATAGAGGCCATAGCCGATCCTTGACGAAAAACTGATGGCGCGGTTGCCGGGGATGGTCCATGGCGTCGTGGTCCAGATCACGACACTTGCCGATTGGAGCCGGGCTACCAAATCG
>NZ_JBIIDX010000211.1:0-4049 GCF_044238155.1 Aestuariivirga sp. | reverse complement strand
GGCGTTCCGCCACTGATCGCCACGCTTGCGACATTGGCACTCTATCGTGGCCTGGCAGAGGGAATCAGCGAGGCCCGATCGGTGCGGGGATATCCCGAATGGTTCTTTTTCCTAGGTCAGGGAGAAGTACTTGGCGTTCCGTTTCAACTGTGGTTGCTTGGACTCGCCATCGTACTTTCGGCAATGATTCTTGGTCTCACGCCGTTTGGGCGCGCAACATATGCCATAGGCGCAAACGAGACTGCTGCCCGCTTCTCGGGAATTCGTGTCGAGGCGACGAAGCTCTGGATTTACACGGCCGCGGGTCTGTGTTCAGCAGTCGCGGCTGTGATTTTCGTATCTCGGGTGACAACAACCAGATCTGACATGGGAACCGGCCTCGAGCTTGACGTGATTACGGGCGTTGTCCTCGGTGGAACCTCTATCTTTGGTGGCCGCGGGACCATCATCGGGACAGTTCTAGGGCTCATTCTGATCCAGGCGCTGAAGAATGGTTTGGCTTTGTCAGGCGTGAAAGGGGACGGCACCATAGTTGTAATCGGACTGGTTCTCATAGGTGCCATTCTAGCTGGAGCAATATTTGACAGAAACAGAGGCGGCTGAATATTGGAGGTCGTCTTCAGCTCACCCGCCTGTGGGCTGCAAGACCAACACGGGAGACTCATGATGAAGAAACTTACACTGGCTGTCGTGATGAGCCTCGGTCTCATGACTGGCTCAGCACTTGCGGCTTCGGCATGGACGGGTGGCGATGACCAGCCGACCAACCCTTTGGCATGCGATGGAACACCTTCGGCAGCCGCAGCCAAGCCCTATGACGGTGGGGTGCCGACCAACCCACCAGACCGCAAGGGCAAGAAGATCACGGTTGTTGACGTGCCGAAGCTGATTGGCATCGGCTATTTCAATGCCACATCCAAGGGTATTGCTGATGCTGCAGCCGAGCTCGGAAATGTCGATGCCAAGACCGACGGTCCAACCAAAGCCAACATCGATGAACAGATCACCTTCATCGATAACTACATCACCAGTGGTGTAGACGGCATTCTCTTCGCTGCCAATGATCCGGTTGCGATTGCACCCGTGCTGAAAAAGGCTCTTGAGAAGGGCATCAATGTCGTTGGATATGATGCAAACTCAACCCCTGATGCACGGCAATGGTTCGTGAACCAGGCAGAGTTCAACGGCATCGCAAAGGCGCTGGTTGACTCAATGGCAGCCGAGATTGGTGGTGAAGGTGGTATTGCGATTGTTACCTCGACCTTTACGACGCCAAATCAGGCACGTTGGATCGCCGAGATGGCTGCTTATGCAGAGAAGTGCCATCCGAAGCTGAAATGGCTCGAAACTGTTGAAGCTCAGGAGGACAACAATCTGTCCTTCAACCAGGCTACAACACTGATAAACAAGTATGGAGATGATCTGAAGGGCATCTTCGGCATGACCTCTGTAGCAACCCCCGCATCAGCAGAGGCCGTGACACAGGCCGGTAAGTGCGGCAAGATTTCGGTTGTCGGTCTTGCAACTCCAAACGCAATGAAGCCCTATGTTGAGAAGGATTGTGTAAAGTCAGTCGTACTCTGGAATCCAGTAGATCTTGGATATGCCGCAATGCAGGTCCTGCGCGCAGTCGCTGATGGCTCGTTGCAACCCGGGGCAACCTCGGTGAAGGCTGGCAAGCTCGGTGATCTGCAGGTGATCAATGGTTCGGAGATCCTTCTTGGATCACCCTATGTATTCACCAAGGAGAACATTGCTGGTTTCGACTTCTAAACTGCAAAATCGTGGCGCGCCGGCACCGTCCGGCGCGTCTCCACTTCCAGAAAGCAGGTATCATGAATAATTCAATTTCCGTTCCATCGCTTTGGGACGATCAAGTTTCGAGCCAGTTGGATGAGCCGCGCCTTCTGCTTTATCGATCAAACCTGCTTGGCGCAGATTTGCGAATTACCAACTTTGGTGGGGGCAATACTTCAGCAAAAGTGACAGCACAGGATCCTTTAACGGGACAGTCGGTCACTGTTCTCTGGGTCAAGGGTTCTGGCGGTGACATCGGCTCAATGAAGCTGGATGGATTTGCAACACTCTACATGGAAAAGCTCGAGTCATTAAAAGGTTTGTATAAGAGCCTGGATCAGGAAGACGCTATGGTGCATGCGCTGAACCATTGTATCTTCGACTTGAATCCAAGGGCGCCTTCAATCGATACCTGCCTTCATGGATTTGTTCCCTACACTCATGTCGACCATGTCCATTCAGATGCAGTGATTGCCATCGCAGCATCGAAGGATGCCGAGATGCTGACACAGACCATCTTCGAAGGAGAAATCGGTTATCTGCCATGGCAACGGCCCGGAATCGACCTCGGCATAAAACTTGGCGAAATGGCAAAGAAAAATCCACACTATGTTGGAGTAGTCCTAGGTAGTCATGGGCTGTTTACCTGGGCAAATAATGCCAAGGCTTGCTATGATACCACATTGCGGATCATCAACAAAGCTGCGGTCTGGCTGGAGACCAATCGGAAAAAACCTGCCTTTGGAGGACAGCGGACTACAGTTCTGCCAGATGCTGACCGCAGATCAGCCGCCCTGCGCTTAATGCCCGCGATCCGTGGCAAAATCTCGAGGCACGAGCGGAAAGTGGGTCACTTCATTGATTCACCTGAGGTTCTTGAGTTCGTGAATTCAAACGCTCTCGATGCTCTTGCACCACTTGGCACCTCCTGCCCGGACCACTTTTTGAGAACCAAGATCAAGCCCTTGATCTTGCCACACGACGCAGATGATGCCACGCTTGAGCAGCTGATTGATGGTTATCGTATGGACTACGCAGCTTACTACGAGCGGTGCAAACATCCCAATTCTCCAGCCATGCGAGATCCGAATCCTGTCATTTATCTGGTTCCTGGTGTTGGCATGTTGTCCTTCGCAAAGGACAAGGCGACTGCCCGGATAGCAGCTGAATTCTACGTGAATGCGATCAACGTCATGCGTGGTGCGTCGGGGGTTTCCGCCTATCAGGGACTGGCTGAGCAGGAAGCGTTCAACATTGAATATTGGTTGCTCGAGGAGGCCAAGCTCGCGCGGATGCCAAAGCCCAAGGCGTTGGCAGGGCGAACCGCTTTCATTACGGGGGGTGCAGGCGGAATCGGCGCAGCTATTGCCTCCAAGTTTCTGAATGAAGGCGCTTGCGTGGTGCTGGCGGACATTGACCAAGCATCACTTGATGATGTGGCATCTGGTTTTGCAAAAACCTATGGAAAGGACAATGTTTGCGCCGTATTGATGGATGTGACCAGCGAAGACGACGTCATTTCAGCAATGAACCAGACCGCGCTGGCATATGGTGGTGTTGATATCATAGTGAATAATGCCGGGATTACGATTTCGGCAACGGTAGAGAATACAACATTGGAGCTCTGGAACAGGAACCAGGCTGTTATGGGTGCGGGCTACTTTCTGGTAGGTAGAGAGGGATATCGTCTGCTGCAACGCCAGAAGTTAGGAGGCTCTATGGTCTTTATCTGCTCAAAAAATGCTGTTGCAGCTTCGCCGGGAGCATCGGCGTACTGTGCAGTAAAGGCAGGTGAGTTGCATCTTGCTCGCTGTATGGCGTTGGAAGGGGCTCCGCTTGGCATAAGGGTTAATGTGGTAAACCCCGATGCAGTCTTGAGGGGATCAAAGATCTGGCAGGGCCCGTGGCGGCAGCAGCGCGCGGCATCCTTAAAGATAACGGAGGAAGAGCTCGAGGAGCATTACCGCAAACGTTCACTGCTGCAACGATCAGTCTTCCCAGAGGATATTGCAGAGGCCGTATATTTTTTTGCATCTGATCTGTCAGACAAGTCGACGGGCAATTTTTTGAATGTCGACGCGGGAAATGCAGCATCCTTTACGAGGTAGGTAAATGGGTTTTTCGATAAGTTCGGACTTCATCGAAGAGTCGAACAGGCAGTTAGGCGGCGAACTGGCCGAGGATTTTGATGCTCTTGGCAGGCAATTGGCACGGCGTGGCATATCGATCGAAACCATCGTGCAGAGAGCAAT
>NZ_JBIIDX010000095.1:0-14301 GCF_044238155.1 Aestuariivirga sp. | reverse complement strand
TGCTTTTGGCCTACGGCCGAACGCAGACGGCCGTCTGTCCGATAGGTCCAGGCATGATAGGGGCATGTGATAATGTTGACGCGGCCGCAACCCTGTAACAATTCGTGGGCGCGGTGTGAACAGACATTGTAGAAGGCACGCAACACGCCATCCTGGCCGCGCAACACGATGATGTTCTGGTCGGCAATGCGCACCGTGACATAGTCCCCATTCGCCGCAAGCTGGCTCACATGCGCGGCATAATTCCATGACTTGAAGAAGATCGCCTGTTTTTCCCGCTCATAGATACCGGGGTCGATATAGTAATTTGCGGGGATCGTGTAGGATCGCGCCGGGTCCCGATCGAAGCGACCGAGGTCGCAGACTTGGGCGGACAATACGTTCATGTCGGCATCCTTCCATCAGCTTGACTCACGTGACCCCGGCGCGCGGGCAAACGCATCACCCCAGCGCTGCGGCCCCGCCACACCGCCGTCTCAATACATCGATTTGATGTCGGCCAGTTCGCGAGCGAGACCCGGCTCGTCGCGGCTGGCGATCAACGATGCAATGGCGGGAAGCCGCGGGCCAATGAGTGCACCAGTCACCGCGAAGAACTCGTCCTCGTCCATGACGCCGGCAGGCCTGCCCGATTCAGCGAGCATGAGCGCCACGGCGGCAATGGCATAAACGGCGACGTTGGGCTCGGCCTGCGCAAAGAAGCGGTTGCGGCCCGACACCTCTCCGATCCGCGCCACCGGACCCTGCTCGACCAGGGCGATCAGACTGCGCGCCATCATTTCGCTGCCCGAGGCGGGCTCATCTGCACGCATGGCGAGTGCCCGGCGGGCTGCATCGACGCGATGCTCGAGGATGAGCCACGGCGGAGAGGAGTAGCGTCCGGCAATATGAATGGCCGAACGGAAGAAATAGGCATTGAACGCCGGATTGTGGATGAGGCTGTCCTCGCGGATACCGCGCGCCACATCCTGCATCAGGCCGGGGGTGAAGGGCGACGGCAGCTTGCGCCAGCCCGGCAGGAACAGGGCGATCGAGAGATCGGCGCCGCGGTTCATCATCCGGTCAGTCAGCCGCGCCCCCTGTGCCACAGCCCGCGACAGGAAGGGCACGCGCCGAGGTTCGTCCCGGCCGAACCGGTCGGCATTGGCGAGATCCCGCACATAGAACTGCGCGGCACGCAGGCCATCACGCACGCCGGCGGCCGCGCAAACGGCATGGGCGGCAATCGGCAGGCTGGCAGGTCGGGTGGCGCCGGTCATGAGGGCATTTGAGCGGAGGCAGCCCCCTCCCGTCAAGCGCCTCCGCCGCGCCGGGATGCGGCACGGATGTCGCTCAGGCTGCGGACCGGCGTGATCGCCTCGGGGTCGATCAGGCAATGCAGGATGGCCGGCCTGCCACTGGCACGCACCCGCGCCAGCGCCGGGGCAAATTCGGCCGTGGTTCGCACCGTTTCGCCATGGCCACCGTAGGCGCGGGCCAGGGCCGCAAAATCAGGGTTTTTCAGGTCCGTCGCCGACACCCGGCCCGGATACTCCCGCTCCTGATGCATGCGGATCGTGCCATACATGCCGTTATCGACCACGACCACGATGATCGGCAAATCATATTGCATGGCGGTGGCAAATTCCTGGCCGTTCATCAGAAAGCAGCCGTCACCTGCAAAGGCCACAACCTCGCGTTCCGGCGCCAGCAGCTTGGCGGCCACCGCCGCCGGAACACCATAACCCATCGTACCTGAGGTTGGAGCCAGTTGCGAAGCGAAGCTGCGGAACGGCCAGAAACGATGCACCCAGGTAGCATAGTTGCCAGCACCATTGCAGAAGATGGTATCAGCCGGCATCGCCTGCTTCAGATGTGCCATGACACCGGCCATCTGCAGCGTACCCGGCGTGGTGATGCCGCTGGTATCGCTCCATGCCACGTAATCGGCATGCGCCGTCCGCGCCTCGCCAGCCCAGGCGACCGCGTTGGGCTTCGGCAGCGCGGCTGCAGCTGCAGCAAAGGCATGGGGCGTGGCGAGGATGCCAAGCCCCGCACGGTAGAGCTTGTTCAACTCCTCCGCACCCGGATGAATATGGATCAGGCGTTCGCCATCGCCCGGAATGTCCAGCAGCGTGTAGCTCTGCGAGGGCATCTCCGACAGGCGGCCGCCGATCAGCACGACAAGATCAGCCGCCTTGACGCGAGCCAGCAGCTTAGGATTGGGGCCGATGCCGATGTCACCGGCAAAATTCGGGTGATCGGCCGGGAACAGCATCTGGCGACGGAAGGATACGGCCACCGGCAGCTCGAAGTTCTCGGAAAAGCGAGCCAGATCAGCCACGCCCTCGGCGGTCCAGCCCGAGCCTCCGGCAATGATCAGAGGCCGCCGCGCCGCCAGCAGGCGGCGGCGCAGCTCCTGCATCTGATCGGCGCCGGGCTGCATGATGACAGGCGCGAAGGCCCGGGCATCTGCCACCTCTGTCTTCTCGGTCAGCATGTCCTCAGGCAGCGCAATCACCACCGGGCCGGGGCGGCCCTGAGTGGCTACATGAAAGGCACGGCTGACCAGCTCGGGGATTCGATCAGGCCGGTCAATCTCGACGACCCATTTCGCGATGCTGCCAAAAACCGCCTTGTAGTCGAGCTCCTGGAACGCCTCACGATCCTTCATGTCGCGCGCCACCTGGCCCACGAACATGATGAGCGGCGTCGAATCCTGTGCAGCTACGTGAATGCCACCCGAGGCATTGGTGGCACCGGGCCCGCGGGTGACCATGACGATGCCGGGCCTGCCCGTCATCTTGCCGGAAGCCTCTGCCATATAGGCAGCACCACCTTCCTGGCGGCAGATGACCGTCTCGATGCCCGAGCCATGCAGCGCATCGAGCACCGCGAGATAGCTTTCGCCAGGCACACAGAACACCTGGCGCGTGCCATGTGCTTTCAACTGGTCGACGAGAATCTGTCCACCCGTGCGCATGGTCAGCGGTTCCGTCGCAACAGTCTCGCGCGGGTTTCCGACACAGCATTGGCGTGGCCGTCAAACCCTTCATAAGTTGCGATCACTTCGGCATGCCGTGCGAGTTCGGGATAGCCCTTCGCCGTGACGTAGGCAACGGATGTGCGCTTCATGAAGTCGTGAACGGTAAGCGGCGAGCCGGTCTTGGCCCAGCCACTGGTTGGCAGCACGTGATTGACGCCGATGGTGAAGTTTCCGAGCGTGGGTGGGGTATGGCGCCCCAGCAGGATTTCACCCGCATGCTCGAGGCGCCCCAGATACTGGAACGGCTCGTCGGAATGAACACCAAGATGCTCCGGCGCATAGTCGTTGCAGAAGGCAATCGCCTCCGCCTCGTCACGGGCCAGCACGATGCCGCCCATCGGACCGCCGAGCACCGTTGCCGAATAGCCCGCCCGCTGCGCACCCATCTGCTTCCAGAAGTCAGGGATGGCGGCGATTGCGTCCTCCGCCACCTTGCGACTCCAGGTGACGAGAAAGGCCGAGGAGTCGGGCCCGTGTTCGGACTCGATGATGAGGTCAAGCGCCGCGAGGCGGCCATCGGCCGTGTCATCGGCCAGCACGATCAGTTCGCTTGGCCCGGCAGGCGTCCCCACATCGATGACATGCGAAACAAGCCGCTTGGCAGCACCCACCCAGGGGCTACCCGGCCCGACCACCTTGCTGCATTTCGGCACGGTCCGGGTGCCATAGGCCACCGCGGCGATGCCCTGCGCGCCTCCAGCCTTGAACACCTTCTCAACCCCCACCATCCGGGCCGCAACCAGGGTCGCGTCGTCGATCTTGCCGTCAGGCCCCGGTGGCGTGATGATAACGATGTCCTTCACGCCCGCGACCTTGGCCGGCGTGGTCTGCATCAGCACCGAAGAGGGAAAGGCGCCCTTGCCGCGGGGAATGTAGCAGGCGACCGACGGGATGGCCGTCGTGCGATCGCCAGCGAACACGCCGGGCTGAATCTCATGGAACCACATCTCCTCGGGCTTCTGGTCCTCGTGGAACTTTCGGATCGACCGGGCCATGAAGGCCAGTGCTTCGCGCACTTTCGGATCGAGGGTCTTCTCGGCCCGCGCAAAATCAGCCTCGGTTGCAGCTATCGAACCAGCATCAACGGGAGACTTGTCGAACTCGCGGGCAAAACGCGCCAGCGCCTCATCCCCCTCGCTCCGGACAGCCTCGATGATGGGCCTTACCTTCACCTCAAAAGAGGAGATATCTGCCTCCGTACGCTTCAGGAGCGCATCACGCGCCGCACCTGTCATGCGGGAGAGGTCATGGAAGCTGATCGTCATGGTCCTGAGCCCTCAGCGGGAATTGCGGTTCATGCGGTGACTATAGAACAGCAGGATAGACTTCGAGAATGCCGCGATAGATCATGTCGAGAGCCACATAGAGAATGATCGCAAGCCCGACATAGGCAATCCAGCGATGACTCTGCAGCAGTCTGGCGATGAAGGACGCCGCCAGCCCCATGAGTGCGATCGACAGCGCCAACCCGATCACCAGGACACCAGGATGCTCGCGCGCGGCCCCTGCCACCGCCAGCACATTGTCAAGCGACATCGACACGTCCGCCAGAATGATCTGCCAGGCGGCCTGGGCGAAGGTCTTGCGCCCCGGAGGCGCGCCGATGGTGCCATCGGCGTTGATGTCTTCGCCGGTGATCGCCTCGACACCCTCTTCCTGGTGGCGGCCGTCACGCAATTCGCGCCACATCTTCCAGCATACCCAGAGAAGCAGGATGCCGCCCACGAGGATGAGCCCTAGGATCTGCAACAGCTGCGTGGTCAGCGCAGCGAAGACGATCCGCAGCACCGTGGCAGCAATGATACCTATGAAGATCGCCTTGTTGCGCTGGTCCTTCGGAAGACCCGAAGCGGCCAGGCCGATGACCACCGCATTGTCGCCCGCGAGCACCAGGTCGATCATGATCACCTGGCCCAGCGCCCAAAGGGCGTCAGCCGTAAGCAAAGATTGCACGAAATCCGTCATGTCAAGATCCTCATCCGGGGCTTTCAGCACCAACGCCCGCCCCGGCGCAAGTGTGTTGTGAACAGGAGGCATGGTTCAATTGTTGCTGGCTGCTCCGCCTCGGTGCCATAGTCAACGTTAGTTGGTGGAGCGGCAGCCATGGATCTTGCGACCTATCTCGACCTGGAGGATGTGGGAGACCGCCTCGAAGAGCTCGAAACACCCGTCCCGGTCATCGATGTCGATGTGGTGGCGCGCAATCTTGCGCGCTGGCAGACACGCTGCGACAAGGCCGGCCTGGCCAACCGCCCGCACATCAAGACCCACAAGCTCACAGGCCTTGCAAGGGCACAGCTCGATCTTGGCGCCAGCGGCATCACCGTGCAGAAGCTGGGTGAGGCCGAGGTCATGGCGGCGGCAGGCATCTCGGACATGCTGCTCACCTTCAACGTGGTGGGCGCACACAAGCTGGAGCGGCTCGCGGCCCTGGCCCGCACCACGGACATCAAGGTGGTGGCCGACAATGAGGCTGTTCTTGAAGGGCTGGCCCATGCCGCGGCGCGTTCAGGCCGGGATCTCGAGGTTCTGGTTGAATGCGACACCGGCGCCGCCCGCAACGGCGTGCAGAGCCCCGAGGCCGCAATTGCCCTGGCTCAGGCCATCGACCGGACGAGGGGCCTCACCTTCACTGGCCTGATGACGCTGCCCAAGAACGGCGCACGCCAGGCCATGGCCCATTTTCTCCAAGCAGCCCATCACGGTCTTGCAAGAACCGGGCTGCACGCGCCCACCACCTCGAGCGGCGGAACGCCCGACATGTGGAAGGACGAAGGCCTTTCGCTGGTCAGCGAATACCGTGCGGGGACCTACATATACAATGACCGCATGCAGATTGAGGCTGGATCGGCTACCGCCCAGGACTGCGCCCTCAGCATACTGGCAACAGTGGTCAGCGTGCCCACCACCTCGCGCGCCATGCTCGATGCAGGTTCAAAGGCGCTGACCAGCGATCTGCTCGGACTTGAGGGCTATGGCGAAGTGCGTGCGCTCTCCGGCGCGAGGGTCTATGCCATGTCGGAGGAGCATGGCTTTCTCGACATTTCGCAACTGAATGCCAAGCCGAAGGTTGGCGAGGTTCTGCGCATCACACCCAATCACGTCTGCCCGGTCGTGAATCTCTTCGACAGGGTGGTGTTCACCCGTGGCGAGGAGGTGCTTGGCGCAGTCAGGGTCGATGCGCGCGGCACGGTGCAATGACGCAGCTCTCGAGCGCCCCGGTTCGGCGCCATCGCGGCAGACAGCCATAGCGTGTTCGGGCCAACCTGCCGCTGAACGATGCCAGGACATGCGAACCCCGTCATGCGAACGGCTCCTGCGAGCAGGAGAAGGCGATGGCATCTGGTCACGATGACCTGCATCGGTTAGCCTTGAGTTGATTTTCAATGGAGCGCTTTGGCATGAGTATCGGGGTTGGCATCATCGGTGCGGGCATCATGGGCGCGGATCATGCCCGCATCATCGCGGGCCAGGTTGCAGGCGCCCATCTCGTGGCGATTGCCGACGCTGACGCCAGCCGCGCCAGAGCCGTTGCCGCCGAAACCGGCGCCGGGCGGGCGACCGGCGATCCCTATGAGCTGATCGCAGATCCGGCCGTGGGCGCCGTACTGATCGCCTCGCCCGATGCGACCCACCCGGACTATGCCATCGCCTGCATCAAGGCCGGAAAACCGGTGCTGTGCGAAAAACCTCTGGCGCCAACTGCCGCGCAGGGCATGCGGGTGATCGAGGCCGAACTCTCGGCAGGGCGACGGCTGGTGCAGCTGGGCTTCATGCGCCGCTTCGACCCCGGCTATACGGACATCAAGGGTCTGCTCGAGACCGGCCGCTACGGCGCTGCCCTCGCCTTCCACTGCATTCACCGCAACGCCACCGCCGCGCCGCATTTTGATGCGGCAGCGGCCATCGTCAGCTCCTGCTCGCACGAGATCGACATTGCCCGCTTCGTGCTGTCAGCAGAACTGACGCGCGTACAGGTGTTCCGCGCACGCAAGTCCAGTCTTGCGACATTCGACGATCCGCTGCTTGTGGTCTTTGAAACAGACAAGGGGCAGATTGTCGATGTCGAACTCTTTCTCAATGCGCAGTATGGCTATGACGTGCGCGGCGAGCTGGTCTGCGAGACGGGCTGCCTGGCCTTCGGGCCGGCCATCAATACCGCGGTGCGCCACTCCGGGGTGACGGCAACCAGTCTCGCCGCAGACTGGCGGCCGCGTTTTGCCACGGCCTACCGCCTGCAGAATCAGGCATGGATTGGCTCGATTGCCAGCGGCCGGCCGGCCGGCGCCTCTGCCTGGGATGGCTACATCGTGACGACGGTGTCGGACGCCGGCGTGCGCGCGCTCGATCTGCGCAGCCCGGTGACCATCGCCCAGGAAAAGCGGCCCGCACTCTACGGCTAGGGCAGATTGTCCCTCAGGAAGATGTCGATCCTGATCCGCTCCTGCGACTCGATCAGCGGCACGTTGTCGGCCTTGGCGATCAGCACGCGGATGGCGCTTCTGACTTCATGCCCGGGATCCTGGTTGATCACCGCATCGATGGTGCCACGGATCAGCGCCTTGCGGTTTGGTTCGCTAAGGTCGTGGCCGAGCAGTACCACGTCGCGGGCCCGGCCTGCGGCCTCCAGCGCCGAGACGATGCCGCGCGTTCCACCACCGACATTATAAATCCCGAGAAGATCGTCATGCTCGGCCAGGAGCTGGGCCGTCATATCCTCGAGCTTGCGCCAGTCATCACGCGATTCCCTGACCGGCAGCACCTCGAGATTGGTATATTCATGCGCCAGCACCTGCTCGAAACCGAACTGTCGCTCGATATGGTCGCGCAGCGCCAGAGACCCTGCAATCAGCCCGACCTTGCCGGAAAGACCGCGCAGGAAGCGCCCCATCAGGCTTGCTGCCGTACGGCCAGCCGAGGAATTGTCGATACCCGCATAGTGCACCCTCTTCGAACCGGGAACGTCCGACACCAGTGTCACGACAGTCACGCCGCGCTGGGCCAGCGCATTGATCGCCTCGCGCACTGCCGGATGATCGAGCGCCACCACCGCCACCCCGTCGTGCACATCGCCGATCGAGTCGAGCAGGGCGGCAAGCCGCTCGCCATCGAAGACGTCAACCCGCTTGACCGTGATCGCCACCCGCTCACCCGCCATGCGCTCGGCCATGATGCGCACTTCCTCGTTGATGCGCTGCCAGAAATCGCCGGCGCGATCGGGCAGCACGAAGCAGAAGCGGTATTCGCGCGAGCGGGCAAGCCTCGCCGCGATACGGTCGGGCTGGTAGTTAAGGTCGCGGATCGCCGCCTCGACCTTGCCGACGGTGACACCGCGAACGCCGGGCCTGCGGTTCAGCACCCGGTCAACCGTCGCGACACTCACCCCCGCCACGCGGGCCACATCCTGGATCGTCACCTTTGCCATGACCGCTTGATAGGGCTCCAGCGGCCGTTCCGCAACCAAGCCAGCCCTTGCCAGCTTGCTTGCCACTTGCAAGCCCCGGCCGCCGGGCCTAACGAGGCGATCATGCAGAGACAGGCGAGACTGGCCGCCGACATCGGCGGCACCTTCACAGATATCGTTTTGGAGGATGGCCCGAAGCGCTGGAGCGGCAAGGTGCTGACCACCAGCCAGGCCCCGGAGCTTGGCGTCATCGAGGGCATCGAGCTGGTGTTCACCGAATCCGGACTGCGCCCGGAGGACGTGGCGGTGTTCATTCACGGCACCACGCTCGCCACCAACGCGCTGATCGAGCGCAAGGGAGCCAGGACCGCCTTCATCACCACAGAGGGTTTCCGCGACATCGTCGAGCAGGGCTACGAAAAGCGCTTCGACCACTATGACCTGATGATCGACCGCCCGGCGCCGCTCGTCCCGCGCACGCTGCGCTTCGAACTGCGCGAACGCCTGTCTTCCGAAGGCGAGGAACTGGTCGCACTCGAGGAGAGCTCCGTCGAGCCTCTGGCGCGCCGCATCCTTGCTGCCGGGGCCACGTCGGTGGCCGTCGGCTTCCTGCATGCCTATGCCCATGACCGGCACGAAACGCGGGTGCGCGAGCTGTTGCGGCGCCATCTGCCGGAGGACGTCAGCGTGTGCATTTCGAGCGAGGTGGCGCCGGAGATTCGCGAATTCGAACGCTTTTCCACGACCATTGCCAACGCCTATGTGCGGCCGCTCATGGCCAGTTACCTCTATCGCCTGCGCGACCGCCTGAAGGCGATGCGGCTCAGGGCGCCGCTGTTCCTGATGATGTCAGGAGGCGGGCTGACGACGCTCGAGACGGCCGCGCGCTTTCCGATCCGGCTGGTCGAGTCAGGCCCTGCCGGCGGCGCCATTCTCGCTGCCCAGATCGCCGCCGAATGCGCTTTGCCGCGCGTCCTCTCCTTCGACATGGGTGGCACCACCGCCAAGATCTGCCTGCTGAGCGATGGCGAGCCGGAACGCGCCCGCAAGTTCGAGATCGCCAGGGCCTACCGCGACATGAAGGGCTCGGGTATTCCGGTGCGCATCCCGGTGATCGAAATGGTGGAGATCGGGGCCGGCGGCGGCTCGATCGCGCGGGTCGACAAGCTCAATCGCATCACCGTGGGTCCTGACAGCGCAGGCTCCACGCCCGGCCCCGTCTGCTATGGCCGCGGCGGCACGGAACCGGCGGTGACCGACGCCAATCTGGTTCTCGGCAAGATTGACCCCGCCTATTTCGCCGGCGGCAAGATCGCACTCGATGAAGCCGCCGCGCGGGCCGCCCTGCGCAAGAGCATCGGCGAACCGATGGATCTCAAGGACTTCTGGCCAGCCGCGGGCGTGACCGAGATCGTCGAGGAGAACATGGCAAATGCAGCGCGCGTGCACGCCATCGAACGCGGCCATGACATTGCCGCCTGCACCATGATCGCCTTCGGCGGCGGGGCCCCGCTCCATGCCTGCCGGCTGGCGGAAAAGGTGGGCGTCTCCACCATCATCGTGCCGAAAGGGGCGGGCGTTGGCTCGGCCATTGGGTTCCTCCGCGCGCCCGTGGCCTATGAAATCACCAGGAGCGCCGTCATTGCGCTGGAACGCTTCGATGCCGCGCGCGTCAACGCGCTGCTGGCCGCGATGACGAGGGACGCCCGCGCCGTTGTGGCCCCGGCCATCGGCCGAACCAGGCCCACGGTCCAGATCATCGCCGACTGCCGCTACACCGGTCAGGGCCACGAGATTCGCGTCAGCGTTCCGGTGCGCAGGCTCACCGCCGCCGACGGCGCGAAACTCAAGGCGGCTTTCGAAAAGCTCTATGAGCAGGTCTACGGCCTGCGTATCCCCAATCAGGAGGCAGAGGCAATCACCTGGTCGGTGACCGTCTCCGCCCCCGCCTCTCGCCCGAAACGCGCTGCAAAGGCGGCGCGGCGGCCAGCACCCAAACCGCGCGGCCGCCGCCTCGTCTATGATCCCGCGCTTGGCCGCAGGCTCGAGGTTCCCGTCTACTCGCGCTTCGACATGACTCCCGGGGCGTCCATCAAGGGCCCTGCCATCATCGCCGAGGACGAGACCTCAACCATCGTCGGCGCACGCTTCCGCGCCTCCATCAATTCGCTGGGATACATCATTCTGGAGCGCATGTGATGAGCAGCAAGGCCCTCGACGCCATCCGCACCCAGGTGATGTGGAACCGCCTGATCGCCGTGGTCGAAGAACAAGCGCAATCGCTGCTGCGTACCGCGTTTGGCACCATCACCCGCGAGGCGGGCGATCTCTCCGCCGGCGTGTACGATACGAAAGGCAACATGATCGCCCAGGCGATGACCGGCACGCCCGGCCACGTCAACACCATGGCCACGGCGGTGGCGCATTTCTTCAGGCATTTCCCGCAAGCCACGATGAAGCCAGGCGATGTCTTCATCACCAACGACCCGTGGCTCGGCACCGGCCACCTGTTCGACTATGTGATGATGACGCCGGTTTTCCTGGGCAAGAAGCTTGTCGCCTTCTTCGCCTCCACCTGCCACGTGATCGATGTCGGCGGCATCGGCATGTCGGCCAAGGCCAATTCGTCCTTCGAGGAAGGCACGCTCATTCCGCATCTGATGATCCGCAAGCAGGGCAGGCTGAACGACGAGCTGCTCTCCGTGATTCTTGCCAATTCGCGCAGCCCCGTTGAAGTGAAGGGCGACATCCTGTCGCTTATCAGCGCCAATGACACG
The DNA here is from genome assembly GCF_044238155.1 of Aestuariivirga sp. Classification (GTDB taxonomy): domain Bacteria; phylum Pseudomonadota; class Alphaproteobacteria; order Rhizobiales; family Aestuariivirgaceae; genus Aestuariivirga. The sequence goes on along the minus strand of NZ_JBIIDX010000095.1, from coordinate 3,095 downwards.
GGCGCGCGCCGGCTGGTCGAGATGATGACCGAATTCAAGCTCGTCTCGCTTGACAGGCTCGCAGCTCACATCCTGAAGCAGTCCGAGAAAGGCGCGCGGGCGGCAATCCGCACCCTGCCCGAGGGCGACTGGTCCTATGAGATGCCGCTCGATGGCTATGAGCGCGGACTGGTGCTGAAGTCGAGACTCATCATCCGTGATGGCAGGGTGACGGTGGATTTCACCGGCTCCTCACCGGCCTCGCTGTTCGGCATCAATAGTCCGCGCACCTATACCCATGCCTATGCGGTGTTCGGCCTCAAGGCCGTGATCGCGCCGCACGTTCCCAACAACATCGGGTCGCTGTCCTGCTTTGACCTCATTACCGAACCGGGTTCCATCATCGATCCCATCAGGCCCTCGCCCGTGACGGCGCGCCACGTGATCGGTCAGATGCTGGCCGACAGCGTGTTCGGCTGCCTCGCCCAGGCGCTGCCGGGCACAGTGCAGGCCGAAAGCGCAGGACCGATCTGGATCCTTTCGCTTTATTCCGCCCACGGACGGGTTCCTCCGGAAGAGACCGCCGGAGCCAAACCCTTCGCGGTGATCAACATGGGGCTTGGCGGCATCGGAGGCCGGCCCGGCAAGGACGGGCTTGCCACGACCGCTTTTCCCTCGGGTGTCGGCACCATTCCAGTGGAGGTCACTGAGACCCAGTGTCCGCTCTATTTCAGGCGCAAGCACTATCTGGCCGACTCGGGCGGCGCCGGACAGTGGCGCGGCGGCCTCTCGCAGGTGATCGAGATCGCCAATCGCGAAGCGGCCCCCTTCGCCATTTCGGCCGCAACCTTCGACCGCATCCGCCACCCGGCCCAGGGCCGCGAGGGTGGGCTTCCGGGCTGCCGGGGCGCGGCGCGAAAGGGCACTGGCGCAGAGCTTCCCGACAAGGGCATTCACATCATCCCGGCAGGAGACAGTCTGGTGCTCGAGCTTCCTGGCGGCGGCGGCCTCGGGCCTCCTGACAAGCGCGACAGGTCGCGCCTCGAGGACGATCTCGCTGCTGGCGTGGTCACCGTCGAGGCGGCACGGCGTGATTACGGCTACGACGGGTAGACGCATTGCCCGGCGCTCACCGCCGCAGCACCGCACGCACCGGCGAAGCATCGAGATTGGCGAAGTTCAGCGGCAGGGCAATCAATTCATAGTCGCCCGGCTCCACATGGGTCAGCACGAGATTTTCGAGTATCCGCATGCTGGAAGAGCGACAGGCCTGATGGGCCTCGAGGGTCTTTGAGGTTTCAGGGTCAACCGAAGGCGTATCGATGCCGACGAGCAGCACCCCGCGGCTAGCCAGCAATCGAACGGTTTCAGGGCTCAAGGCGCGAAAGCCAGCAGGCCAGCACCTCGCATCATGCCCGGCGCTGAGCCGCAGCAGAATGCGCGGCGGCGCGCCATCGAGAGCGGCCAGGATCTCCTCGGGCCGGCACAGCGCGGCAGAGCCTTGCGCATCAATCAGACGGCAGGGCCCAAGGAAAGGCTCCAGCGCCAGTGCGCCCACCGGCACACCCTCAGGGTCATAATGCAGTGGTGCATCTGCGTGAGTGCCGCAGTGAACCGACAGCGCGACCCGGCCCACATTTACCGGGCAGCCCGGCCCCATCCGAAATGTCCACTCCTCCGTATAAGGTGCATCACCGGAAAAACCCGCCATGCCGGGCGAAAGCGGCTGTGAAATATCGATGATCATGTCACCGCCTTCCGGGCGCGAAATCGCTCGTCGTCCCAACCGCGGCCAGCCAGGATGTCATGCATCCGGTCAACCGCGTCCCACACATCGGTGAACCGTGTATAGAGCGGCGTGAAACCGAAGCGCATCATGTCGGGCGCGCGGAAATCGCCGATCACCCGCGCGGCGATCAGCGCCTGCATCACGGCATAGCCCTCCGCATGATGAAGCGACACGTGCGAGCCGCGCGCGGCCATGTCACGCGGGCCAGCAAGCCTCACGCCGAAGGCGCTGCAGCGCTGCTCGGCAAGCGCGATGAACAGGCCGCACAGCGCCTCCGACTTGGCGCGCAGCGCCGCCATGTCCACGTCCTCCCAGACATCGAGCGCGGCGTCGAGTGCGGCCAGCGAGAGAATGGGCTGGGTGCCGCACTGGTTGCGCAGAATGCCGGGAGCGGGCCGATAGTCGAGATCGAAGGCGAAGGGCGCCTCATGCCCGAACCATCCGGCCAGCGGCGGCTGCACGAGATCCTGCAGTGCGGGCCGAACATACAGGAAGGCCGGGGCACCCGGCCCGCCGTTCAGATATTTGTAGGAACAACCGACCGCGAAATCGGCTCCTGTTCCCGCGAGATCGACGGGCAGCGCGCCAGCCGAATGAGCGAGATCCCAGATCGTCAGCGCACCTTTGGCGTGCGCCGCCCGCGTCAGCGCCGCCATGTCATGACGGCGCGCAGTGCGATAATCCACTTCGGTCAGCATGATGAGGAGCAGGCTCTCGTCGATGGCGCCCTCGACCTCCTCGGGCGCTACCACCCGGAGTTCATATCCGTCCTCAAGAAGGTCTCGCAAACCTTGCGCCACATAGAGGTCAGACGGGAAATTGCCGCTGTCCGACAGGATCACCCGGCGCGCCGGACTGAGCTTTGCGGCCGCGCCCAGCAGCTTGAAGAGATTGACCGAGATCGTGTCGCCCGCGATGACGCTGTCCGGCGGCGCACCGATGAGCCGTGCAATGCGGTTGCCCACCACCCGCGGCAGATCGACCCAGCCATGCAGATTCCAAGATGAGATGAGGTCACGACCCCACTGCATCTCCGCCACCTGACGCAACCGCTCCGGCACATGGGCAGGCAGAACGCCCAGCGAATTACCATCGAGATACACCAGCCCGTCGGGAATGCTGAAGGCCTGGCGCTTGTGGGCAAGCGGATCCGCGCGGTCCAGTGCCTCGCAATCCTGACGGTTCATGCCTCAGTCTCCGTAGCGTTCGACATAAGCCCGGTGGACGGCCTCGAAGCGGCCCATGTACTCTCGCGCATAGGCGACATAGTCGACGCCCGGTGCCGCGAGGAACAGTTCCGAGATCATGCCCCAGACTGCTTCGCGCA
>NZ_JBIIDX010000094.1:0-14416 GCF_044238155.1 Aestuariivirga sp. | reverse complement strand
AGGATCGCGAATTCACCAAGCTCCCGGCCGTAGGCCTCGATCCGAGGCAGATTTTCCCAGAGCATGGACAGCCGTGTTTCGGCCGACACATTGAGCTGGGCAAGCGTCTTCTCGGCAACGATGCCGGAGGGCAGGACGCCATGATTGGTCTGGAATGCCTTCACGGCATCTTCCATCTCGCTGTCGAAGACGTCTGGCTTTTCGGCCTGAAGGGAGTCGAAGGGAAGATAGTTTTCGGCCACGAGACGCTGGCGCAGTGCCAGCACAGCCTCGCCGCGCGCACCTTTCTTGAGCCTGCGCCCTTCCAGTTCTTCCCAGCCGCCGCCTGCGACGATCTCCTCATACATGGCAATGGCGCCTTGCATGGCCTCGCGCGACGATGGGCTGAGCATCGGGACCTGATCAAGCCCGGCGACGATCTCGGTCTGGGTGGCCAGCTTGCCGTCCGTCTTCTCCTTCGCAGGCTGGGCCTTGAGCGCCGAGGGGCCGGTCAGCGAACTGGTGAAGACCGGATCTTCGGCGTAAGCAGCCGTGCCCATGGCCAGAAGGCTTGCCATGGCCAGAAGCCTGCGATTGAAAGCGCGACGCGAAAGCACGAGAAGAACCCCCGGAGACAAAGCCGCGACACCCTCGGCGAGAACGGTAAATGGTGTCTTAATCGTGTGAAGTCTAGCCTTTTCCTGGGACAGGAATGAGGCAGTTTCTGGATCAGCTGAGGGCAGTGACCTCCCGACGGAACGGCAGATCGAGGAAATCGCGCGGTGGTTGGCCGAAATCCTCTGCGAAGGCCCGGCCCGCATGGACAGCAGCGGCAATTGTTGCAGGCCCGAAACAATCTCCGGCGCGGGAAGCTGCGATACCGTGGGCGGTGAGGTCATGCCACAGGTGATCATCCGGACGCCGGGCGGTGACCGTGACGATGGCCCCGGCCTCGAGCGGGCTTTGTTCGCCGGTGAAGACACATTCAAGCATCACGTGATCGGGCGCTATGCCAGTCACGGCATGATTTGCGATGATGTTGACGCCCAGTTGCAGCAACCGGGCCTGGATCACCTTCTGCTCCAGCGAGGCCTTGGTGAAGGATGAGACAAGCGAACTGGGGGTGACCAGCGTCACCTTGTGATCCTCCCGCACCAGCAGTTCGGCCAACACGCCACCCATGTAGTAATGATCGTCGTCGAAGATCACTACCTGCCTGCTGGCTGGCCGCCGTCCGGCCATCAGATCATCGGGGGTCAACGGGTTGAGGCTTGCGTCATGGACGACGGGGCGGAGGTTGTGGCGGCCGGTCAGATCGCGCAACCATGTTGCGCCGGTCGTGAGGAGTACGTGATCGGCGCCGACCTCGGCGACAAGCGCCGGCGTCATATCACTCTCGAGGTAAAGCGTGACGCTGCTGAGCTTGCGCAGTTGCAACAACCGCCAGTCGCGCACGCGGGCCCAGGCGGCAAGGCCGGGCAGGCGGCTTTCCTGGCTGACGCGGCCGCCGGCTTCGGCAGATTTTTCAGCGAGGCTGACGCGGTAGCCGCGCTGGCCCAGCGCACGGGACGCTTCCAGACCGGCCGGCCCCGCGCCAATGACAAGGACATGCTGATCGGCGTGGCGCGGCCTGATGATTTCCGGATGCCAGCCACGGCGCCATTCCTCACCCATGGATGGATTTTGGGTACAGCGCAGCGGCGTCATGGTGAAATCATGCGTGACGCAGATGTTGCAGCCGATGCATTCTCGGATGTCATCGAGCCGGCCCTCTTCGATCTTGCGCGGCAGGAAGGGATCAGCGATCGAAGGGCGTGCCGCGCCGATCATGTCCATGATGCCCTGGCGTATCACGCGCACCATAGTATCGGGCGACGTGTAGCGGCCCACGCCCACCACCGGCTTCGAGGTCAGTTTCTTGACGCCCTTGATGTAGGGCTCCTGAAAGCCTTCTTCGGAAAAGCGCGAGGTCTGCGAATCCTTGGACCAATCGGACAGCGACAGGTCCCACAGGTCAGGCAACTCTGCCATCATGGCGATTGCATCCTCGACCTCCGCAGGCTCGAGGCCTGAGGCCCCCTGGAACTCGTGCATGGCGATACGCACCGGTACCGCGCACCGGTCTCCCACTGCCTCCTTGGTGTCCTCGATCACTTCGCGCAGCAGGCGCGCGCGGTTTTCAAGCGAGCCACCATATTCGTCATTGCGGAAATTGGTGGCCCGCGACAGGAAATGCTGGAAGATACCGAGCCCGTGCCCGGCATAGACATAGATCAGGTCGAAGCCTGCCTCTCTGGCGCGGAGCGCGGCCTTGCGGTGGGCGCGGCGCAGATTGCGGATGTCTTCCTTGTCCATGCCGCGCGCCTGGACGGGGTCGTTGAAGTAACTGGCCGTGGGCATGGGGCTTGCAGCGAAGGGGACTTCGCGCGTCCAGGAATTGTTGGCCGTATAACCCGAGTGACACAACTCAATGCCCGCCAGCGACTCGTGGGCGTGGATACGGTCTGCGATGCGGGCGAGCATGGGAATGTCATGATCGCTCCACAGCCGCAGCTCCACATAGGGTGCGACATCCGCCGTGTGGTGGATTTCCACCATTTCCGTACAGACCACGGCCCAGCCGCCTTCTGCCTTCATGCCGCGCATGGCAGCCAGCGCTGAAGCATCGCGATATCCCATGCCGTTGCAGTGCGGCACCTGATAGAAGCGGTTGCGGGCCGTGAGCGGGCCGATGCGTATGGGTTCGAAGAGAATGTCGTAGCGGGGATCGCGGGTCATCATCAGGTCCTGGCTGGTGTGTTTCAGGGTGTAGCAAAAACCTGGCCTGCCCGGCTATGATGCTTTCGAGCGAGCGAACAAAGAGCGGAGAGGCGATGCTGCCCGGTTTCGATGACATCATGACGGCTGCCGGGCGGCTGCATGGTTTTGCCGTGAGGACACCGGTTCTCGAGTCACAGCAGCTCAATGAACGCGCCGGCGGCCGGGTGCTCATCAAGGCGGAGTGCCTGCAGCGTACCGGATCGTTCAAGTTCCGCGGCGCGTGGAACCTGATATCCCAGCTGGATGCCGAGCGCCATCCGGGCGGGGTCGTGGCCTATTCCTCCGGCAATCACGCCCAGGGCGTAGCGGCCGCGGCACAGCTGCAGGGCCTCAGGGCGCTGATTGTGATGCCTTCCGACACGCCGCAGATCAAGCAGGGCAATACGCGCGGCTACGGCGCGGAGGTGGTGACCTATGACCGTGCCAGCCAATCGCGCGAGGAGATCGCGGCCCGCCACGTGAAAGACCGCGGCGCCACTCTGGTGCCGCCCTTCGAACACCCCGAAATCATTGCTGGCCAGGGTACGGCCGGCCTCGAATTGGCAGATGAGGCGGCAAGCCGTGGCATTGTGCTGGATGACGTCCTGGTGTGCTGCTCGGGTGGAGGCCTTACGGCAGGCGTGGCGCTGGCCATGGAGGCGCGCTCGCCTCGCACCGCGGTGCGAACCGTCGAACCCGCCGGCTTTGATGACTATGCCCGATCCCTGCGGGCTCGCCGGATCGAACGCAATGCCTCCCTGTCAGGCTCGATCTGCGATGCGCTGATGTCGCCAGCGCCAGGCGACATGACCTTCGCCATCAACAGAAGGCTGCTGGGCGAGGGATTGGTGGTGAGTGATGCCGAGGCAGCGGCAGCCGTCCGCTTTGCCTTCGAAGTTCTGAAGCTGGTCATCGAGCCGGGTGGCGCCGTGGCGCTGGCGGCGGTGCTCGCCGGCAAGATCGACACGAAGGGCAGGGCGGTCGGCGTCATCGCGTCAGGAGGCAACTGCGACCCCGGGCTCTTCGCCCGAATTCTCGCCAAGGCCGTCTAGAGCACGAACCGAGTTGCTCGAACCCGTGCCGTTCGGTCGCGCTGGTGCGGACCGGCAGAGGCGACCAGAAGCGAGGACCGTGCGTGCCCGAGGCGATCGTGACGAACCAAACCCCTGCCGCGAAGGAAGCCGGAGAGCTGTTAGCTTTTGCGGCCTGGCGGTGCCGGGCGGCCACACGGCGAACTGTCTCCGGCGGCGGAGTGCAAACAGGTTAGCCCCTGCGCCGGGTTTAAGCGCCTGCTTCAGGAAGCCTGTGCCACGTCATCGGCGAGGGGTACGGCGATGTCTTCGCCGGGCTTGTGGCGGATGATGACGATACGCCGCTTGCGGCTTTCCTGCTGGCTTCTCGCTTCAAGCTGTTCCGCGATCTCGGCCAATTCCGCGATATCCGACGCGTCCGTACCGGGGATTGGCTCAAAGATATCCTCATCGGCCTGGAAATAACGCAACTGCTGCGCCGTAAGGCCCCGCTCCTCGTCGATCATGCTGCGGGGGTGCTCATCCGTCTGATCCGGCGGTGCGCTGGCAAGGGCTGCCGCAACCCGATCCATCAATGCGTCATGATTGGCGGCGATGGATGTTTCAAGCCGCCGCATGCCCGCCATGAGCGCGGAGGTTTCCCTCGCCCTGATCCTGGTTGCGTATTGATCGAGAAACCATCGGCCGCGTGCGGTTTCCATCACGGCATCTTCAATGGCGTCGAAATCGTCTTCGGCAGAACCAGACGGTTCCAACTCGCCATAAGTCGGCATCTCTCTCGAGGACATGCAGCACTCACTCCACTCACACAAGCCGGCCAAGGCACGGCGGCCAATGGCAGACCGGGGGAGTATCCCGCCGAGAGATGAATCTTTGGTTGAGAGCCAGAGCCGGCCTGACTGATAAGCCGGCATACGATTCTAGCGGTGCGACCGCCTCCGGGGGTCAGCCCCAGAGATCGCGCGGGGGCGGATGCATCAGGCTGCCGTCATACCGGATCGGAGGTGCGCGGTCAGCCGCCAGCAGCAGGGGGCCATCGAGGTCGACAACATCGGCCCAGGGCGTGAGGAGCATGGCGGGCGCCATGGCAAGCGATGTTGCAAGCATGCAGCCGACCATGATCCTGAAGTTCCGGGCCCGTGCCGCTCGTGCGAGGGCAACAGCGGGTGTCAAGCCGCCGGTCTTGTCGAGCTTTATGTTGATGGCATCGTACTTGCCGGCGAGATCGTCCAGTGTGCTGAGCCCGTGCGCCGACTCATCGGCACAGACGGCAACGGGCCGCATCATCTCCCTCAAGGCTTCATCGCGCCCGGCAGGAAGCGGCTGCTCGACCATTTCAACCCCGGTATCTGCGCAAAGAGCAAGCATGCCCGGCAGTCCGTCTGCCGACCAACCCTCATTGGCATCCACGATGAGCCTGCAGGAAGGTGCATTGCGGCGCACTGAGGTCAGCCTATCTGCATCACCCTCGCGGCCCAGTTTCAACTTCAGCAGCGGGCGATGGGCGGCCGCTGCCGCGGCGGCCCCCATGGCCTCCGGCGTATCGAGACTGAGCGTGTAGGCAGTGACAACTGGTGTGGGTTTCGGAAGCCCGGCCAGCGTCCAGACTGGCTGGCCTGTCAGTTTGGCTTCAAGGTCCCACAGCGCGCAATCAAGCGCGTTGCGTGCTGCCATGGGAGCGATCAGGGCTGGGATGTCGCTGCGCGCGAGCCCGGCTTCGATCCTGCCACGGGCGTCGGTAAGCGCGGCGATGACCTGGGAAACGGTCTCCCCATAGCGTGGATAGGGGACGCACTCGCCCCGCCCGATGTGCGAACCAGCAGCCAGGCTTATCGTCACCACATCCGCTTGCGTCTTGCTGCCGCGAGAGATGGTGAAGGCACCGGCAATGGGCCAGCACTCTTCAGATACGACAAGCTGCGGCATGCTGGCCGGTCAGCTCTGCGGCGTGGTGTCCCGCCGGCTGCGCTTGACGGCTGCACCCGGGCCGGTGGCATCAAGCACGCCTGCCTGGCGCCTGACCACGTCGGCCAGAGCGTTGAGCGCGCTGATCTGATCTGCCACAACACGGCGCATCGCATCGGCGTTGTTGCGGGTTTCCTCCGGCAGTTCGGTAAGGGCACGCATCAGGTCTGCGCGCGCGGCGTCAATGTCCTTTACAACCTGCTGGGCCGTGAGGCGCATGTCATGGGCCGTCTGCTGGAAGTCTCCGGCAGTGGACGACAGCATCTCGTTCATGGCGGCCATCGCGCGCTCATGCTGATCGCGCAGCGTGCGCGTGGCGTGGTCAATCTGGCCTGCCGATGTCGCCTCCAGCCGATCGATTTCCTGCGCGAGATTGCGGCTGGCGATGCCCGACTGCTCGGCGATGATGCGGGCGATGTCACGCGCTTTTTCCTCAGAGGCGGCCAGTGAAGCCTCAATGGCTGTCATGTAGCTGCCAATGGCGCCGCCGATCTCGCTTGACTGCCGCGTCGCGTCGGCCAGCAGGGCATCGAGCGCGGCGCGGCGCCCGACGAGCAGGCGTTCCATCTCGCCGTCGAGCTTGTCGACTGTACGCTCGACGGTGAGCGTTGTGTCATCGAGCCGCTCGGCGATACGTGCGCTGGTGGTCTCGAGCCGTCCAGTCAGATCGCGCGAAATGGCGCTGAGGCGCTCATCCATGACGCCTGCGGCGCCCGCCAGCTGTTCTGACAGGAAGGTATTGACGGTTTCCATGTGCTTGATGAACTTCCGGTTGGCATCCTCGAGCTTCGTAGTGGTGTTGACGGAGACCTGCTCGAGTTCGCGGCTTGCAAGCTCAATGCGATTGGCAAGCTGCCCGGTGTCCTGCTGCAACAATCCGGTAATCTGTGTTGCTGTGCCGGCCAGGCCTGTATTGAAGGCCTCGGCCGCCTTGCCAAGATCGGTCAGGATGGCCGTCGAGGCTTCGTCGAGCATGGAGGCAAACCGCTGCCCCGTGCCGTCGAGCTTGCTGGAAAGTTCGGTGGTGGTGCGGTCGAGAACGGAGCTCGAGAGCTCGAAGCGACTGGCGAGTTCGTCGGTCGCCTTGCTGATCCTGGCGTGAATGGAAGAACCGGCATCATCGAGCTGCGAGGTTGTCTGATCGGCTGCCTGTTCAAGGCGCTGGGTCAGGCGCTGGTGGACTTCGCTGACCTGGGTCGTCACCCGGACTGCGGTGTCGGCGAAATTATCGGTGATCTGGGTAGCCGTCTTGTCCAGCTGCTGGAACATCATGTTGGTATTGGCGGTGAACAGGGCCGAGATCTCGTTCGAGGTGCGGTCGAGTTGCTCCGTCAGGGTCTCGGTCTTGGCGGTGAACAGTCCGGAGAGACTATTCCAGGTCTGGTCCAGCGTACTGCTCAGACGCTCTGCGTTGGCCGAGAACAGGCCGGACAGCTGGTCCGAGGTCTGCCCAAGCTGCCCGGTCAGCTTGCTGGTATTGGAGGTGAAGATGTCCGAGAGGTGCGAGGAGGTCTCGTCGAGGTGACGGGTCAGTGTCTCTGTGGAGGCGCCAAACAGCGCAGACAGCCCAGAGGTTGCCTGATCAAGCTGGCTGCCGAGGCGCAGCGAGGTCTGATCGAGCAGATTGCCCAGCTGGTTTGATGAGGCATCGAGCTGGGTGGTGAGCTGGTCTGTCACGGCAGCCACCTTGGCCACGGCATTCCCCGTGGTGGTGCTTACGTAGTCGGTGATGCGTTGTGCGGTCTGCTCGATCTGCCCGGTCATCGACGTGGTCGTGCTGTCGAGCTTGCTGTAGAGCTGCAGGGTCGTGTCTTCCAGCCTGCGGGTCGCGTTTTCCGAGGAACTTGTAAGCATCTCGACGAGTGCCTCACGCGCCCTGCCAACATTGTGGACGAAGGTTTCAGACACGCTGATCAGCTTGTCGGTCACCAGCCCGCCGGAGCCCTCAATACGTTCGGCCACAGCGATGCCGGAGTCGGCAAGCCCACGGTTGACGATTTCGGCAGTTTCCTTGATGTGGGTCGTGATAGCGCCGCTGGTCGATACGAGGAGCTGGTTCACGCGGGCCGATGCCCCGTCGATCTGCTCGACGACATTCATTGCACTTGTATCGAGCGTATCGCGCAGTTTGACATTGGCCTGCTCCAAGGCGCCCGTGGCCGTGTTGACGCTGCGTTCAATCTGGCCATAAAGGCGAGTGGCGGCTCCATCGATCCTGCGCTCCATCTCGGTGGAGGCGGTGCCGATCACGTCCTGGAACAGGCGCGTGGTTCCCTCAAGTCGCTCGCTGGCGCCTGCAACCGTCGTTGACACCTGATCCTGAAGCAGCGCCCCCGACTCGCCAAGGCGGCTTTCAATAGTGCCGGTGATCTCGTCCGCGACGGACCTGAACATCGCCGTTGCGTCGTCGATGCGCGAACGGGCCTCACCGATTGCAGTTTCGACGCGGGTGGCAGAGTCGGCAACACGCTGTGCCGACTCGAGGTTTTGCTTGTCCAGTGCGGCGAGCACCTCATGAGATGTTTCGCCAACGCGCGCGCTTGCAGCAGCGGTGCGGTCTTCAATTGTGTACAGAATGCGACTGGCAGCCTCTTCCACCCGGTTGGTGACCAGGTTGGCCTGATCGTCGAGGCGGGAAAACACGCCTCCCGCCGAGTCATCCAGTCTGGTGATGATGCGCGCGGAGTGGTCACTCAGTTCGTTGATCAGCCGGTTAGCGGTCTCGTCGATGCGGCCTGACAGACCCGAGCCCATCGAGCCAAGCTCACTTAGCATATTCTGGGTTGTTTCATCGAGTCTCACCAGCATATGGTTGCCAGCGGTGTTGAGCTGACTGGCCACATTTTCGGTGGCTTCGTCAATCGCCGTGGCAACGCCCGAGGCCGACTGATCGAGATAGGTGATCAGGTCGGCCCGCGACTGGGCAACGCGTTCAATATACTCTCCGGCCACCGTCTGGAGGCCCTGGGTTACAAGGTTGCGGCTCTGCTCGATCAGCTGAGCGGTGTCGGAACCGATACGCTCAAGGCTCGTCATCAGATCTTCCGCCATCGTCTTGATGTGGAAGCTGACGTTACCGCCGGATGCCTGCATGATATCGGACAGGTCATTGACCTGCTGACGCATCTGATCTGTGGCGGCGATGCTGGCGCGCTCCACGGTGCGCGCGATGTCCTGGTGAACAGAGGCGAGGGAGTCGATCGAGTTGCTCACGACCTGAGATATGTTGGCCTGCATATCGTGCAGGCTGCTGCCGAACTCTCCGCTCTCCAGGCTGAGATCCGAAGCCACAACGCGGAGCTGGTTGATCTGGCCGCCAAGCTGACGCGAAAATTCCTGCATCTGGTCGATCAGCTGGGTGGTTACGCCCTCCATCTGCGAGATTTGCTGAGTCATTTCTGACCCTGTCGCGTTTGCCCGTTCCGACATACTGTCAATGGAGCGCGCCACATTGTTGGAAATCTCGCGCAGACCGCCCTCCATCCGGCCCAGCGAGTCCTGTGCAGCGGCCATGATCCCATCGAGCACGCGCGTGCTGCCTTCCAGCCGGGTGATCAGCGGGTTGGTGTCGTTACTGATCAGCAGCGCGGTCTGGTGCAGTGCCGAGCGCTGGTTCTCGATGCCTGAAACGAGCGCGCGAATGCGCTCCTCATTGCCTCCGAAAGTTCGCTCGATGGCAGCGATTTCCTTGTGCACGATTTCTTCCAGCACGGCTGCGCGCTGTACGGCGTTTTCTATGCCGATCACCAGCATGTCGACTTCGGAGCGCACAGCTTGTGCAATGGTGGTCAGGCCTTCGGTCGCGATATCTTGGGGGCGCACGAGGCGCATGGCCGACTGGAACAGCGCTTCAGAAGCCTGGCGCATGTCAGCAGCACGCCACAGCACGTAAGCTCCCGTCCAGATGATTGCTACCGGCACCAGCAGCAAGGCGAGGGCCAACAGGGCTCCGGCGGGAGGGGTGTCGGCGCCAAAGGCGCCCGAATGGGCAAAGAACCATCCGCCAGACCACAGGGCAGTCAGGATGATGGAGACGGTCCCGTAGGGCATGAAGGACGGACGGCGGCGGAGTTTTGCCAGCAGCATGGCCGTGCTGGGGTCGTTCTCGTTCGCCGGCCGGGCCTTGACTGAGCCCTGATCGCCAGCAAGCCGAGGTGGCTCTCGCCGTCCGGCAGCATCCGCATCCGCCTGCCGCCGTTCACGGCGCGTGTCGGTCGTATTGGCCATTGTCTCTGGTTCCCGTTCCCGTACGTTCAATTCACCTGTGTCAGGCGCTGCCCCGCCCGCTAGACCGCTAAGATCTCCCCGACCGGACTTGATTTTCCGGCTCAGAGGCGGCCCCGGCCCGGGCGAACATTCCGAAATTTCACCATAGCCCATGGGAAGGTTTGGTTAAACCGGCTTCGCTGCCCGGCAGTCATTTTATTAAGTATTGGTTAAAACCGCCAGCCAATATCGACCAGGGCCTTGAAATCAAGCGTTTACCTGTTTGTCCTAAACCGATTGCGTGGTTTTGGCCCAGGGGGCCGCGCCCGGGGAAGGCCAGCATGACCATACGCGACAGCAGACCGATGTCCGAACCAGAGCCGGAGGCCCCCGCTTTCGACGATCTGCATCTTCGGCATTATACAATGCAAGATCAGATGCTTGCGGTAGAAGTCTTAAACCTTTTTCTAACCCAACTGCCAAGCACCCTTGACCTTATCAGGACGGCAAAGACAAAAGCCGACATTACCTTTGCGGCCCACGCGCTGAAAGGCGCCGCTGCATCGATTGGCGCGCGCAAGTTGTATTCACTTGCCGTAGATCTGGATCGCATGGACTTCCCCGGAGACGCTGAGGTGAGGGCCCTGCGTCTCAAGGCGTTGCAGGCGGCGGCTGCAGAGTTCCGTGACGCGGCGCGCGCCGTATTCCCTGCCGTTTCGCGCCAAGCGATTTAGGATCCACGGCGCATCCCCAGTCAGTTCCAGCAGTGGGGCTTGACCGTAGCCGGGAACCTCGGCGGAGCGGGGCAAGCCTCGCCCGCATGTCTAAGCAGTCGGAAATTTCTGACCGCTGGCGCTGTACACCCAACGGGCCCTTGCGCTAGAGCATGCGCCATGCCGGCGGCGGAGTGCAGATTAATGTCATGCGCTGCCGCCAGAGGACCCGGACATGTGGAAAGCGGATGGCTCATGACGAAAATCACCTTCATTCAGCACAATGGCTCGGAGCAGACAGTCGAGGGGCTTCCCGGCATGTCGGTGATGGAGGCGGCTGTCAAGAACATGGTTCCGGGCATTGATGCAGATTGCGGCGGGGCCTGCGCCTGTGCCACCTGCCATGTCTATGTCGAACCCGAGTGGGTGGCGAAGGTCGGAGCGCGAAACCCGATGGAAGAGGACATGCTCGATTTCGCATTCGATGTGCGCGACAATTCCCGCCTGTCCTGCCAGATCAAGATTTCGGATGTGCTGGACGGCCTTCGGGTCAAGGTTCCTGAAAAACAGTTCTGAGGAGAGGGTCGTTCCATGTCCGACGCGATCAGCACCGATGCGGTGATCATAGGCGCCGGCCCGTGTGGCCTGTTTGCCGTCTTCGAGCTCGGCCTGCTCGATATCCGCTGCCATGTGGTGGACATCCTTGACAGGCCAGGAGGACAGTGTGCCGAACTCTACCCGGAAAAGCCCATCTATGACATCCCGGCTCTTCCAGTCGTCACCGGTGCTGAACTGACTTCGCGCCTTATGGAACAGATCAAGCCGTTCAATCCGACGTTTCACTTCAACCACATGGTCACCGGGCTCCGGACGCTCGGTGAAGACGGGTTCGAACTCCAGACTGATGGCGGCCTGGTGTTCCGATCAAGAGTTGTGGTGATTGCCGCGGGCGGTGGATCGTTCCAGCCGAAGAAGCCGCCCATTCCGGGCATTGAGGCCTATGAGGGATCTTCAGTTTTCTATTCCGTGAAGAAGATGGAGGCCTTGCGCGGCAAGGACATTCTCATCGTCGGCGGCGGAGATTCAGCGCTTGACTGGACGCTGAACCTGCAGCCAATCGCCCGCAGCCTGACACTGCTTCACCGCCGTGATGATTTCCGTGCGGCGCCAGATTCTGTCCGCAAGATGCGCGAGTTGGCGGAGGCCGGAAAGATAGGTTTCAAATTAGGTCAGGTGACTGGACTCAAAGGCGCAGGCGGGGTGCTGGAGGCGGCGAGCGTCAAGGGCAACGACGGGCAAAGCTTTGATATCGCCTGCAATGCAATGTTGCCATTCTTCGGGCTCACAATGAAACTGGGGCCGGTGGCGGACTGGGGTTTGAACCTCCACGAAAATCTCATTCCGGTGGACACCGAGAAGTTCGAGACCTCGGTCGAGGGCATTTTTGCAATTGGTGACATCAATACCTATCCGGGAAAGTTGAAGCTCATACTGTCTGGCTTCCATGAGGCGGCGCTGATGGCCCAGAAGGTGTTTAGACTGAAGAACCCAGGTGAGCGTCTGATGTTCCAGTACACCACATCAAGCTCAAGCCTGCAGAAGAAGCTCGGAGTCTCCTGACGCCGCTGCTGGTTCAACCCAGCGTCTTGTCCCGGCGCAGGCGCTTGGTGGCCAGGTCGAGCTGTTCCCTGCGGTTGGGCCGTCCCAGAAGCTTGCGGAACTGGTCCCGGCGCTCATGGACAGATGCGATCGCTAAACCCATGGGTATGCCGGTTTCAACCAGCAGTGCCTCGCCCAGCTGAAGGCTCGACTCGACGGTCTCAGGAACGGCTTCGGTCACACCGGCAGCATAGAGGCGCTGGGCATGGCGCTCGTCACGGGCTCGCGCGATGATGGCAAGATCGCTGCGCAAGCCTCGCGCGGCTTTGACCACCTCGTCGGTCCGCACGGGGTTGTCCATGGTGATGGCCAAGGCCCGCGCTTCGGCAAGGCCGCAGCGCTTGAGGAATTCGGCATTGGACGCATCGCCGAAGTAGACAGAAGCTCCCAGCCTGCGCTCGCGCGAGACGAGCTCGGCGTCACTGTCGACTGCAAGATAGGGGATCTTGTGCTCTTCGAGCATTGAGACGATCAAGTGTCCCACGCGACCGAACCCCGCCACGATGACCCGTGCCTCGTGATTACCGGGGAGCGGAGTTTCTGCGGTGGCTGCCCTTGCGTTCTGGCGCAGCCGCAGGGTGAGGCGTGCGCCGAGTTTGGCGAGAAAGGGAATGGCAATCATGGTCAGCGTGACGACCAGCAGGATGTTGCGGTTGGTTGAGTCCGCAATGAGGCCAGAGGCCAGGGCAGCGGCAGCAATGACGAAGCCGAACTCTCCGCACGGACCCAGCAGTATTGATGTTTCCAGCGCGGCCCCACGTGGCACGCCAAACAGACGGGCAAGTGCATAGATGATGGCAGCCTTAAGCAAGATGAGGCCCGCGGCCACCCCGAGTACGTAGGCTGGATCCGAGAACAGCGTATCAAGATCAAGCTTCAGGCCGACGACGAGGAAGAAAGTGCCCAGCAAGAGGCCCTTGAACGGCTCGATGACCGCTTCGATGGCTCGCCGGTATTCGGTTTCCGCCAGCAGCAGCCCGGCGATGAAGGCGCCCAGCGTCATGGAAATCCCGGCAAGGCTTGCAGCAGCGCCAGTTCCGACGGCAATGAGAAGCGTTGCCGCCATGAAGAAATCTGCGCCACCGGTGCGTGCCACCAGGCGCAGGAGTGGCCGTAGCAGGTAGCGCCCGACGATGACGATGAGGGCAATGGCGATGCCGGCTTGCAGAAGGGCGAGCAGAAGGCTGACCGTAACGTTGCCTGCGAGGCGTTCACCCATGATCGGCACGAGCAGGAGGAGCGGTATCACTGCCAGGTCCTGCATCAGCAGGATCGCGAAGCTGGTACGGCCTGTCTGTGAGCCCAGCCGCCGTGCATCGGAGAGCAACTGAACGACGATCGCCGTCGATGACAGACACAGAGCAGCCCCCACCACAAGGGCGTCCCGCACGTCGAAGCCGAGCGCCAGAGCAAGCGCGGCGATTGCGGCAAGGCTCAGCGCTACCTGCAGCCCACCAAGCCCGAACACCAGCCGTCGCATGATTCTCAGGCGCTCAAAGGAGAGCTCCAGGCCGATCAGGAACAGCAGGAACACCACGCCTAGTTCGGCAATATGGCTGAGGTCTGACGATTCGCTGATGTTGACATAGGTCAGCGCTGGAAAGAGACGCGCAAGCGGGCCGAGAATATCAGGACTGAGCAGGATGCCAACCGTGAGAAAGGCCACCACGGCATTGACGCCCAGCCGCAGGAACAGCGGCACCACAAGCCCCGCCACGCCGAGCACAACCAGAAACTCCCTGTAGTAGAAGGCCTGTTCTGCTGCCATCGGCACCTCCAGATGACGGAGTTTGCTGGAGAGCGGCGCAGAAGTCAAAAGCGGCAATGCTTCATGGCACTGCGGCGACCACTATGAACATGATGAACAGGCTCAGATGGACATATCCCTGCAGCACCGACGTGCGCCCGGGGAGCAGGGTGATGACGCTCACAAACATCGCCAGTGCAAGCAGGATCATCTTGGACGGCGGAACGCCGAGAACGAGCTGCACGTCAGTGAAGGCCGCGAGTGCGGTGATGATCGGGATCGTGAGTGCGATCGAGGCGAGCGCCGAGCCAAGTGCG
>NZ_JBIIDX010000093.1:0-14456 GCF_044238155.1 Aestuariivirga sp. | reverse complement strand
CCGCTCCTCGAGGGCGACATCGTCAACATCGACGTGACCCTGATCGTCGATGGCTGGCATGGCGATTCGAGCCGCATGTATCCGGTGGGCCAGATCAACCGCAAGGCCGAGCGGCTGATCGAGGTGACCTATGAATGTCTGATGCGCGGCATTGCCATGGTCAAGCCCGGCGCCCATCTGGGCGACGTCGGCCATGCCATCCAGAGCCATGCGGAAGCCGAACGCTGTTCGGTGGTGCGCGATTTCTGCGGCCACGGCCTCGGGCGCAACTTCCATGACCATCCCAACGTGCTCCACTACGGCCGCATGGGCGAGGGCGTGGAGCTGAAACCGGGCATGTTCTTCACCATTGAGCCAATGATCAATCTCGGGCGCCCGCATGTGAAGATCCTGGGCGACGGCTGGACCGCGGTCACCCGTGACAAGTCCCTCTCCGCCCAGTTCGAGCACACGGTGGGCGTCACGGAGACTGGTGTTGAAATCTTCACGCTGTCGCCAAACGGGCTGCATCACCCGCCCTACAGGATCTAGTTGGCAATGTCGGGGTTCGAGGACGCGGGAAATGACGGCGTTCCCCACTTCCTCGGCCACCGTGAACGCCTTCGAGAACGATTTCGCGAACATGGCGGACAATCCCTTCCCGATTACGAGCTGCTTGAAATGGTTCTGTACCGGGCCATCCGGCGCGGTGATACGAAGCCGCTTGCCAAGCGGCTGATCACCCGGTTCGGAAGCTTTGCCGAGGTGATGAGCGCGCCGCCCGACCGGTTGATGGAGGTCGCAGGCGTTGGCGAGGCGGTTGCCACCGAGATCAAGATCGTGCATGCGGCAGCCATGCGGCTGATGCGCGGCGAGGTCTTGAACCGGCCGCTTCTGTCGAGCTGGAACGCCATTCTGGACTATGTCCGCGCCGCCATGGCCTTCAGCGACACCGAACAGTTCCGCATCCTGTTCCTCGACAAGAAGAACCAGCTGATTGCCGACGAGGTGCAGCAGCACGGCACCGTCGATCACACGCCCGTCTACACCCGCGAGGTCATCAAGCGTGCCCTGGAGCTCGGCGCCTCGGCAATCGTGCTGATCCACAATCACCCGTCCGGGGATCCCGCGCCATCGCTGCCAGACATTGAAATGACCAAGAAGATCGTCGATGCCGGCCAGCGGCTCGGCCTCACCATCCACGACCATGTCATCGTTGGCCGGAAGGGAAGCTTCAGTTTCCGGTCGAATGGGCTGATCTGAGGCGCGCCAGCGCCTCGGGCGTGTCGACATCGGTCAGCACGGCATCGTCAGGCATGCCGACCTCGACACTCTCGTCGGCCAGCGCATCGAGAAGGCTGCGGGCGCCGGCATCGCCCGACATCGACTGCAGCGCCTCGAAATGCTGGCGCCCCCACAGCACCGGATTGCCGCGCCTGCCGCCGAACACCGGAACACAGATCGAGCGGTGCTCGGCCGGATTATAGGCCGCGATCAGGCGCCGGACCGTCTGCGCGTCAACCAGCGGCATGTCTCCCAGCGCGATCAGGACGGCATCGGTATCCGGCGGCAAAGCCGCGACACCGGCCCGCAGCGAGGTCGAGAGGCCTTGCGCAAACTCACTGTTGTGCACCAACCGCACCGGCAATCCCTCCAGAGCGTGCCCGATCATGCCTGCATCGCGGCCAGTGACCACCACGGCGAGGTCAACGGCCTGCCGGATTGCCGCCACCGTGCGGCGGATCATCGGCTGCCCGCCGAGTTCTGCCAGAAGCTTGTTCTCACCCATGCGGCTCGACTGGCCGGCCGCCAGCACCACCGCCGCCACCCGCGGTGCGCGCTGCACCCTGGCCTTGCCCTCGCGCGGGGCCGGCCGCGTCGGAATTTCGGCAAGCAGGCCGCCTGCACCCATGTCCATGATGTCGAGGGCGCTGACCGGCACATCCGCCATGACACGCGCCAGCACCCAGTCAAACCCGTTGAGCTTGGGCGAGCGCGCGCAGGAGGGAACGCCGATCACGGGCACTGGCCCGAGGGCACCGAACATCATCAGGTTGCCGGGATCCACCGGCATGCCGAGATGCACGACCTGCCCTCCTGCGCGATGCAGCGCCATTGGAATGACATCACCACGATCGACGATGGCCGACGCACCGAAGACGAGCACCAGCTCGGCACCGGCCGCCAGCTGCCCGGCAATCGCCTCCGCGACGCTGGCGATGTCGTGAGCCACCACAGCCACCGCCGACAGTGCGCCCCCCAGCGACGATACCCGCTCGCGCATCGCCTCCTCCGACTTGAGCAGAAGCGCCGGCTTGGTCTGAGGCAACCGTGTGATGATGAGGCCGACCCGCTTCTCCCGAAAGGACCTGACCTGCACCAGCGGCCGCTCTGCGATGATCGCCAGCGCATCGTCCAGCACCCGGCGCGGAACCGCGAAGGGAATGACCTTCACCGTGGCCACCATTTCGCGTCCATCGACACTGGCAAAGGGCGGCACGGTGGCAAGGGTGAGGCTTTCATCGAGCCGGTTCAGTGCCGTGACGCGCGCGGCATCGACCAGCGCCAGCCCCCTGCAGCTGGCATAGAGATTGGCCCTGCCGGTGAAGGGCGCCTGCGCCAGCGTGCCTTCGCCGCCCAGAACCGCTGCCACGGCCGCTGCGGCTTCGTCTTCGGGCACGTCACCAGGCTCGAGCCGTGCCGCGAAGACCCGCGCCACACCGGCAGCCTCGAGCAGGACGATGTCATCGCGGGTCAGCACCCGGCCCTTCTTGAACATTCCGTCCCGATGCTTGACGGCATGAGCGAGGATCGCGCCTGCGGACTCGTTGAGCGGCATTTCCCCGAAGATCATGCTTACTCCCCGAGACGCAGGGCGCGCGTCACGTCTGCCATGATCGACACCGCGATTTCCGGCGCACCCCGCGCACCAATCGCCAGCCCGATCGGCCCGCGGATGCGCCGCAGCGTATCTTCAGGGAAGCCCGCGGCGGCAAGCCTCTCGAGCCGCGACGCCTGAGTTTTCCGCGAGCCCAGCGCGCCGACATAGAACACGTCGGAGGTCAGCGCAGCCTTCAGCGCCGGATCATCGATCTTGGGATCATGGGTGAGAGCCATCACAGCCGTTCTCGGGTCAAGGCCGATGCCGGGCATGATCTCATCCGGCCAGTCGGCACGAAGCGTGACGCCCGGAAAACGCGCGCCGGTGGCAAAGGCGCCGCGCGGGTCGATCACGGTGATGTCATAGCCCAATTGCTGGGCGATCGGTATCACGCTCTGGGCAATGTGAACCGCCCCGATGATGATCAGCCGCAGGGGCGGATTGAAGACATTGACGAACTGGCCGTCATGGCTGCCCGACTGATCGAAGCGAAAGGCGTCCTCAAGCTTCGCTGCAAGCGGATCTGCCGTCAGCGCGGACCGCTCCACCAGCCGCTGCGCACCGCTGGCAAGGTCAGTGACCAGCGCCACCGCACGGCGGCTGGCGCGGGCGTCAAGGAGAGCATCCAGAACCTCGCGCTTCACCGCACCGGCTCCACATAAACGGAAATGCGGCCACCGCAGGCGAGTCCCACCTTCCAGGCCGTTTCATCCGCAACACCGAACTGCAAGAGCCTGGGCTGGCCGGACGCGATGACATCGATCGCCTCCGTCACCACCGCACCCTCGACGCAACCACCCGAAACCGAGCCGATGAAATTGCCATCGGCATCGATGGCGAGCTGGCTGCCGAGCGGCTGCGGGGCTGATCCCCAGGTTTCAACGACGGTCGCAAGCGCAACCTTGCGGCCCTCCTGCAGCCAGCGCGCCGTCTGCTCAAGGATGGTGTGATCGGATGCAGCCATGGCGGACCTCCTATTTCCCTGCCCTGCGCAGCCATCTGCGCGGCTCAGCGCCCGCGGGCGAAGCCGCCGTCAGGGCGGTGGCCAGATCCGCAAGACTGTCAAGCGAGTGGACCGGACGAAACTCATCGACATGCGGCATCATCGCCCGGATGCCGCCCGCCACGGCTTCGAAACCATCATAGCGCAGCAGCGGGTTGAGCCAGATGATCCGTTTGGTCTGACGCCGAAGCCGTTGCATCTCATGGGCCAGCGTATCGGTATCCTCGCGGTCGAGCCCGTCGGTCATGATCATGACCTCAGCACCCTGGGTCAGCACGCGGCGGGCCCAGCTGTAATTGAATTCGCGCAGGGAGGTTCCGATGCGAGTTCCGCCAGACCAGTCCTTGACCGCTCCCGATACCTTGGCCATGGCCTCGTCGACGTCCCGGCGCCTCAGCTCCCGCGTCACGTTGGTGAGCCTCGTTCCGAACAGAAAGACCTGCACCCGGTCACGCTCATTGCTCAGCGCATGCAGGAACTGCAGGAACATGCGCGAGTAGTTCGAGCACGACCCCGAAATGTCGCAAAGCACCACGAGCGGCGGCTCGCGCCAGGATTTCTCGCGGTGCGAGAGGTCGATCAGCTGGCCGCCGGCCCGCAGCGAGTTCCTCAGCGTGCGCCGCATGTCGATGGAAAGCCCGCGCGAGGCGGGCTGCCAGCGCCTCGTCATGATCTCGCTGCGCCGCAGACGGAGCCTGGCGATTGCCGCGCGGGCCTGCGCCTGCTCGGCCACCGTCATCTGCTCGAAGTCCTTGCGGCGCAGCACCTCGTCGGCCGACGCGGTGAAGCTGGCGTCGACGTCGATGTCATCCTTGCTGTCGCGCTTCGAACTCTGGCTGTCGCGGCTGTCGAACATCGCCTCGGCCAGCCTCCTGAAGCCCGCCTTTCTGGCCTTCTCGCCGACATCGCGGGCTGCCTGGTGGAAGAACAGCTGCATCAGCTGCTCCAGCATCTTTGGCTTCTTCCAGAACACATGAAAGGCCTGGTCGAAGAGTTCGCGCTGGTCGCGCCGCTTCACGAACACGGCATGCAGCGTCCAGTAAAAATCATCGCGCGTGCGCAGGGGCCCGCTCATCGCCGCATCCAGCGCATCAAGCACGGCACCGGGTCCCACTGGAATGCCAGCCTCTCGCAGCACGCGGGCAAAATGCATGATGTTCTCGGCCAGCCTGCCCGACGGCGGGCGCTGGTTCTGGTTGGCGGGCGGCGCGAAGGGAGCGCCTGGCGTCATGTATGCGCCATGGTGCGGATCTCGTCCTTGATCTGATCGAGGATGCGCTTGGCCTCGGAGCCCTGCATGCGGCTGATGTCATCCTGATATTTCAGCAGCACGCCGAGCGTGTCGTTGACGATCTGGGGGTCGAGCGACATGGCGTCCAGCTCGTGCAGGGCGGTCACCCAGTCCAGCGTCTCGGCCACGCCGGGAGCCTTGTAGAGGTCGCCGGCACGCAAAGACCGTACGAACAGCACGACCTCGCGGGCAAGCGCGTCGGATGCCTGCGGGCGCCGCGCCTTGACGATCTCCAGCTCGCGCAGAGCATCAGGATAGCCAACCCAATGATAGAGGCAGCGGCGCTTCAGCGCATCATGGACTTCACGCGTGCGGTTCGAGGTGATGATAACGATCGGCGGCTCCTCCGCGCGGATCGTGCCCAGTTCCGGCACCGTCACCTGAAAATCGGACAGGACCTCAAGGAGAAAGGCCTCGAAGGCCTCATCCGTCCGGTCGAGCTCATCGATCAGCAGGACCGGGGCCTCGCCGCTTGGTGCATCGAGGGCCTGCAGCAGCGCCCGCCGGATCAGGAAGCGCTCGGAAAATATGTCCTGGCCAAGCCGGGCCCGGTCCAGTTCGCCACTGGCCTCGGCAAGCCGGATCTCGATCATCTGGGCGGAATAGTTCCATTCATAGACCGCGGAACTGATATCGAGACCTTCGTAACACTGCAGCCGGATCAGCTTGCGGCCAAGCGTCTGGGCGAGAACCTTGGCGATCTCTGTCTTGCCGACGCCTGCCTCGCCTTCAAGGAACAGCGGGCGGCCCATCTTGAGCGCCAGAAAGGCAACAGTTGCCAGGTCACGCCCGGCGACATAGCCGGTTGACCGTAACAGCTCCAATGTCTCGTCAATGCTTTCCGGCGGTTTTCTCAACATCTGCATCATCCTGGGATCCGGGCGGGCGGCGCTCAACGAAAAGGGCCCGCGGCAGTCTGCGCGGGCCCTCCATTGGCGCCAATGCCGCGTCTACTTCGCCGCGTCGACAGCCCGCTTGGCCATGACCGTGATCAAATGCGCACGATAGTCAGCCGAGGCGTGCAGGTCGCTGTTGAGCCCCTTGGCGGGTACGGACACGCCATTCAAGGCGGCGCTCGCGAAATTCTTCGACAAGGCCGCTTCCATTGCCGCCACCCGGAACACGCCGGCGCCGGCCCCCGTCACCGCCACCCGCGCCGACCCGTCGGCGAGCTGGGCGGCCATTACGCCCACCATCGCATAAAGCGACGCAGGGTTGGGGAACTTGGCGTAGCCGCACTTCTTCGGAATAGGAAACTCGATTGCCGTGATGATCTCACCGTCCTCGAGCGCGGTCGAAAACATGCCGGTGAAGAAATCACCCGCGGCGATCTTGCGTTTGGAGGTGTGGATGGTGGCGCCCAGACCAAGGCAGGCAGCGGGATAGTCAGCTGCCGGGTCATTGTTGGCAACGGAGCCGCCAATGGTTCCCCTGTGCCGCACATGCGGATCGCCAATGCCGCCAGCCAGCGCCGCAAGCCCGGGGATCGCCTTCCTGAGCCCTGCGTCTCCGGCCACTTCGGCATGGGTGGTACCAGCCTTGATGACCACAGTGGCGCCAACGCTGACGCCACTGTTCTTGAGGCCACCGAGATCGATGATGTCGGAGGGTGAAGCAAGCCCCTGCTTCAGCGCCGGGATCAGAGTCTGGCCACCGGAGAGATATTTTCCATCGCTGGCAGCCTTCATCGCGGCGGCTGCATCGGCAGCCGAGGCAGGACGGTGATAGGTGAAGTTTTCCATTTTCCTGTTCCTCCTGCCTTATTCCGCAGCCTTCTTGAGCGGCTGCAACGCCTTCCAAACCACATGCGGCGTGGCCGGCATCGGCACGTCCCGGACACCGAGGGCATCGGTGACGGCATTCATGATGGCCGCCGGCGATGCAATCGCACCCGCCTCGCCGCAGCCCTTCACGCCGAGCGGATTGGACGGACTGGGCGTGCAGGTGAAGTCCACCTTGAAGGATGGAATGTCGGCTGCCCGCGGCATCTGATAGTCCATGTAGGAGCCGGTGAGCAGCTGCCCGGAGGCCTTGTCATAGACGCAGCCCTCGGTCAGCGCCTGGCCGATGCCCTGGGCGATGCCGCCATGCACCTGGCCCTCGACGATCATCGGGTTGATGATATTTCCGAAATCATCCACGGCCGTGTAGCTCACCACGTCAGTGACGCCGGTATCGGGGTCGATCTCGAGCTCGGCGATGTGCACACCCGCCGGGAACACGAAGTTCGACGGATCGTGGAAGGCAGCCTCCTTGAGGCCCGGCTCGATCTCGGCCGAGTTGAACTTGTGGGCGACATAGGCAGACAGCGCCACTTCACCGAAGGCCATCTTCTTGTCGGTGCCCTTGACGGTGAAGGTGCCGTTCTTGAACTCGACGTCATTGACCGAGGCCTCCATGACAGCCGCAGCGACGCGCTTGGCCTTGGCCTCGATCTTGTCGAGCGCCTTGGCAATGGCCGTCATGCCGACAGCACCCGAGCGCGAGCCATAGGTGCCCATGCCGAACTGCACCTTGTCGGTGTCGCCATGAACGATCGACACGTTGTTGATGTCGATGCCGAGCCGGTCGGAGACAAGTTGTGCGAAGGTCGTCTCGTGGCCCTGGCCGTGGCTGTGCGAGCCGGTGAGCACTTCTACCGTGCCGACCGGATTGACGCGCACCTCAGCCGACTCCCACAGGCCGACACCGGCACCGAGCGAGCCAACCGCCGCCGACGGCGCGAGGCCGCAGGCCTCGATGTAGGACGAGAAGCCGATGCCACGCAGCTTGCCCCTCTTCGCGGCATCCGCCTTGCGGGCCGGAAAGCCCTTGTAATCGGCGATTTCCAGCGCCTTGTCGAGGGAAGCACCGTAATCGCCTGCGTCATAACACAGGATGACCGGCGTCTGGTGCGGGAAGGAGGTGACGAAGTTCCGGCGGCGGAATTCCGCCGGGTCCATCTTCAGTTCACGCGCTGCCGTCTCGACGATACGTTCGACCACGTAGGTGGCCTCGGGGCGGCCGGCACCGCGATAGGCATCGACGGGGGCAGTGTTGGTGTAGATCGCATCCACCTCCGCGTAGATGTTCGGGATGTTGTACTGGCCCGACAGCAGCGTGGCGTAGAGATAGGTCGGCACGCAGGAGGCGAAGGTGGAAAGATAGGCGCCCATCGCCGCCTTGGTATGAACCCGGAACCCGGTGATCTTGCCGCTGGCATCGGTGGCCAGTTCGGCGTGGGTCACATGATCACGGCCATGAGCATCGCAGAGGAAGCTTTCGGAGCGCTCCGCCGTCCACTTGATGGGACGGCCGCCGATCTTCTTCGAGGCCCAGGCGCAGACGACCTCCTCGGCATAGATGAAAATCTTGGATCCAAAGCCGCCGCCCACGTCCGGCGCGATGACGCGAAGCTTGTTCTCCGACGTCAGGCCGTGGAAGGCCGAGATCACAAGACGCGCCACATGCGGATTCTGGCTGGTCGTATACAGGGTGTAGACTTCGGTGCC
The DNA here is from genome assembly GCF_044238155.1 of Aestuariivirga sp. GTDB lineage: Bacteria > Pseudomonadota > Alphaproteobacteria > Rhizobiales > Aestuariivirgaceae > Aestuariivirga. Next base: position 5,811 of record NZ_JBIIDX010000093.1, on the reverse strand, counting down.
GGTGTCATAGGAACCGATCGCGGCACGTGGCTCCATGGCATTGGGAATGAGCCGGTTGTTGACGAGATCGATCTTGGTGACGTGGGCCGCCGACTTGAAGGCGGCGTCGGTTGCCGCCTGGTCGCCGATCGACCAGTTGAACACCCGATTGTCCGGGGCGACCTCGTGGACCTGTGCCTTGTGGCCCATCGCCTCGGCGACATCCACAACATGCGGCAGCACGTCATAGCTAACGTCCACGGCGTGGGCCGCGGCCTTGGCAAGCTCCTTGGTCTCGGCCACGACGACGGCCACATGGTCACCGACGTAGCGGACCTTGCCCATCGCAAGGATCGGGTGCGGACCCGCCTTCATGGGCGAGCCGTCCTTGGAGTGAATCATCCAGCCGCAGATCAATCCGCCGATCTTGTCGGCAGCCACGTCTTCACCGGTGAACACTCCGACCACGCCCGGCATCTTGCGGGCCTTGGCGGTGTCGATCTTCTTGATGGCGGCGTGGGCGTGCGGACTGCGCACGAAATAGGCATAGGTCTGCTTCGGCAGGTTGATGTCGTCGGTGTAATTGCCTTTGCCAGTGATGAAGCGCTGATCTTCCTTGCGCTTGACGCGGGCGCCGATGCCGGTTCCGTTATCCATAGCTTGCTTCTCCCCTGATCACATGTTGGCCGCGCCAGCCCTGACGGCGGCGACGATGTTGTGGTAGCCGGTGCAGCGGCAGATGTTTCCTTCCAGCTCGTGCCGGATGGTGTCCTCGTCGAGCGTCTTGCCAAGGCGATTGACCATGTCGACGGCGGCCATGATCATGCCGGGCGTGCAGAAGCCGCACTGCAGACCGTGATGCTCGCGGAAGGCCTCCTGCATCGGATGCAGCTTCCCGTTGGACGCCAGACCCTCGATGGTGGTCACATCAGCCCCGTCATGGGCAATGGCCAGAGCCGTGCAGGCCTTCACCGCCTTGCCATTCACATGCACCACGCAGGCACCACACTGGCTGGTGTCACAGCCGACATGCGTGCCGGTGAGACCGAGCTTGTCGCGGATGAACTCAACCAGCAGCGTGCGGCCTTCAACCTCACCGCACACCGCCTGACCATTCACCTTCATCGAGATTGCAGGCATCCTATCCTCCCGGAATTGAACTGCGCTCAGCCGGGCCACGGGTGCCAGATGGACGTCGGCACACGGCCCCGGCCGGGGCGCTTCTTCTAATCGTAATCCCTCGCTCATACTCATCCGCGATTTCACCACCGTCAAGTGCGGCGATTGGCCCGCCAAGCACAATCCGCCCTGCCCGGTTTTGTTGCGCCGCACACCGAGCGCTGAACCGCCGTCCCCGCAGCCCCGTAACCACTGGTGTTCAAAAATTGGAGGCATTGATGCGTCAGCTGGCTGGTCTGGTCCTTGCGATGTTGCTGCTGGTTTCGCCGGCTGCTGCTGAAGACGTCGACACGGCGACCTTCCGGGCCGTGATCAGCGCCCAGATCGAGGCATTCCAGGCCGATGACGGGCAGCGCGCCTATGGCTATGCCAGCCCGTCAATTCGCCAGATCTTCCCGACCGCCGAGATCTTCATGGACATGGTGCGGCGCGGCTACCAGCCCGTCTATCGGCCGCAGTCGCTGTCTTTCGGCGAAGCCGGCACCAGCGCCGACGGGCGTCCGTTCCAGAAGGTCACCATACTCGGGCCCGACGGCCTGACCTATGAGGCGCTCTACAGTTTCGAGCTTCAGCCCGATGGCAGCTGGCAGATCAGCGGCTGCGCTCTGGTCCGGGCACCGGACCTCAACACCTGACCGCCCATATCCGCCATGACGGAAAATGGACGACCCATGGCGAAAAATCCCTATCGGCTGATAGCGTAAGCGCCTAGGTTCCTGCCCCGGAAACAGGAGTAGGCCCATGCAGCCCAAAGTCATCATAACCTGTGCAGTCACCGGCGCGGGCGACACCGTCGGCAAGCACCCAGCCATACCGGTGACGCCGGAGCAGATCGCCAATTCCGCCCTTGAGGCGGCAAGCGCCGGGGCCACCGTGGTGCATTGCCATGTGCGCGAGCCTTCAACCGGCAAGGGCTCACGCAAGGTGGCCTACTACCGCGAGGTGATGGAGCGTATCCGTGACCGCAACAAGGAGGTCATCATCAACCTGACCGCCGGCATGGGCGGTGATGTGGAAGTCGGCGCCGGCGAGAAGCCGCTCGACTTCGGGCCGGGGACCGATTGCGTGGGACCGGAGGAGCGGTTGATCCATGTGAAGGAATTGCGCCCGGAAATCTGCACGCTCGATTGCGGCACCCTCAATTTCGGCGACGGCAATGCCATTGTCGTGCAGACCCCCACTCAGCTCCGCGAACAGGCCAGGCTGATCAAGTCCTACGGCGTGAAACCTGAAATGGAAATCTTTGATTCCGGCAATCTCTGGTTTGCCAAACAGCTCTGCGCCGAAGGACTTGTCGAGGGGCCGCCCCTGTTCCAGCTGTGTCTCGGCATTCCCTGGGGGGCACCCTATGACAGCGAAACCATGGCCTATCAGAAGGCGCAGCTCCCGAAGGATGCGATCTGGGCGGCCTTCGGCATCGGCCGCAACGAGTTTCCGGCGGTGGCGCAGGCTGTTCTGCTCGGCGGCCATGTACGGGTTGGCCTCGAGGACAATCTCTGGCTCGAGAAGGGCGTCTATGCCTCCAACGGCACGCTGGTCGAGAAGGCGGTGAAGATCATCGAAATTCTTGGTAGCAAGGTCGCCTCGCCGGACGACGGCCGCGCGATCCTGAAACTCAGCCCCAGGAAGAACTGACATGGCCAGGCCCCCGACCAAGACCAAGACCAAGACAATCAAGACCGTCGGAATCGCAGGAACCGGCCTTATCGGTGCGGGATGGGCCGCACGGCTCCTGTTCCGCGGCTTCGACGTCATCGCCTATGACGTCTCGCCCAGCGCGGAAGCAAAACTCAAAGCCCAGATCAAGACCGCCTGGCCATCGCTGGAAGCGCTGCTGGGAAAGCCGAAGAAGAAGGGCAAGCTTCGCTTCACCACCGACCTCAAGGAGATGGCCTCAAAGGCCGACTTCATCCATGAGGCCGCACCGGAACGCGAGGACCTCAAGATCAGACTGTTCCGTGACATCGACGCCATCGCCGCGCCGCATGTGATTATTGCATCGTCCTCATCGGGCTTCCTGCCGTCCAACCTGCAGAGCAAGTGCAAGCACCCCGACCGGGTGATCATCGGGCATCCTTTCAACCCGGTCTATCTCTTGCCGCTCGTGGAGACGGTGCCGGGCGCCAAGACCTCGGCCCAGGTCATGGACCGCGCCGGCGAATATTTCGAGTCGATCGGCATGCATGTGCTGCGCCTCAAGAAGGAGATCATGGGCTATATCTGCGACCGGCTGCAGGAAGCCCTGTGGCGCGAGGCGCTGCACATCCTCAACAAGGACATCGGCACCACCGGCGACATTGACGATTCGATTGTCTATTCCGCCGGCATGCGCTGGGCCTTCATGGGCTCCTTCCTCACCTATCATCTGGCGGGCGGCCCCGGCGGCATGCGCGACTTCATCAAGCAGTTCGACCCGACGCTGGAACTCGACTGGACCGACCTCAAGTTCCCGAAATGGAACGAGACGCTGGAGAAGCGCCTGGTCGAAGGCTGCGAAGCGCAGGCTGGCGGCAGAAGCGTTGCCGCGATCGAGGCCAAGCGCAACGCCGTGCTGGTCGACATGATGAAAGTGTTCCGCAAGCACAAGATCGGCAGCGGCCTGGTGCTGGAACGCGAGAAGACGGCCCGCAAGGCCGGAAAGAATAAACGCAAGTGACGGCGGTGGCCATCACACAGGGAGAATGACATGCCGCAGCAACGCGTGATGATAACGGCCGCAGCAGACGGGATTGGCAAGGAAATCGCCCGGGCCTTTGCCCATGAGGGCGCGCGGGTCCATATCTGTGACGTGAACGAGGCCGCCCTCTCGCAGTTCCGCGCCGATTTCCCGGATATCGCGGCCAGCCGGGTGAATGTCCGCAATGAAGGCGAGATCAACGCCTGGTTCGACGATGCGCTGGATGATCTGGGCGGGCTCGACGTGCTGGTCAACAATGCCGGCATCAAGGGCCCGACCTCGCCCGTCGAAGGCATTGACCTCGCGGGCTGGCGCGAGTGCCTCGAGGTCTGCCTCGACTCCTACTTCCTGTGCGCCAGGCGCGCCGCGCCTGTCATGAAGGCGCAGAAATCAGGCTGCATCATCAACATGTCGTCGAACGCCGGTCAGCACGGCTTCGGCAACCGCACGCCCTACGCCGCCGCCAAGTGGGGCGTCATCGGCCTCACCAAGTCGCTGGCCATCGAACTTGGCCGCTACAATGCGCGCTGCAACGCCATCTGCCCTGGCTCGGTGAAGGGCGACCGGATCAACCGGGTGATCCAGGGCGAGGCGGATGTCCGCGGCGTTCCCTTCGAGGTGGTGGCGCGCGAGATCGTCGGCAACCAGTCGCTCGAGCGCCTCACGGAGGCTCATGAGGTGGCAGCCCTCGCGGTGTTCCTTGCCTCGCCGCAAGCCTTCATGATCAATGGTCAGGACATCGCCATCGACGGCCATGTCGAGACCTTCCACATCAAGTGAGCGCTGGCATGGATTTTTCGCTTTCCGAAGAGCAGCAGATGATCGTCAAGACGACGCGAGATTTCGTCGTCAACGAACTCTATCCGCATGAAGCCGAGATCGAGGAGACGGGAGTGCTGCGCCCCGAGCTGCGTGATACGATCAGGCAGAAGGCAATTGCAGCGGGGCTCTATGCCGCCAACATGCCAGCCGAGGTCGGAGGCGCCGGCCTCGATACGCTGACCTGGGTTCTCTACGAGAAGGAACTGGGCCGCGCCAACTACGCGCTGCACTGGACCTGTGTCGCCAGGCCCTCCAACATCCTGATGGCCTGCGTGGGAGCTCAACGCGAGAAGTACCTCTTTCCCAGCGTGCGCGGCGAGAAGGCCGACTGCCTGGCCATGACCGAGCCCGGCGTTGGCTCTGACGTGCGCGGCATGAAGACTTTCGCACGCGCCGACGGCGATGATTTCGTCATCAATGGCACCAAGCACTTCATCAGCCATGCCGATGAGGCGAGCTTCGTCATCCTGTTTGCCGCAACCGGCGAGGAGGAAACACCGCGCGGCAGGAAGAAGCTGATCACCGCCTTCCTGATCGACATGGGAACGCCGGGCTTTACCGTGCGCAAAGGCTATCGCAACGTGTCGCACCGCGGTTACAACAACTCTATCTTGGAGTTCAGCGATTGCCGGGTGCACAAGAGCCAGATTCTGGGCGAGTTGCACAAGGGCTTCGAGGTGGCCAATGACTGGCTGGGTGCAACCAGGCTTCAAGTCGCCGCCACCTGCATTGGCCGTGCCGAGCGCGCGCTCGAGCATGCCAAGCAATGGGCGGTGGACCGTCAGCAGTTCGGCCAGCAGATCGGCAAGTTCCAGGGCGTGTCCTTCAAGCTTGCCGACATGGCGATGGAGCTCAAGGCGGCGGAACTACTCACGCTCGAGGCGGCGTGGAAATTCGACCAGAAGACGGTAACCGACATGGACATGGCCATGGCCAAGCTCAAGGCCACCGAGATGCTGGCCTTCGTCGCCGACGAGGCGATCCAGATTCATGGCGGCATGGGGCTGATGTCGGACCTCCCGCTCGAACGCATCTGGCGCGACGCGCGCGTCGAGCGCATCTGGGAGGGAACCAGCGAAATCCAGCGCCATATCATTTCCCGCGCGCTGCTCCGGCCGCTGGGCGGATAGGATGAATACGCGCCTCCAGTGTCC
>NZ_JBIIDX010000004.1:0-44657 GCF_044238155.1 Aestuariivirga sp. | reverse complement strand
GCGGAAGCCGCCAAATGGGGTGAGGAATTTGGCTACTGCGAGATCAATCTCAACGTCGGCTGTCCGTCCGACCGGGTGCAGACCGGCCGCTTCGGCGCCTGCCTGATGGCCGAACCGGCGCTTGTGCGCGATTGCCTCGGCGCGATGCGTGCGGCTGTCAAGCTGCCGGTGACGGTCAAGTGCCGCATCGGCATTGATGCACAGGACGAGGAGGAAGATTTCACCCACTTCGTCGAAACCGTGCGCCAGTCAGGTGTCACGACCTTCATCGTTCATGCCCGCAAGGCCTGGCTCAGCGGCCTGTCGCCACGCGAGAACCGCGAAATCCCGCCGCTCAATTACGGCCGCGTATACCGAATGAAGCAGCGCCACCCTGATCTCAGGGTGATCATCAATGGCGGCATTGCAACGCTGGCGGAGGCTCAGGCACATATCGACCATGTCGATGGCGTGATGATTGGCCGTGCAGCCTATCAGACGCCATGGATCTTGCAGGAGGTCGACAGCCGCTTCTTCGGATCGCCGCCGCAAAGGCGCAGCCGCCTGGCCGTGGTCGAAAGCTGCAAGCCCCTGATCGCGGCCGAACTCGCACATGGCGTGCCGCTCCACGCCATGACCCGCCACATGCTGGGCCTTTTCCATGGCGTCGCCGGCGGAAGGCTGTGGCGGCGGATACTTTCGGAAGAGGGCGTAAGACCGGGCGCGGGCATCGAGGTTCTCGAGCAGGCGGCAGCGGAGGTCGCTGCCCGGGACACGCCGGCGCCGCTTGCAGCCGAGTGAACCTATTGCCCGAGCCGCCCGGCACGGCCGCCGCGCCGTGTCTTCCGTCGGGTGAGAGTGGCGACACGCTCCGGCAGTTCAGCCATCACCAGCCTCCGCGTCTCTGCGGTCATGCCAAGCCAGCCGCCGATTTCGCTCCGCGTGCGGCCGCAGCCAATGCAGAACCCCGTTTCGGGGTCGACGACGCATATCTTGACGCAGGGCGTCTCGATCGGGGTCTGGTTCATCGCGTTCATGGAAGGAAGCATAGCGATCCGCTGCACGCCGCCGCGCCGGGAAGCGCCGCTCAACTGCCGGAAAACGTCCAGCGTGCACTGAACCCTGGCCAACGTACCCCCCTGCCGGAAGGGATGCTTGAGCGTCAGTCCATCTCAATCCGTCTCGTTCTAGTCGCGCAGGCGGAGCACCCCATCCTCGACCGAGAAGCTGCGAAGCCTCGACAGGAAGCTCATGCCCAGCAACGAGCCGCGCATGGCTCCCTGGGGAAGCACCATGGCGGGCACGTCATTGACGCGGACGCCGTCAATCTCGACACGCCGGATGGTGACGCGCGCTGCTCCGACCGTGCCATTGGCGGTGGCAACAGGGGCATTGAAGTCAAGCCGCGCTGGCTTCAGGCCCGCGGCTTCCGCGTCCTCGTAGCTGAGCGCCACGGTTGTGGCGCCGGTATCGACCATGACACGCACCGGCGTGCCGTTGATGTCGGCGATGGCAACGAAGTGACCACCCTGTACGGCCTTGAGTTCGGTCATGCCGGCGGTGGCGGGGCTGGTGTCTGGAAACCAGGAGGCCAGCACAGCGACAATCATCAGGATACGCGAAGCGAACATTGAAACCTCTTTTTGAGGTTGCAGTATGCCCTGTTGGTCACGTAAAGGAAAGGGCTGCGGCAAAGACGGCAAGCATTGCGGTTTCCGCCAGTACCTGAGCCGCCCCGCAGACATCCCCTGTCTGGCCGCCAATCTTGCGCATCGCGAGCCACCGGACGGTGGCGACCGCCAGCAGCGCGGCGATCAATGCCACCACCGCGGCCTCCCAGGACAGCGCGAACCAGGCGCCGAGCCCGGCTGCCAATCCGCCGATGGCGATGGCCAGCAGGCCGGTCTGGCGGCTTGGCTGGCCGGCCAGGACGGCCAGTCCATCGCTGCGTGCAGGCCGTGTCGAGGACAGCAGATCCACCATGAGTGCCCGCGAAAAGGCGGCCGCGCCCGCCATGAGAACGAGGACAGTGAGTGCTGGCAGGCTGAGCAGCTCCGCCAGCAGCACGGCACGTGCAGGAATGGCCACCACCAGTGCCAGAGTTCCGTAGGCGCCGATGTGACTATCTTTCATGATGCGCAGCCGGTCTTCCCGGGTGGCGCCGCCTCCGAAGCCATCGGCCAGGTCGGCTAGCCCGTCCTCGTGAAAGGCGCCTGTCAGCATGAGGCCAAAGCCGATGGCGAGAAAACCGCAGAACAGCTCTGGCAGGCGCAGCTCATGTGCAAGGATGAGCGCGCCGGCCACAAGGCTGCCGGTGATGAGTCCCACCACGGGGAACATGGCCATCGAATCCTTGAGGCGCGGCGGGTCAACCGTGCGGATGAACGGCGCAGGCAGGCGAGTCAGAAAGCGCAGCGCCACGAGGAACGCTGCAAATGGCCGGAAACGCCCCCGATGTGCGCTGTGAGGCCCAAACGCGTCGCTCATGATGTGTGCTAGACCCTTGTCCGTATGGTGAATGGATTGCGAAAATAGGAGCCTTCTCAGCAAATGACAAATGCCGCATCGGGCTTGCCCTTCGATGATATCCGCAACTTGCTGAACGAGCTGCCCCCGGCCGATGCTGACGCAATTGCCGCCTGCCGGGCGCGCGAGGCGCAGCTGACTAAGCCGCCGGGTGCGCTGGGCCGGCTGGAAGAGCTGTCCGAGTGGCTTTGCGCCTGGCAGGGATGCCATCCGCCCAGGGCCGGGCGCATCGTCGTCGCGGTGTTCGCCGGAAATCATGGCGTGGTCAGCCAGGGTGTTACCGCCTATCCCCAGGAGGTCACGCGTCAGATGGTGGCCAACTTCCAGACTGATGGAGCGGCGATCAACCAGATCTGCAAGAGCTTCGGACTGGGCCTCAAGGTTTTCGAACTGGCGCTCGAGAAGCCGACCGGCGACATCACCCGCGAGGCGGCACTCGAGGAGGCCGAGTGCGCCGCGACCATGGCCTACGGAATGGAGGCAACGGAGGGCTGTGACATTCTTTGCATCGGCGAGATGGGGATCGGCAACACCACCGTGGCGGCGGCTCTTGCGCTGGCGTTGTTCGGGGGGGAGGCGGAAGAGTGGGTTGGCCCCGGTACTGGCGTTGACGGCGCTGGACTGAAGCGCAAGGCCGACGCCGTGCGCCGTGCCGTCGATCTGCACCAGGCCCATCTTGCAGATCCGCTCGAAGTGATGCGCCGGCTTGGCGGCCGGGAACTGGCCGCCATGGCAGGCGCCATACTTGCAGCCCGACTGCAGCGCATTCCGGTGATCATTGACGGCTATGTGGCGGGTGCGGCGGCCGCCGTGCTCTGGGCGCTGCGCCCGGATGCGCTTGCACATTGCGTGGCGGGCCATCTTTCGGCCGAACCGGCTCACCGCCGCCTTCTTGAGAAGCTGGGCCTGCGGCCCCTTGTCGATCTCGGCATGCGCCTGGGCGAGGGCTCGGGTGCGGCCATGGCAGCGGGCATCGTCAAGGCCGCGGCAGAGCTCCATACCGGCATGGCCACGTTTGAGTCCGCCGGCGTTGCCAATAAGACCGGTTGAACGAAGAGCTGGCTTGAAGGTGTCAGTGCCTGCACCTAAATATCCGTGATCAAAGGGATTCCATAGTCATGACGACGGTTGCGGCGGAAGATGTTCTGGCAGTGTTGAAACGCATTGCGGCACCGGATGGGCGGGGAAATGTGGTGTCGGCCGGCCTCGTCTCGGATATTGCCATTCAGGGCGGAACCGTGATGTTTGCTCTCACTGCATCGCAGCAGCACATGCCGGCCATGGAAATGTTGCGTGCAGCGGTGGAAAAGGCCGTGCTCGGCATTCCCGGTGTCAGTAAGGCGATGGTTGCGCTCACCGCCGAGCGCCCTGCACCATCGGGTCAGGCGACCCCGGCCACCGCTCAACGTGGCGGAGCGATTCCCGGCATCAAGCACCTGATTGCCGTGGCATCTGGCAAGGGTGGTGTTGGCAAGTCCACCACAGCCGTCAATCTGGCGCTCGGACTACAATCGCTGGGACTGCGCGTCGCGGTGCTTGATGCCGACGTCTATGGCCCCTCGGTGCCGAAGCTTGTCGGCCTCAGCGGCAAGCCCGAAGCCTCCGATGCGGCGGGCAAGAAGATGAAACCGATGCGCCGCCACGGCCTCGATGTGATGTCGATCGGTTTTCTCGTTCCCGAGGATACGCCGATGATCTGGCGCGGGCCGATGGTGATGTCGGCCTTGACCCAGCTGCTGCGCGAGACGGAGTGGAGCCCCGCCGACGTCATGGTCATCGACATGCCGCCTGGGACAGGTGACGTGCAACTCACGCTTGCCCAGCAGACACCACTGTCCGGCGCCGTCATCGTGTCCACTCCACAGGATCTGGCGTTGATCGATGCCCGCAAGGGGCTGAACATGTTCAGAAAGGTCAATGTGCCAGTGATCGGCATCATCGAGAACATGAGCTATTTCGTCTGCGCTGCCTGCGGCGAACGTCACGAGATCTTTGGGCATGGTGGCGCCAGAACAGAGGCCGACCGCATCGGGGTGCCGTTCCTGGGCGAGGTGCCGCTCGACAAGGAACTCCGCCTGCGCTCGGACGCGGGCGAGCCCATAGTGGCAAGCATGCCGGACAGCCTGCACAGCGCCATCTACCGGGATGTTGCCCGCCAGGTTTGGGCGGCTCTCGAGGGGGGTGGCCTGGCAAGGCCTGCCCCGCGAATTGTGGTCGACGGCCAGCCGCCAGTCGCAGCAAGCTAAAAAGTTGAGTCAAGTTTCAATGAAAATACGCAATAAAACAGAGACTTAAAGAGATTTTTTGTGATTTGCGGCGAAGTGCTTGGGGGTCCGCTGTGCGTGGAACTTACCAATTGTTATGATTAACCGCTCATAAGTATAAGTCTCCGGCGCGCTGCGAATCAACAATCAGGGGTAGACGGCGGAGCCGTACAGGGAGGGTGTGATGGCCAAGTTCATGTGGATCGCGGGCATCCTGTTTGCTGCCGCGGGCTTGGCCATGGGCGTCATTGTTCTGTTTCCCACCGTTCCGGTGAATGGCGTAACGCTCGAAACGGCCATCATCTGTTTGGTTGGCGGTATGCTGGCCATTGGAATGGGCACAGTCATCGATGGCCATGATAAACTTGCCAGGAGCCAGGCCCAGGTGTCGCTCGCCCCGGCTTCCGCTGCAACGGAAATTCCAGAATTCGACCCCCGCAACACCAAGCCAGCGGCGCCGGAAACAAGTGCGCAGCCCGACGTGGTGAGCGATGGCGAGATGTCGCAGTCCACTCGCGACATGATTGGGGCGCTGGACGTTGCCCGCACCAGTATCGAGCAAGTCTTCAAGGGCAAGGCTCCGTCCGGCGACGGCGAGCCGGTCTCCTCGCGCGCCGCTGCCGCTGCAAGTGGGGCGCCTCCCCTTGATGAGGAGGCCGTAGTCTCCGGCCAGCTCTATGTCATCGACGAACGCATCATCCGGCATCGACCCGCGCGCATTCTGTCTGACGGGACGGTCGAGGCGGAGACCGAAGATGGCTGGATGCGTTTCGAGAACCTTGAGCATCTCGATGAGTATCTCGACGCCATGGAACAAGAAAGGGCCTGAGGGCAGCCGCCACTCACCTGACGTCAAGCACGCTGGTGCGCGCCTTGCGCACCACTTCGGTGGCTGTTGACCCCCTGATCAGGCGCTGCAGACGCGTGCCGCCTTCATCGGTTACCACAATGACCCTGTAGAGCGAGCCGATCTCGACGATTTCCTCGGCGGGCCTGCCGACCGCCACGCGCGTTTCGGCAACTTCGATCTTCATAGCCCTGAGCAGTGCACGGGCGTTAGCCACGGCTTCTTCGGCTGCAGGCTGCCCGGCTTCGCTGTCGGCGACCGAGAGCAGCGTGATCGGTTCGCCCGCCACACTGGCCAGCACGGCCGCGCGCCGCACCGCCTGCATGGACCGGGAAGAGCCATCGGTGCAGATCAAGAAGCCCTGTTTTGAGAGGCTGTCACGCGCCACGAGAACCGAACAGGGCGCCATGGTGGTCACCGTCTGGACGACGCCAGGGCGGAAGAATGCCATCACCTCGTTCGACCAGCGCGAGGGCTCACCCATGATGATGAGATTGTAGGGGCCTAGCTCGTACTGATCGAGAATACCGTTGGCGACATCCGGCGCGGTCTTGAGCTTCAAAACCACCACGCGGCCCAACGGGCTGCGGAACTCGAGCTTGTTGTCGCCCGCAGGATCCCCCCAGGCTTCACTGCGTTGGGCCTCCTTGGGCCAGCCCGATACATCGATGCCCTCGTCTTTCAGAATTTCCAGGGCGCGCTTCAGATGCCTGACGCCCGGCAGGTCAATGCCTGCCTCAAGCATGTTCTCGCGGGCCAGCCGCACCTGAAGCCCGCCGGACTGCAACCCGGAATCGATGGGCCGAACAAACAGCACGATCAGATCGCAGGATTCCTGTGCCGCGAACCGGGCAGCAAAGCGCACGGTCACGAGTGCCTCCTCGCTGCCATCGATGCAGGCGAGGAGCCGGAATCGGCTGCGCCGCTGCGCACGCAGATTTTGCAGCGTTTTCTGGACAGCGGCTTCCTGCCGGTCGGAGAGGGTGGATCGACTGAACACCATGAGGCTCGAAGCTTAAGGATGAAGGAGGGGCCAGTACAGCACCGAAATGACGATCAGCACGGTGAAGGACAGGGCCATCATCCGCACGCCGATGCGGAAGAAGTCGGTGCCCTTGAGAAAGCCCGAGGCGTAAATGATGGTAAAGGCCGGTTGCGCGGCAGGCGTGAGATAGCCGAAGGCGGAGGAGATCGCCGTGATGAAGCCTGCGCTGATCGGGTCCTGGCCGGCGGTCACTGCCGTCTTGAGAACGATGGGGGCCAGCACCGCGACGGCTGCGCCCGCCGTCATCGTGTTGGACACTGCAATGGTGAGCAGTGAGATCACGGTGTTGAAGCCGAAGGTGTTGCTGGCGCCGATCTCGCGCATTGCCAGGAAGACGCTTTCGGCCACCCATTGCGCAGCGCCCGTGATCTTCATCTCCACGCCCAGCGAAATGGCAGCTGCATAGAGCAGCACCACGCCCCAGTTGACGCCCGAGTTGATGTCTTCCCAACGCACGAGACCCAGCACAAGGAAGGCCGCCGCGCCTGAAAGCGCCACAACCCCGAGGCCCAGCGTGCCCGACAGGGTCACCCAGCCGATGATGGTGAGCGAGAATATGATGATGGTCAGCCACTCGTTGGCGCGCATCGGCCCCTGCAGCGAGACCTGGGTGCGCAGCCGCGCCACGGCGCGCGACATATCCGTGAACTCCGGCTTGAAGGTCATAACGAGGAACAGCGTTACCAGAGGCAGCCGCAAAAGGAACATCGGGAAGGCGTAGATCATCCACGTGATGTAATCCATCAGGAAGCGGCGGGTTTCCGGATCAGCTGGATTGTAGAAGAAGTCTCTCCAGTAGCTGATGATGATGGCGTTGCGCGCACCGCCTGAGGGCGTTGCGACCCCGGCGATGGAACAGCCATAGGCAATCGAGAACAGCAGCACCGCCGCAACGTTGCGCACCTTGCGCGGATCATTCGACGTCAGCGTGATCAGCGTGACACCCACCGGCAGCATCATCGCCGCTACCGTGTGTTCGCCGATGAAGGCGGCGATCACGCCACACACCATCGTGATGCCGAAGCTGATGGCATAAATATTGGTGCCGGTCATGCGCACGATCCACCAGGCGATGCGCTTGTCGAGGCGCTGGCGCACGATGGCCACCGCCAGCATCAGCGAGCCCATGATGAACAGCACCGAATCCGTCATCAGGCTCTGAGCCACGCGAGTTGGATCGACTCGCAACAGGACGACCTGACCAATGATGATGAGCAGCGGCACGGTGGGCAGCGGAATGGCCTCGGTGATGAACAGCATGGTCGCCATCAGCGACATGACCAGTACGATCTTGCCCTCGTGGCTGAGGCCTGCGGGGGTGGGGGCGGCCATCAGCGCAAAACCCACGATCATGGTGATGAAGAACCAGCGCCGGCGCCAGAGCAGGGCAAGGTTGATTTCACCCATGAAGGCGAGGAAGCGCTGATAGCCCTGGCGGCGGATGCGCCGCAGCCCGGCTGACGGCTCATGGGCCTGCAGGCTATCGCGGGCAAGTTGAAATGAGGCGGTCTCGTTCATGCCTCGGCCCTTGCCGCGCAGGTGGCCGCCGTGACATTGTCAGTTTGATTTGCATGTCCACTGAGCCTGGTGCCAATTTGACGGATCTCACAGCCGCCCTTGCCGAAGTCGATCGTTGCTTTCCCGACAGCCTTGCACGCGTGACGGAGTTGCTGCGTTTCCCCAGCATCGGCACGGACCCCGCCCATCATGGAGATTGCCGCAAGGCCGCCCTGTGGCTGGCGGGGAGCTTGTCGCAGATGGGGCTCAAGGCCGGTTTGCGCGAGACGAGCGGCCAGCCCCTGGTGGTGGGCCGCTACCGCCCGCCTGGCCGGACGCGGTGTCCGCATGTTCTGTTCTATGGACATTATGATGTTCAGCCCGCCGACCCGCTTGACCTGTGGACCTCCGCCCCGTTTGCGCCACAGATCCGGAAGGGCAAGAGCGGCAGGCAGTCCATATTCGCCCGTGGCGCTTCTGACGACAAGGGCCAATTGATGACCTTTCTGGAAGCCAGCCGCTGCTGGCTCAAGCTGCATGGATCGCTGCCGTTCCAGCTCACCGTGATGATCGAGGGCGACGAGGAGGGCGATGCCACCCATCTGGACCGTTTCCTGAAGCGGCACGCCCGGGAGTTTGCCGCGGACGTTGCCTTCATCTGCGACACCGGCATGTGGAACCGGACCACGCCGGCCATCAACACTCGTCTGCGTGGCTGCATCGGCGAGGAGGTGACGGTGAGGGGGCCGCGCATCGACCTGCATTCGGGCTATTTTGGCGGGCCGGCGCAAAACCCGATCAAGGTGCTGAGCCGCATCCTTGCGGCAATTCATGACGGCCGCGGGCGGATCACCATTCCTGGCTTCTATGAGGGCGTGAGACCGATCCCGCCAGCGGTACGGCGTGCCTGGCGCGGGCTCGCCTTTCCGGAAAAGGCATTTCTTGCAGAAGTGGGTCTCTCGGTTCCGGCGGGCGAGAAGGGTTATTCCGTGCTCGAGCAGATCTGGGCGCGGCCTACGGCAGAAGTGAATGGTATTTTTGGCGGCTACCGGGGGCCGGGCAGCAAAACAGTGCTGCCCTCCGAAGCAACGGCAAAGCTTACCTTCCGGCTCGTCGAGGGCCAGGATCCGAAGAAGATCCGGCGTGCTTTCCGCAACTTCGTGCGCGCCCGCCTGCCAGTGGACTGCACGGCGCGCTTCACGGATGCGGGGGGTGATTCAGCAGGCTTCGTGGTCGCGGAGGATACGCCGTGGGTGCGTGCGGCAAGCCGGGCGCTCGAGGATGAGTTTGGCCGCGCTCCGGTGCTGGCCGGCGCGGGCTACTCGATCCCCGTGGTTGAGTCCTTCAAGACGCATCTGGGAATCGACAGCCTGCTGGTAGGCTTCGCCCAGCCTGACGATGCCGAACATTCACCCAACGAAAAATATGACCTTGAAAGCCTGCGGCGTGGCACCCGCGCCTGGACACGCATCATCGCTGAATTATCCTGAGAGAGATCGACATGACTGACCTGAATGCCGTGCTGGCTGCCGCTGCGGCCGACTTTGACAACAGCCTGGAGCGACTGTTCCGTCTGGTGCGAATTCCTTCCGTCTCCACCGATCCAGCGCACGCTGCCGATTGTGAGACTGCGGCAAAGGCGATCGTCGCAGACCTGAAGCAACTGGGCTTCAAGGCGGAGGCGCGCAAGACCAAGGGACGGCCCATGGTGGTGGCGCATTATACTCCAAAGCAAGCCAGGCCCGGCACACCGCACTTTCTGTTCTATGGCCATTACGACGTGCAGCCCGCAGACCCGCTGGAACTGTGGGCGACGCCGCCCTTCGAGCCCGTTGTGAAGACGGAGAAAGGCGTGGCGCGCATGTATGGCCGCGGCACGGCCGACGACAAAGGCCAGTTCATGACATTCGTCGAGGCCGCGCGCGCCTGGATCAAGGCAACAGGATCACTTCCGGTGAAAGCCACTTTCCTGATCGAGGGCGAGGAGGAGTCGGGTTCGCCCTCGCTGGTGCCCTTCCTCAAGGCGCATGCCAAAGAGCTCTCATGCGACGCGGCTTTTGTCTGCGACACCAACATGTGGGACCGCCGCACGCCCGCCATCACCACGAGGCTGCGCGGGCTTGTGCACGAGGAGGTCACCATCACCGGCCCGCGGATTGACCTGCATTCGGGTGTTTACGGCGGTCCAGCCATGAGCCCGATCCGTGTACTGAGCAAAGTGATTGCAGCTCTGCATGACAAGACGGGCAGGGTGACCATCCCCGGTTTCTATGACGGCGTTGCCGAACTGCCAAAAGCCACCAGGAAACAGTGGCAGTCGCTCGATTTCTCGGAGGCACGCTTCCTTCGGGAGGTTGGATTGAAGCTGCCGGCGGGCGAGAAGGGCCGGAGCGTGCTCGAGCAGGTCTGGGCCCGGCCAACGGCAGAGGTTAACGGCGTGTGGGGCGGCTATACGGGTGCAGGCACCAAGACGGTGCTGCCCTCCCAGGCGCATGCCAAGTTCACCTTCCGGCTGGTGGGCCGGCAGAAACCGGAGAAGGTGCTCAAGGCGTTTCAGCGTTTTGTGAAGGGCCTCATCCCGAAGGACTGCAAGGTGACGTTCTCGGGACGTGGCGGCGGCAGCCCGGCGACCGAGATTGCCGAGGACAACCCGATCATCGCCAAGTCGGCGAAGGCGCTGAAGGACGAATTCCGGCGCGAGGCGGTGCTCATGGGGTCTGGCGGCTCGATCCCGATCTGCCGCTCCTTCAAGGACATTCTGGGCATGGACAGCATTCTGGTGGGTTTCGGCCAGAATGACGACGCCATCCACAGCCCCAATGAAAAATACGATGTCGAGAGTTTCCGGCGTGGCATTCGCAGCTGGGTGCGCATCATGGGTGAGTTCGGGGCATGACGCCCGATCCCGTTGCAGCAGTGCGGCGCTATCATGCCGCACTGAACGACTATGACGCCGAAGTGGTGAGACGGATGTTTGCGCCGGACGCCATCTACGTCTCGCCTGGTGTCAATGGCCGCATCGACGGGCGGGATGCCATCATCGCTGCTTTCAGCGCCTATTTTGCCGAACATCCCGACCAGTGCGCCGTGGATGACAGCATCGTGCCGCTGGGCCCTCGTTCGGCGCGGTCCATCTGGCGGCTTGAGGCCACTGCCCGGTCATCGGGGACGCTGGTCAGTCGCAGTGGTACCGAGACAGTACAGTTCGATGCACAAGGCTTGATCACGAGGGTTGAGGTCGAGGACGCATGATTGCCCATCTGGCGCTCGGTTCGTTGCTGATCGTGGTCAATGTGGCGATCCAGGCCGAGATGTTCAGTGCCTTCAGCAATCGGCTGGAGCCGTTGATACTGTGGTTGCGCCGCCGCTTTCGCCGCTTCGCCAATACTGCGGCGATTGTCGTCTCCGTGCTGTTCGTGATGCTGGTCATCACCATCCAGGTGTGGGTCTGGGCCCTGACGTTCTTGCTGGTTGGCGCAATCAGCGGACTCGAGCCCGCGCTCTACTTCACCACCGTTTCCTTCACCACGGCAGGGTTTGGTGACATTATTCTCGGCGATGACTGGCGGTTGCTCTCGGGCATCACCGCCGCAAACGGCTTTCTGAGCTTTGGCTGGTCAACCGCCTATATGGTGGAGCTGGTCCGGCGCACCGGCTAGAGCAAGAGACGTCGCGATTCAATCAGGCCGGTTCTTGCTTTAACCAAAGCTGAAATCCGTGATGTGCCTCGGTGGCGTGACACCGGGGAGCAGCCGAGGATCATCGACCGGCGCAAGGATCTGCTGCCTGACCGGTATGACGCCGGCCCAGATCGGCAGGGCATAGTCAGCCTCGTCATCGCCCGGAGGGCCGGTGCGCACCTTGGCCGAGGCCTCATCGAGCGCCAGGGCCAGCACCGTCGTGGCCTTGAGTTCCTGGGCCGTCATCTTGCGCAGCATGTCCCAGCGGCCGGGCCAGAGGCCATCGGTGAAGGCCTTGAGGCGCGCCTCCTTTTCGGCCGGGTCCGTCAGCTTCCTGGCGGTTCCGAACACCATCACCGAGCGGTAGTTGCAGCTATGATTATAGGCCGAGCGGGCCATCACGAAGCCGTCGATGATCGAGACCGTGACGCAGACCTCCGCGTTCTCGCAGGCCTCGAGCATGCGGCTGGCCGAAGAGCCATGCCAGAAAAGATGATCACCCTCCCGCCACTGCAGTGTGGGCGTCACATAGGGTGCGCCGTCGAAGACGTAGCCGACATTGCAGATCGGCGTGGCGTCGAGGATGCCATGCACGGTGTCAGCGTCATACTTGCCACGCTTGTTCATGCGCTTCACGCGGGTTCGTTCGGTTGGGGCGTCCATGCCTGAAATCCTCCGATTGTGAGGCTGTGATGCCTGAGTTATGGTCTGGTTGAAAGATCCAGATCAGACACGGATGAGCAGACCACTTTCAGGAATATCGACCAGCGAGATCGGTGTTGATCGCGAAGACCGGCTGCCAATTCAGCAGCAGATCGCAAAGCAGATCCGCGCTCTCGTTCTGTCGGGCCGGCTTTTGCCCCGTGCCAGGTTGCCCTCGACGCGGGTTTTGTCGGAAGAGTTGCAGGTGGCCCGCGCAACCGTGGTCGAGGCCTATGAGCAGCTTGTGAGTGAAGGCTATCTCGAAACCCGCCTCGGCTCAGGCACCCGAGTGGCGGCCGAACTGCCGGAAGCCTTGCTCGCCACTGCCTCGCGCGCACCGGCAAGAATGCGCGAGACTGCTGCCGTGACGCGCGAGCCGGCGCGCGCATTTCGCTCAGGGCTCGTTGATTGGGCAGGCTTTCCGCATGATGAGTGGGGCAGGCTTCTGGGCCGTTTGTGGCGAAATCCACCGCTGGCGCTGCTCGAGCATAATGACCCTTTTGGCTGGCTGCCGTTGAGGCAATCCATCGCCCGGCACCTCTTTGAGTGGCGTGCGATCAGTTGCGAGGCAGAGCAGGTGATCATCACGGCGGGCAGCCTCGATGCCTTCGATCTCATCTGCCGGACCAGCCTGCGTGCGGGCGATGCCATCTGGTTCGAAGAGCCTGGCTACCCAACGGCGCGGCGCATTTTTTCGCAGGCTGGCGCCAAGGTGGTGCCCGTGCCGGTGGATTCGGAGGGTCTTGTCGTGGCGCAGGGTGTCGAGCGGTCGGCTCGTGCGCGTGCTGCATTCGTGACGCCCGCCCGGCAATATCCCACCGGCGTCACCATGCCGCTCGCCCGGCGTCTTGAGTTGCTGGAGTGGGCGGCGCAGGCACGCGCGACCATCATCGAGGATGATTACGACAGCGAGTATCGCTACGTTGGCAAGCCCCTGCCAGCGCTGATGAGCCTCGCGTCACGCGCCAGCGTCATCTACACGGGGAGTTTCTCCAAGGTCTTTTCGCCGATCCTGCGACTGGGATATTGCGTGGTGCCGAAGGCCCTGGTGACCGGTTTCCGGGCCGACCGGCTGTCTCACGGCGCGCCGCCATCGCTGATGGCCCAGCCCGCATTGGCCGAGTTGATGGACTCCGGAGCCTTCGCCATTCACATCCGCCGCATGCGCCGAATCTATGCGTCCCGGCGGCGGACCCTGATTGAGGCGCTGAGGCCGGGTGACGGCCGCCTCTATGAGATCCAAGCCTCGCCTGCAGGATTGATGTTGCTGTTGCGCCTGCCGCGGCCGCTGAGGGACGGGCAGGCCGTGGCTCGGCTTGCACGGGCGGGGATTGAGGTGCAGTCACTGTCCAGCCATTATGCCGGCGGGGCTCGCCAGCAAGGCTTGCTGTTGAGCTTTGCAGGCTATGATGAAGCCCAACTGCAGGCTGCCGCAACGAAACTGATCGAGGTCCTGTCATGATTGACGCTGCCCGCGCCACAGCCTTTGCCTGGGTGGAAGAAAACCGCCCGCACTGGTCGGCGTGGAATTCCCACATCTGGCATCTGGCCGAAACGGCCTGGCGGGAATACCGCTCTGCGGCCTGGTATGTTGCAAGGCTGCGCGCCGAGGGCTTCACCGTCGAGGACGGCTCGGGCGGCATGCCTACCGCTTTTGCCGCCAGTTGGTCGAACGGATCGGGGCCCGCCGTCATGGCCTACGCCGAATATGATGCGGTGCCGGGAAACTGCCAGGCCGCTGTGCCCTGGCGGCAGCCACGCGCCGGCCTGTCGCGCTTCGCGGGCGGACATACAGACCCGCATTCAGCACTCGGCATGGGTGCGCTCGCCGGAGCACTTGCCGCCAAGGCCGCCATGCAGCGCCACGGCATCACCGGCACCATTCGCTTCATGGGCGAACCTGCAGAGAAGGTTCGTGGCTCCAAACCCATCCATGCCGCCAAAGGCTATTATGAAGGGCTGGATGCGATCATCTCCTTCCATCCCTTCTACATGCTTCCCTTGTGCAACACGGTACGCTGGGACACGCATTGCGGCCCCTACTATGCTGCAATCTATGAATTCCTGTGTGAAGAGCCCCAGACCTGGCTGCAGGGCGCCGCGAGCGGCGCCACAGGAGCCCCCATCCCTGCAGCGCACACGGCCGCCAGGGCGCCGGGCGCCAATGACGCGGTGGTGGCCATGTACACGCTGTCCAAGATGATGCGTGATCACATGCTGGCGCACAGTGGAACCTGGACGCTGAACGAAACCATACTTGCCAGCGGGCAGGCCACGGCTGACAATCTCGCGGCGCAGATGGCGCAGATCATGTTTGCAGCGCGTGCGCCTGACGTGGCGATGCTGAAGAACATCTACGCCGTGCTCGACCGCAATGCCGAGGCGGCAGCAGCAGCCGCGCATTGCACGGTGCAACGGCACTGGATTTCGAAGTCGAAGCCCGGACTTGCCAATCATGCAATGGCGGAGCTGGTGTACCGTAACCTCGAGCATGCAGGGCCGCCGAGTTTTGGCGCCGAGGCGGTGAGTGTCGCTCGGGCGCTGCAGGCAGAGCTGGGTCTGGAGCCGATGGACAGTCCCTTTGCCGATGAATTGAGCGAGCTGGTGACGCCGCAGGAGGCAGAACGCCGCTTGCGCAGGGACCTGCCGTCCTGGCAGACGCATTATACATCCGATGACTACACCGACATGACCTGGCATGCGCCCACGGCACGCTTCTATGTGGGTCGCGCGGTGCTGAAGGCGCCACCGGGCTTTGCCTATCCCGAGTGGGCACTGAATGCGCTGGGTGGCATTCCCGCCACCATCGATCCCACGGTCAAGACGGCGGCCAGGACCGTGTCGGGGGCCATACTCGAGCTGATGACGAACCCTGATGCCCTGGCCCGGGCTGCAGAGGAGTTCCGGCGCCGCAAGGCCGAGGCGTCCGATCCCCACCCGTGGTGCGACTATGAGCCGCCCGTTGATTTCCCCTGGCCTGAGTATGTTGAAACCGCACGCGGCCGGGAGTGGTGGATTCCGGCCACCGCGGCCGACCGCGCGCTCGAACGCCCCTCATGACCGATCCAGGGAATGGTTTCATGCCTCTTTCGCCATATGCACGGTTCGTCTTCATCCTGTCTTGCATTCCGGCCCTGCTTGTCGCGATGCCCGCACAGGCCTCCGCAATCATGGTCATGGAGGCCTTTGCGCGCGCTTCCGCCACGCCTGCTGCAACTTCGGCTGCGGCTTACGTCAGCCTGATGAACCATGGCGAGGATGACCTGCTCACCGGCGTTGCAAGCGCGGCGGCGAAGGCGGCAGAGATCCACAAGACCGAGATGGAGGACGGCGTGATGAAGATGGCGCCTGCCGGGCCGCTTGCGCTTCCCGCGCACGGCACGCTGCAGATGAAGCCGGGCGGCTACCACATCATGCTGATGGGCCTTGCCCGCCCGCTGGTGAAGGGTGAAATGATCGAGCTGACACTGACCTTCGAGAAGGCGGGCTCAGTCAGCGTTCAGGTGCCGGTGGGTGATGTGGCGGCAGGCAGCCATGATCACTCCTCGGGCGAGGGCTCCGGCGGCTGAGCTTCCTCGCGCAGCGGCTTGAGGGCCTCATCCTCCGCCCGGATGCGCCACCACAGCACTCCCAGATTCAGCACGCCGAAAAACACGGCATACCACCACAGCCCGAAAGCGATGGGCAGAATGAAGATCTCGCCTGCCACAACCAGATAATTGGGGTGGCGGATGTATTTGTAGGGCCCTTCGCTGACCAGCGTCTCGCCGGGCACCACGATGATGCGGGTTGTCCAGCGGCTGCCCAGTGCGGCGATGACCCAGCCGCGACCCGCCTCCAGCACGAGATAGGCGATGATCCAACCCATCGCGACCTCGGGCGCTCTGGTGATCACCAGATACCAGAGGCCGGCAAGCCAGATGGTGTGCAGCGCCACGATGACAGGGTAATGATTTGATCCGAGTTCGACGCCACCCTTCTCGAGAAGCTTGCGGGTGTTGCGGCGCGCGATGTGGAGTTCGGCCAGCCTCTGCAGTGTGACCAAGGCCAGGATCGTGATGTTGAGCCACATGGTGAACCTCAGTGCAGCATGGTGATGAAACTGGCGGTGAAGCCCGGCCCGAGCGCAGACAGGAAGCGCCGTCCGGCGCTTGCAGCCTGCAGTTCGCGGGCCAGAACGAACAGGACTGTAGGTGCGGACATGTTGCCAAAATCCCTCAGTACCGAGCGCTCGCTCTGTAACTGCCCGGCTGAGAGGTTGAAGGCTTGCTCCAGCGCGATGATGACCTTTGCGCCGCCCGGATGGAAGCAGAAACTGGCCACATCGGCCAGCGCAAGGCCGTGGCGCGCCAGGAACTGATCTGCGGCCGGGCGCAGGTCGGTGGTGGCAAGTTCCGGAATGGACCGTGAGAAAATGGCGCCAAAGCCCTCGGCATCCATCCGCCAGCCCATGATGTCGGTGGTCTCTGGCCAGGTGTGCTCGCCTGCGTGTTCGATGACAGCCATCGGCTGGCCGGAGGTGGAGAGAACGGCAGCTGCCGCGCCATCGCCGAACAGCGCCGTTGCGATCACATTGGATTTCGACATTTCGTCAGGCCGGAAAGCAAGCGTGCAGAGCTCAATCACCACGAGGAGCACATGTGAGCCCGGTGTTGCCTGTGCGAGCCGTGCTGCAAGCGACAGACCCGATGCGCCACCTGCGCAGCCCAGCCCGAAGACTGGCACTCGTTGCACATCCGGACGAAAGCCCATGCCGCTCAGCATGCGGGCTTCGATCGAAGGGGTGGCAATTCCCGTTGATGACACCATGACGATGCTGTCGATGTCGGCAGGCTGCAACCCTGCCTGGTCGAGCGCCGCGGACGATACCTCGTCGAAAAGGGCACAAGCGCTCTCGAGAAAGGCGGCGCTGCGTTCGGGCCAGCCCTGCAGCTGGTGGAACCAGTCATATGGCTTGACCGAGAAACGCCGCGCGATGCCAGAGTTGCCAAACACCGGCACCAGCCGGTCGAAATCCTGGTGTCGGCCACCAAAGATCGCGCGAGCCTCGCGGATGACCTCCTCAGTCCGCAGTTCGAACGGCGGTACTGCGGTCGCGAGGCTCAATAATCCCGCCATTCTGCATCTCTCCTGTACTGTCGAGCCGCTTGCGGCCCTGACGCGAACGCCTCATAAGAGTTGAGTTTACGCGAGATCCGCCTTGGACATTACTGAAATCTTTCTGCTGTTCGGCGGCGGCCTGCTGGCGGGCTTCATCAACGTGATGGCTGGAGGCGCAGGCTTCATGACCTTCCCGCTGTTACTGGCGGCGGGGATGTCGGAGATCGAGGCCAACGCGTCCAATTTCGTAGCGGTTCTGCCTGCCAATGTGGTGGGCAGCTTCGTCTATCGCGGCCAGTTGCGCTCAGTACGGAAGCATCTGGGTTTCAGGCTCTTGCTGGCGGCGGTGGGCGGGGTGCTGGGGTCCTACATCCTGATCAGCACGGGCCAGGCGGCCTTCGAGCGGGTGATCCCGTGGCTGCTTGCATTTGCAACCCTGTCCTTTGCGCTGGGGCCATGGATCAAGCTGAAACTGGAGCGCGACTTCGCCTTTGACGGCAGCCGCTGGCTGTGGCTGTCATTTGTGCTCGAATTCGCCGTCTTCGTCTATGGCGGCTATTTTGGCCTCGGCATGGGGATCGTGATGTTTGCGATCTATTCGATTTTCTCCCACATGACGATCCATCAGGCAAATGCCATTCGCAATGTGACGATCACGCTGATGACTGTGCTGTCGATCGCAATCTTTGCCAAGGCGGGCGTTATCCGGTGGCTGCCCTCGCTGATCATGATGTCAGGTGCGATGATTGGCGGCTATTTCACCGCGCGAATCGCCATGCGGGTGCCGCACGTCTATGTGCGGCGCGGCATCCTGGTCTGGGCCGTCTGCCTCACGGCGCTGGCTTTCTGGCGCTATCACTGAGCATCCGTGCCCGCATCGCCTCGCGCCGTGCGGCGTAGAGCCCGCACACCACGATCATCGCCATGCCGAGGATCGCCACCCTGTCCGGGACCTCGCCGAATACAAGGATGCCGGAGAGAATCGAGAACACCATCACCGAATAGCGAAAGGGCGCGGTCGCAGTCAGCTCGCCCGCCCTCAGGGTTGCCACCATCAGCAGATAGCCGGATGACAGGAAGCACGCGGCGAGTGCCAGCATGCCAATCTGCCAGGCCTCGGGCAGCTGAACGCCCTGCACCACAGCCAGCGCCCCGCCACCAAGCGTCACGAAACAGGCATTGGCAAGAGCCACGACGAAGATCGGAATGCGGGCCGGAATGGTCTTGGTCAGCAGGTCGCGCACCGCCACGAACACCACGATGAGCAGCGTCAGAACCTCATAGACGTTGAAGCTGGTGACCGATGGCTTGACGATCATCAGGACCCCGATGAAGCCGCCGATGATTGCCGCCATGCGGCGCCAACCTGCCTCCTCGCCAAGAAATACCGCCGAGAGCAGGGCAACAGCGAGTGGCACGGCCTGCATGACCGATGTGAGATTGGCAATCTGCATGTGCATGAGCGCCGTCACGAAGGAGATGGTGGCAATCACATCGCAGCTGCTGCGCAGCAGGATGCTTTTCTGCCGGATGCGCGGCAGTTCCGGCAGCAAGCCCTGCCAGAGGCAGATCGCGCCAATCAGCAGGACGGAGATGCTGCCCCGGATGAAGATCAGCTCGCCCACAGGCAAGCTCTGACCGACAAGCTTCACGAGCGTGTCGTTGCAGACGAACGATCCCATGGCGAGCACCATGAGGAGGCCGGCGCGGAGGGCGGCATTCTGCGGCAGCAGCCTCATGATCGGGATCCGGGCGGATCAGCCGCCCGTGACGCTCATGTGGCGGGCCACGGCCGGCTTGTTGTGCCGCCGGTCAATGACGAAATCGTGCCCCTTGGGCTTGCGCGAAATCGCCTCGTCGATGGCCGCGTGCAGCAGCCCGTCAGCTTCCGAGGCGCGCAGCGGTGTTCGCAGGTCCGCCGCGTCATCCTGGCCGAGGCACATGAAGAGCGTGCCGGTGCAGGTGAGCCGTACGCGGTTGCAGCTTTCGCAGAAATTATGGGTCATGGGCGTGATGAAGCCCAGCCGTCCGCCGGTTTCCTTCACGCGGACATAGCGGGCGGGACCCCCGGTCTTGTAGGGAATGTCCTCGAGGGTGAAACGGTCCATCAGGCTGGCGCGCAAAACCGACAGCGGAAGATACTGGTCTGTCCGGTCGCCGTCGATGTCGCCCAATGGCATGGTCTCGATCAGCGTCAGGTCCATGCCCTGGCCATGCGCCCAGCGGATCATCTCCGGAATCTCAGCATCATTGACGCCCTTGAGCGCCACTGCGTTGATCTTCAGTGAGAGGCCGGCGGATCGTGCGGCGCGGATGCCCTCCAGCACCTTGGAGAGCTCGCCCCACCTCGTGATCTGACGAAATCTGGTCTCGTCGAGACTGTCCATCGAGACGTTGATACGGCGCACGCCCAGCTCGGCGAGCCGGGCGGCATGCCGGGCCAGCTGCGAGCCATTGGTGGTGAGCGTCAGTTCCTCAAGCGCGCCGGTCTTCAGGTGGCGGCCAAGGCTCTCGACAAGGCTCATGATGCCCTTGCGCACGAGAGGCTCGCCACCGGTGAGCCTGATCTTGCGTACCCCTCGCGCCACGAAGGCCGAGCATACCCTGTCCAGCTCCTCCAGCGACAGCAGCTCCTGCTTGGGCAGGAAGGTCATGTCCTCGGCCATGCAATAGACGCAGCGGAAATCGCATCGGTCGGTCACCGACACGCGCAGATAGGTCACATGCCGGCCGAAGGGGTCAATCAGCGAGGAGTCTGGTCTCATGGCGTTATATCTGACCATAGATATCGGAAAGGTCAACCACGCGCTTGGACGCGGCTATTTTGCCTTTGCCGTGGCCAGCAGCCAATCCTTGAAGGTTTCGAGTGCCTCCGAGCGGCGGCCGTTTCCCGGCTCGACGATGCAATAGGCATAGTCCTGCTTGATGGCGATGTCGAAGAGCTGTACCAGCCGCCCGCTGGCCAGATCGTCGGCGATCAGGCTTCTGGGGCAGAGCGCAATGCCCTGGCTGGCGAGGGCGGCAGCGCGCAGCAGGTTGAAGTCCTGAAAGATCGGACCCGGCGAAGGGCCGGCATGTCTCAGCCCGGCATGGCGCATCCAGTTCTGCCAGTCGAGCCGGTCGGTGTCGTGGAGCAGTGGTTTACCGAGAATGGCCTGCGGCAGGTCGAAGGGACCTTCCTTTTCGAGATAGATGGGATTGCAGATCGGCACCGTGCTGCCTGGCAGCAACCGAGTGCTGCGGCAACCCTCCCATTCACCCGCTCCCCACAGAACGCCAATGTCGATTTCGTCGAAATCCAGCTTCTGTCCGGCAAATGCGTAGACCACCTTCACGGAAACATCCCTGTGGTCCTCGAAGAACTGCGAGAGCCGCGGGATCAGCCAGATGGTGGCGAAGGACGGCAAGGCCGCGATGGTCAGCGCCGGGGCCGATTCCGACTGCTGCAGCCGGCGGCAGGCTGCCGCCATGATATCAAAGGCCTCGGCCAGTGACCGCGCCAGGTCCTGGGCCTTGGCGGTCGGCATGGTCTGGCGGCCAAGCCTGTCAAACAGGCTGACACCGAACCATTCCTCGAGCTGGCGCACCTGGTGGCTGACCGCTGATTGGGTCACGTTCAGTTCCTCCGCCGCACGCGAGAAACTTCCCGAACGCGCCGCCGCCTCGAAGCAGCGCAGGGCATTGAGAGAGGGCAGGCGGGTCACCGGCAACGCTCCATGAGAATTTCTCATGCAGTATCTGAGGGAACGTCCTTTGACACAAGCCCCTGTCCGGAGGAGGTATCAGCCCGTGTCCATTCCATCATGGAGAAAACGTCAATGGCCCGCCTGGAACGCCCTGCACTTGTCGACTACCGCAACAATGGCAAGAAGCCCAAGCCCACCTTTTCCCCCGCCGAGATGAAGCGCCGCCAGGATGCCATCCGTGGCTGGATGTCGAAGGCGAAGGTTGATGCCTGTGTCTTCACCAGTTACCACAACATCAACTATCTCTCGGACTTCCTCTACTGCTACTTCGGTCGCAAGTATGGTCTGGTGATCACCCACAGCAAGGCAACCTCGGTGACGGCTGCCATCGATGGCGGCCAGCCGGCGCGCCGCACCTTTGGTGACAACGTCACCTATACGGACTGGTCCAAGGAAAATTACTTCGTCGCCCTGCGCGGCCTGCTCAAGGGCGCCAAGCGTGTCGGCATCGAGTTCGACCATGTCAATCTCGATTTCCGCGCCCAGCTCGCGGATGCCTTTCCGGGAGTGGAATTCGTTGATGCCGCCGCGCCATCCATGCGCCTGCGGATGATCAAGAGTGCTGAGGAGATCAAGCACATCACCAAGATGACCCGCATCGCCGACATCGGTGGCGCCGCCGTCGTGGAGGCCGTTGCGGTTGGTGTGCCCGAGCACGAGGTGGCGCTGCACTCGACGCAGGCCATGGTGCGCGAGATCGCCAGGGTATGGCCCGATGGCGAACTGCTCGATACCTGGACCTGGTTCCAGTCGGGCGTCAACACCGATGGCGCACACAATCCGGTCACCTCGCGCAAGATCAGGCGTGGTGATATCTTGAGCCTCAACTGCTTTCCGATGGTTGCAGGCTACTATGTCGCCCTCGAGCGCACCCTCTTTGCCGAGACCGCCTCGAAGGAGCACATCCGTCTCTGGGAGATCAACTGCCACGTTCATGACGAAGGCAAGAAGCTGCTGGTTCCGGGCAACAGGTGTTCGGACGTTGCCAAGGCCTTGAACGATATTTATGCCAAGCACGACCTCCTGAAATACCGCACCTTCGGATATGGCCATTCCTTCGGCGTCCTGTGCCACTACTACGGCCGTGAAGGCGGCCTCGAGCTTCGGGAGGATTGTGACACGGTGCTGGAGCCGGGCATGGTTGTCTCGATGGAGCCGATGATCATGATCCCGGAAGGCCAGAAGGGGGCTGGAGGCTATCGCGAGCACGACATTCTGGTGATCACCGAAAAGGGCAACCGCAATATCACCGGTTTCCCCTATGGACCTGAGCACCTGATCGTCAAGGCGGGCGGTGGGTCGCGCAAGGCCTCTGCGAGGAAAAGGACTCCGGCCCGGAAGGCGGCCAAGAAGCGCTGAGGCGCGGCCCCGGCGCGGGCCGCCGGGTCGTGACCGCATCGGCCGCGCGCGGGGGGCTTGCATCCTCTGGTGCGCGGCCTATGATATTTTATCATAAATACAGGGTCGGCGAAGGGTGGGGAACTGGGGAATGGCCACAGACGGTCCAGCAAGCGAAGCGATGGTTCGCTTCGCCAATGTGCAGAAGAGCTATGACGGGGAAACACTTGTCGTCAAGAATCTCAATCTTGACATCGCCAAGGGCGAATTCCTGACCATGCTCGGCCCGTCGGGATCGGGCAAGACCACCACCCTGATGATGCTGGCAGGCTTCGAGCCGGCCACCCATGGCGAAATCTATCTCAAGGGCCAGCCGATCAACAACGTGCCGCCGCACAAGCGCGGCATCGGCATGGTGTTCCAGAACTACGCGCTGTTCCCGCACATGACGATCAACGAGAACCTGGCGTTTCCGCTGCAGGTGCGGAATGTGCCGAAGGCTGAGATCGAGGAGCGGGTTGCCAAGGTTCTGAAGATGGTCGAACTGCCGCAGATGGGCACCCGCCGCCCAAGCCAGTTGTCTGGCGGGCAGCAGCAGCGCATCGCGGTGGCCCGCGCCCTTGTCTTTGAGCCTGACCTTGTCCTGATGGATGAGCCACTCGGTGCGCTCGACAAGCAGCTGCGCGAGCAGATGCAATATGAGATCAAGCACATCCATGAGCGCCTTGGCGTGACAATCGTCTACGTCACGCATGACCAGTCGGAGGCTCTGACGATGTCGAACCGCATTGCGGTGTTCAATGATGGCGTGGTGCAGCAGCTCTCGACGCCTGCCGATCTCTATGAGCGGCCGGTCAATTCCTTCGTGGCGCAGTTCATCGGAGAAAACAACAAGCTGAAGGGCACGGTTGCCGAGATCGGGGCGGACAATGTGGCCACGGTGCGCCTCGAGACGGGCGAGATGGTCAAGGCGCTGGCGATCGGATCGCGCGAAAAGGGTGGCCGCACGCTGCTCTCGGTGCGCCCGGAGCGTGTCGAGATCAATCCCGCCAACCAGTCGTCCGACGTGGTCCTCAAGGCGCGGATTGCAGAGCTCATCTATCTTGGCGATCATATTCGTGCCCGGCTGGAAGTTGCGGGGGATGACAACTTCATCGTCAAGGTGCCAAACAAGGGTGCCGCTGGCGGGGTCAGCCAGGGCCGTGAGGTGAATGTCGGGTGGAAGGCTGCTGATTGCCGTGCCCTCGACTATGCCGAGTTCCGCCACTGAGATGATGTCATGATGTTCAGCGGCGGGCTTCCGGTTCGTCGCATTCCTCGCGAGGCCGCCAGATTCATGTGTCTGATCGCGTCCGGCCGTAACCGCAGCCGAACGGCGCTGTCGCGAGCAGGCCGGGTCCTGCGGGAGGCCTTCACCGGTGGTTGAGACTCTGCAAGATAATGTGCGCTGGTTGATCGGCGCGGTTGCCCGCGGGCTTGGTGCGCGTCATGGCGAGGGCGTTGCCGATGTACTGGATCGCCTTGCCCAACAGGATCTGGACACTGCTCGTTTCGCTGCGCCGGAGCCACGCGCCCTCCCCGTGCTTGCACATCTGCCGCACTGTTTGGGCGAGGCGATGCTGCTCGATGCCGACCTTGCAGCCGCCATTGCGTCTGTCGAGGAAAGTCTGCAGTGGCGCCAGTCAGCGTGCTACAGCGACGCACTGCTGGGCGAGGGCTTTACCGCGAATTACGGCTGGGCAGAAATCATCGGTCCCAATGGCTTCTTCCCGGGGGATGATTTCCTGCTTGGGCTTCTCATGCTGGGCCCGGAACGTCATTACCGCGATCACTTTCATCCCGCTCCCGAGCTCTACTGGCCGCTCACCACAGCCAGCCACTGGAGCGTTGACAGCGGGCCCTTTGTGGAAAAGCAGCAGGGTGCCACCATCTGGCATGCACCAATGGCAATGCATGCCACGATCACCAGGGACATGCCGCTGCTGGCCGTGTGGAGCTGGACGCGCGACACCGCGACGCCGGCGCGACTCAGGGTGACGTGAGGGTGCTGCGGCTGATTTTGCTCGCGGGCGCTGGTTACGCCGCCATCGCGCTGTTCATGTATTTCCAGCAGCGCAGCCTGCAATATTTTCCTTCCCGCATCGGAACACCGCCTGAAGCCGTGGGCCTGGCCGGTGTTGTCGAGAAACAGCTCGCCACTGCGGATGGTGAAACCATCGTGGTCTGGCAGGCCGCACCAAAGTCTGGCATGCCCGTTGTCCTGTTCTTCCACGGCAATGGCGGCGAATTGGCGGATAGGTCCGAGCGCATGGCGTTTTACCAGGCACGGGGTTTCGGCGCCCTGTTCGTATCCTACCGTGGCTATGGCCGCAGTTCCGGAACGGTGTCGGAACAGGGATTGTTGCTCGATGCGGTGACGGCCTACGATCATCTTCTCGGGCAGGGCGTCCAGGCCGACAGGATCGCGGTGGTGGGCGAATCGCTTGGCACAGGCGTTGCCGTCCAGCTGGCGGCTGCAAGGCCGGTCGCCGCAGTGGCTTTGGAAGCACCCTTTACCGCAGCGGTCGATGTGGCGGCGGAGCGTTACTGGTGGTTGCCCGTCAGGCTGCTTATGAAGGACCAGTTTCGTTCACGCGATCACATCGAAGCGGTGAACGTTCCCCTGCTCATTCAGCATGGCGATGAGGACAGGGTGGTGCCCGCCAGCCAGGGCAAAGCGCTTCACGCCATGGCCAATGATCCCAAGGAGTTGGTCATCATACCGCAGGCTGGTCACGAGATCATTGCCGCCCCTGCCGTATGGGCGCGCGAGATAGATTTTTTTGAAAAGACAATGGTCGCGCCGTAGTTTGAGCGGCGCGACCAGTCAACGGGCGCGATCGTAATCAGAAATTGTTCGGATTTCCCTTCACGATGGTGCCGGTCCCATCGTCCTTGCCGTTCTTCACCCAGGTCACCTGGTCACCATCGATCTTGACCTGCCAGCAGGCTTCCGGGTCAGTGCCATACTGGAAGCACATGGTGTCCGCCTCGACGCGCCATTTGCCGGAATAGTCCTTGCCCTTGATGACGCCATCGGCGCCGTAAAACTCAGTGTAGGCGCCTGAGGCGATCATGCTGCCCTGAACGGTGTTGCCAGAAATGGCGGTTGAAATCTGCTCGCCCGTGGCCGTGCCCCCGGCCCACGCAGCGCCGCCAACAGCAATAAAAGCTGCCGCAAGGGCAGCCGAGATGAAGTTCTTCATGATGATTTTCTCCCACATTGTGTGGTGGGTACGCTCCCTCCCGGCTGGAGGATCAGGTCAGCCCGTGATGGCCTGGATTTCGCGAACGACCGCCGCGGTTTCGGCAGCGGACAGTGCGCCCATTCTCATGTCCACACGCCAGGACTTGCCGCCCTCGACCACCGCGTAGAGGCCCTTCTTTTTCTCAGCCGTGTAACCCTCAACCTCCGATGTACAGGGGAAGGCCATGCCGATCGCGTCCTGGTCCGGCGTGCGGCATATCCAGCGGCAGCACTGGCCGCACTGCTCCGGCCGGTAGCGCATGTAGTCGCTGAAGCCGCCGGGATGCTTTAGCAACGCATGTGCAAACCCGTCCTCGCCGGCCTTCATGTCGATCATCATCGCCACTTCAGGGTCAAAGGCGAGATCGGGGCGCAGCATGTGGTGGATTGCGGGATTGACCGCCAGTTCCTCGAGGAATTCGCGATAGCCGGGCTTTGGCGTGATGTGGGCGGGGATTGACTTGCGCACCCGCACGGCCTGCGGCGTGTAGGGAGCCGAGTAGACGAGTTCGCCATTGTCCACGGGCCGGAAATTGGCATGCGCGAGATACATCAGATCCATGGGGGTCTTCTTGAGATTGTCGACCTGAAGCGAGACGTCGAGCAAGGTCGAGTCTGCCTGCATCACATAGGTCGACGTGGCCAGATAATGGTAGGAAAAGGCCACTGTGTGCTCATAGGTTCCAATGATGGCACAGGTCTCGCGGACTTCGTCGATCTCGATCCATCCTTTCTGGAAGGGTGCCAGCGGCAACTCTCCATGAAGCGGATGGCGGTCCGTGGGCCCCGGGGCGCCAATCGCCGTTGCGCCGCAGTGAATGAAAAACGCACCATAGGTTTCAAGATAGTGGTTGGTGCGCACCGGCTCGCTGAACATTGATTTCATGGTCAGGTTGCGGCCGTCGAAGACACAGGACCAGATCTGGTGGCCCATGAAGGGCAGCACGATGATTTCCCCGCGCCGGCTTCTCACACGGAGTGCCGCGATGCCGCTGTCATACCTGAATGCGGCAACATAAAAGCCGCCACCTTCGGCAACCAGGCGTTCCTTGTCGCCGAATTGCACGGAGTGGAGATCAAGCCGGATGGACATGCGATCAACCTCTGGAGACAGTGATTTGCCTCGCCCCTCAATATCCGGGCGGAGCGACGAAGCCACCATATTGCGACTCGAGCAGTTCGGCAAAGCGGATTGACGTGAAATCACCATATTGCCGCGCGATGATCTGGACTCCGGCAGGAAGGCCGTCTGGTGTCAGGCCCATCGGCGCCACGGTCGAGGGCAGGTAGAAGCATCCGGAATAGCCCGCCCAAAACAGCTGATCCGTCGTTGCCACGGGCCTGCCATTGACCATTATGGTCCGTTCGTGGCGCTCGCCGGTCTGATTGTGCGGGAATGCCGCCGAGGCAGCCACCGGACAGATCATGACGTCCCAGTCATCAAAGAACGAATCCCACAACAGACGCATCTGGTGACGCCGCTCATTGTATTTCAGCCAGTCGCGATGGTGCAGGACATAGGCGCGCAGCATCTTCACGAGATAGCTGTCGTCTTGCGGATCAGATGCAGCGACCCGCTGTGCATTGGCCGCAAATTCTGCGTCAGACTGGCGGCGGCTGCCAGCCGAACGTAGCAACCCTATATAAATGTCCATGGCCTCTTTGGTGGAAAAGCCTGGCCTTGCCGTCGTGGACAGTGCCTTGACGCGCTTGCCGAGGAACTGGGTGAGCTTTCCGAGGAGGTCCTGGACGGGAAGGTCCACCTCGGACTGACTGTCTGTCATCATCACGGCCACGCGAAAGTCCCTGAGGGACCGTTGTCTTGCGGGTGGAAGTTTTACCGACCAGCCCCGTGCATCAGGACCGGTTGGGCCCACCAGAACCTTCATCATGGTGGCAAGATCCCGGGCCGAGCGGGCCAGAGGCCCTGCTACCGTAATGTCGCCCGGCTGCACCATGCCAGGAAGCAGATGGCCCTGATAGGGTACCAAGCCGTAGGTCGGCTTGTGGCCGTAGACGCCGCAGTAATGCGCCGGGTTGCGGATCGAGGCGCCGATGTCGGACCCGATCTCGAGCGCGGTCATGCCGGAGGCAAGGGCAGCAGCGGAACCACCGGATGAGCCGCCGGGAGAGCGAGTGAGATCCCACGGATTGCTGGTGGTGCCATAGATGCTGTTGTAGCTCTGCCAGTCTGCCAGCATCAGCGGCACGTTTGTCTTGCCATAGATGATGGCGCCGGCCGCAGTGAGCCGGGTGATTGCAGCCGCATCAACCGACGCAATGTTGTCCTTGAAGCGCGGGTCGCCCCAAGTTGACGGTGTACCAGACCAGTCAAAACTTTCCTTGGCGGTCATTGGCACGCCGTCAAGCGGACCCTTGGGCTGTCCGGCCCTCAGCCGCCGGTCTGCGGCCGACGCCGCCTTGCGGGCCCGCACGAGATCCGTGACCACTACGGCATTGACCCGGCCGTTGTGTCTTTCGTATTGCGCCAGGCAGGCTTCGAGCAGGGCGGTGGCCGTGGTCTTTCTGGCGCGCAACAGCCGCGCCAACTCAGTGGCGGAACGGAAGTGCAGGGGGCGGACTTGCATGAAAACTCCTATCGCGGAGCCAGCCTAACCCTGCATGCCAGAACTGCAAGACCCCCTGCAGACGGGCGTGCGTCCAACGTGTAGACAGCCCCCATGGACCGTCGTGGCCTCATCATCGGGTATCTGCTCGTCATTGCGGGCGCCACGCTCTTTTCGTCGAAGGCGATTTTCGTGAAGCTTGCCTATCTCGAGCGCCCGGATGCCCTGCTGATCCTTGCCTGGCGCATGATGTTCGCGCTTCCGGTCTTCGCCGCCGTCGGGCTGTTTGAGATCTTGCGCCGGAAGCGGGATGGGCAGCCCATGCCCCAGCGGTCATCGGTGGCAGGCGCGATCGGCATCGGCCTCGTTGGCTACTACCTCGCCATGATTCTCGATTTCACCGGGCTTCTCTACGTCACGGCTCAGCTGGAGCGCCTCGCGCTG
This sequence comes from Aestuariivirga sp., assembly GCF_044238155.1. Classification (GTDB taxonomy): domain Bacteria; phylum Pseudomonadota; class Alphaproteobacteria; order Rhizobiales; family Aestuariivirgaceae; genus Aestuariivirga. Next base: position 15,636 of record NZ_JBIIDX010000004.1, on the reverse strand, counting down.
TTCACCTATCCGATCTTTCTCATCTTCATCGGCGCTGCCCTGTTCGGTCTGCGGCTGACTGCATCGGCGGTCATTGCCGCATTCGTTACCTATCTCGGGCTGGCCACAGTCTTCATTTCCGATTTTTCGCTGGGCGGCCCCAACATTCTGCTGGGAACGGTGCTGGTACTGGGGTCGGCCGTGGCCTTTGCGATCTACCAGCTGGTAGCCAAGCGCTATATTGGCGAGATGGGATCTGCGCTCTTCACCTCGATCGCTCTGTCGGCGGCGGCCGTGACGACACTCCTGCATGTGGCGCTCATGCGGGGCGGGCTCGATACGTCGATGTCCACCCATTACTTTCTCCTGGCGGCGGGAACCGGCCTGCTGGCTACCGTGATCCCCTCCTTCTTCGTCAATGCGGGACTTGCGCGCATCGGTGCAACATCAACCGCCATCATTTCCAATGTGTCGCCACTGCTGACAATCTATTTTGCCGTTATCTTGCTTGGGGAGGAGTTTACGCTGGCCCATGCCATTGGCACCGCGCTGGTGGTGGGCGGTGTCGGCTATCACAGCTGGCGGGAGCTGAAGAGCCCCGCCCCCGCCTGAGCCGATCTCTTGCGACATGTACCGTACCATGATACGCAACGCTGCGATCGTGAGTGTTCAGGGAAAGCTTGCGGCAGGTGCGCTTCGGAACGGTTTCGGCAGGCGATTTCTGCCTGGTCCGATCAGAAGAACCAGGGCGATGCTCTCGGCGCCCGATGCGGCAGTGGTTCTCGAGGACTTTTGTTTTTCGCCCGGAAGTCATCTTGAGGCACTCCGGGTCAAGCGCGCCGGCCAGCATTGCGTGAGGGTCGACGATCAATGGCGGATCTGTTTCAAACGGACGGAGCAGGGGCCGGCGGGCGTTGAGATTGCCGGCTATGATTGAGGGAGCCATGTCCATGTCCTTGCTTGACCATCCACCGTATCCTGGCGACGTTCTTCGGGAACGCTACCTCGCGCTGCTTGGATTGACCCCAATCGCCCTTGCCAAGCGGGTCAATGTGCCTCGCACCTGCATCGAGCGGGTGGTGAGGGGTGAGACCGCCGTATCGGCCGATACCGCGATGCGCCTGGGCCGGGTGTTTGGCACTACCGCCGAATACTGGATGAACCTTCAGCGCGCGTGGGATCTGGCGCGGGCGCGCGAGGAGATTGACGTATCCGGCATCGAGCTGCTGGCCGCGGCATGACCCACCACCCGCTCTCGCCCCGCCTTGATCATTGCCCGGAAAGTCTGCCGCGTGAGGCTTACATCGATCCTCGATGGTTCGCGCGTGAGATGGAAACAGTTTTTGCACGGCAGTGGCAGTGCGCAGGAAGACTTGCCGATTTCCCAGAAGGCCAGCTGCGCCGGCTGATCCTGGGAAACATGCCGGTGATTGTGATCCACGGCGAGGGTGGGATTGCCGCCTATCATAACGTCTGCCGGCATCGCGGGGCCGAACTCTGCGCGGCAGACCGGCCAGTGGGGAAACTGATCACCTGTCCGTATCATGCGTGGTCCTACAGCGCTGCCGATGGCGCGCTCGTGGCCACAGGCCCTGCGCGGCCGACGGCGGATTTCGACCGGGCTTCCCATGGCCTGTTGCCGGTGGCGGTCAGGCAGTGGCAGGGTTTTGTATTTCTCAATGCCAGCACGGCAGAGGTGCCGCTCGCCGCGGATGTTCCGCTCGCAACGCTCGACAACTGGCCCATTGCAGGACTTTCGGTTGGCCATCTCTGGGAAAAGGAACTGGCCTGCAACTGGAAGGTCTTCTGGGAGAATTATTCAGAATGCCTGCATTGCCCCGGAATTCACCCTGAACTTTGCGAGATGGTGCCGGTCTATGGCGAGGGCATCATGGGCGCTTCGGAAGCGCTAGGCTGGACTCCGGAGCAACCTGTCCGCCGCAATCTCCGGGAGGGTGCCGAGAGCTGGACGCCGGACGGAAAGCCCTGCGGCCCGGTATTTCCGCAGCTCACGCAAGAGGAGCGCCAGCGCGGCTACAGCTTCGTGACGGTCTGGCCATCGCTATATGTTGTGGCCCATGTCGATTATGTGCGCGCCGTAAGGATCGTGCCGCTATCGCCGGAACGCACCAGGCTGACAGTGGAGTGGTACTTCCCGGAAGCCACTCTGGCGCAGCCCGGCTTCGATGCCGCACAGGTTGCCAGCTTCGCCAAGACGGTTCTCATGCAGGATGGCGCCGCCGCCGAGATGAATCAGCGCGGGCTCTCCTCGCCAGCCTTCATCCGCGGACGGCTCATGCCGGAGGAATATGAAATCGACCGCTTTCACCGCTGGCTTCTGAAGGCCATGGCCGCGGCGGCCTGAGCCGTCAGCTTACGTTGTCAGGCAGCACAGCCTTGCGCCGGGCGATGAATTCGTTCAGCGCCTCATCAATGCCTTCGTCGAGTGGCGGGGCCTGATAGTCGCTTAGCATCTGCTTCCAGCGTGCGTTGGCCCGTTGCACGATGTCCTTGCCACCATCGTCGCGCCATTGCTCGAAGGAGTTGTTATCGGCGAGCTGAGAGCGCCAGAAGGCAGTTTCGAAATTGGCTTGTGTATGGCTACAGCCGAGGAAATGCGCACCCGGTCCCACTTCGCGGATCGCGTCCATGGCCTGGCCGTTTTCGGAGAAGTCGACGCCGGCCGCGAATTTCTGGAACATCGACAGCTGGTCGGCATCCATGATCAGCTTTTCGTAGCCAGACGACAGCCCGCCCTCCAGCCAGCCTGCGGCATGAAGGCAGAAGTTGACCCCGGCCAGCAGGGTGGGCCACATGGTGTTGGCGCTTTCATAGGCAGCCTGGGCGTCGGCAATTTTCGATCCGCAAAGGCTGCCGCCGGAGCGGAACGGCACGCCCATGCGGCGTGCCAGCTGTGCGGCGCCCAGCGTGATGTGTGCCGGTTCCGGCGTGCCGAAGGTCGGCGCGCCCGATTGCATCGACATGGAGGCTGCGAAGGTGCCGAACACCACCGGTGCACCCGGCCTGCACAGCTGCGTGAAGGCAATGCCGACTGAAGCCTCCGCAAGGATCTGGGTAAGTGTTCCGACAGCGGTGGTAGGCGACATGGCGCCCGCCACGATGAAGGGCGAGATCACGGTCGCCTGATTGGCCCGGGCATAAACCTTGAGCGCGCCCAGCATCACGCCATCCCAGACCATGGGTGAATTGGCATTGATCAGGCTGGTCATCACGCAGTTCTGATCGACAAACTCCTTGCCGAACACCATTTCGGCCATTGCAACTGAATCAGCGGCACGTTCACCTGCCGTGACCGAGCCCATGAACGGCTTGTCGGAGTATTTGATGTGGCTGTACACCATGTCGAGGTGACGCTTGGCCACCGGAATATCCACAGGCTCGCACAGCGTGCCACCCGCATGATGCAGGCTGGGCAGCATGTAGACGAGCTTGGCAAAGTTGCGAAAATCCTCGATCGTCGCATAGCGGCGGCCCTCGTCGAGGTTGCGGATGAAGGGTGGGCCATAGACGGGTGCGAATACCATGCTGTTGCCGCCGATGGTGACGTTGTTGGCCGGGTTCCTTGCATGCTGCACATATTCGCGTGGCGCGGTCTTGATGAGCGAGCGCACCAGGCCCCTGGGAAAGCGCACGCGGGTTCCGGATACATCCGCACCGGCGGCTTTCCACATGGCAATGGCTTCGTCATCTTCATAGAAATTGAGGCCGATTTCCTGCAGCACGGTCTCGGCATTATTCTCGATCAGTTCCAACTGCTCGGTGCTGAAGGGCTCGTAGGTCTTGATGGCGCGACGGATGAAGCCCGCCTGGCGGATCGCGGTGGAAGTGCGGGCTGCGCGGCGGGCATCCGCTCCGCCACCACGCGCTCGGCGGCCGGCAGTCGGGGCGGAAGCGGTTTGTACGTCGGTCATGGGCCAACCTGTTGAGAAGTTTTCACGTCAACCCGGTTTAGGCTCAACCTGGCTTGGGGTCGTGAAGGGAAACGTCAGACCGTGGCCGGGAAACGACGCCTCGCCCGTCTGTCATCTTGGGACAAGGCCGACTATGATGGCGCCTCGGGCATGTGGAAGGCGAATCGTGGGCTTGATGAATACCGTGGTCACCAGGACGAGGCAGAAGGTGGCTGGTGCGGGGCCCTGTGCGGCTAATGCGGCATGACGCAGACCCGGCGTCTTCCTTCCGTCGAATTCATTCTGCTCGTGGCGCTCCTGAATGCCATGACGGCAATGTCGATCGACACCATGCTGCCGGCGATTGGCACCATTGCCACGGAGCTTCGCGCCGCTGACTCCAACAGCCGGCAATATATCGTGACCGCCTTTTTTGCCGGCATGGCGCTTGGCACTCTGGTCTATGGGCCGGGTTCTGATGCCATCGGCCGCAAGCCGGCGATCGGCGTTGGTCTCGTGTTCTTTGCGGTGGGCTCTCTCATCTGCCTGTTCGCGGTGAACTTCCCAATGCTGATCATCGGCCGCCTGGTGCAGGGTTTCGGTGCGTCCGCGCCTCGGATCGTGTCAATCGCTATGGTTCGCGATGGGCAGGCGGGTGCCGCCATGGCGCGGGTCATGTCGCTCGTCATGATGGTATTCATGCTCGTGCCCATGCTTGCTCCCAGTATCGGACAGCTGGTGCTTGCCGTTTCCAGCTGGCGCATGATCTTTCTCGGTTTCCTGATCACCGGACTGATTGCAGGCCTGTGGCTCTGGCTGCGGCAGGAAGAGACACTCCCCCCGGAGAAGCGCCTCAGCCTCTCGCCGGCAGCTCTGCTCGCTGCGGCTGGCGAGGTTCTGCGCCATCCGGTGGCAATGGGGTATACCTTTGCTTCCGGGCTCGTGTTTGGCAGTTTCATCATCTACCTTGGAACCTCTCAGCAGATCTTTGCCGAACAGTACGGACAGGGAGCCTACTTCGCGCTCTGGTTCGCGCTGTTCGCAGCGGGAATTGCCATGGCCATGCTGGTCAATGCGCGGCTCGTCATGCGCTATGGCATGCGTCGGCTTTCAGGCCTCGCGCTGCGCGGCCTCGTCGCACTCTCGTCTGCCTTCCTCGTCTACTGCTTGTTGGCTGGCGGCCATCCCCCGCTCTGGGCGCTCGCTGCCTTCCTGCTGATCAGCTTCTTCTGCAGCGGCCTGCTGTTTGGCAATTTCAATGCCATCGCCATGGAGCCAATGGGCCGGATCGCCGGCATGGCAGCGGCGATTTCGGGCTCGCTCTCTTCGCTGATTGCGATCCTGACAGGAGGCGTGATCGGTCAGATGTATGACGGAACCGTAATACCACTGGTGGCCGGATTTGCCGTTTTGGGGCTTCTGGCGCTGCTGGTGACCAAATGGGCAGACAGGCCGCGCCGGTGAGATTTCCACATCTTGCCCGGACCGCGTCAAGTCTGATAGCACAGATACCGTGACAAAGCATTACTCAGCCCTCGCGCTCGCCCGCCACGCCCTGCAGCCCGATCTCGAGTGGCCGCGCGCATGGGCCTCGCCCGATCCCAAGCCGTCCTATGATGTGATCATCGTGGGTGGTGGCGGCCATGGTCTTGCCACGGCCTATTATTTGGCGAAGAACCACGGCATCCGCAATGTCGCAGTCTTGGAGCGCAGCTACATCGGCTCAGGCAACGCGGGCCGCAACACCACGATCATCCGGTCCAACTACATGATCGGCGGCAACACTGCATTCTTCGAGCATTCACTCAAGCTCTGGGAAGGTCTGAGCCATGAGCTTAATTTCAACTGCATGGTCTCGCAGCGTGGCCAGGTGGTGCTGGCGGTCAGCCCCTCGCAGGTCGACGTCTTCGCCCGCCGCGGCAACATCATGCGGCTCAACGGTATCGATGCTGAGTTGCTCGACCGCGCCGAGGTACAGAAGCTGCTGCCCTATCTGGACTATTCCAAAGAGGCGCGCTGGCCCATTCATGGCGCAATCTACCAGCCGCGGGCCGGCACGGCGCGCCATGATGCCGTCGTCTGGGGTTATGCCCGCGCCGCCTCTGCCCTCGGCGTCGATATCATCGAGAATTGCGAGGTCACCGGTTTCAGCATGACGGATGGCCGTGTGACCGGCGTTGAAACCTCGCGCGGGCGCATTGGCGCAGGTAAGGTAGGCATTGCAGTCGCAGGTCACACTTCGCATGTGGCGGGCATGGCGGGCCTCAGGCTTCCGGTTGAAAGCCACATCCTGCAGGCCTTCGTCACTGAGCCCATCAAACCCATTGTGCATCATGTCGTGTCCTGGGGGGCAGAACTCTTCTATCTGTCGCAGTCGGACAAGGGTGGGTTGGTATTCGGAGGCCACATCGACGGTTTCAACACCTACACCCAGCGCGGCCAGTTCAGCCGCATTCAGACGGTGGCGGAATGCGCCGTTTCGCTGATGCCCTTCGTGTCCCGCCTCAGGCTTCTGCGGCACTGGGGCGGCATCCAGGACATGACGCCCGATGGCAGCCCCTTCATCTGCCGCACCGGCATCAGGAGCCTCTATCTCAACGGTGGCTGGTGCTATCAGGGTTTCAAGGCCACGCCAGCATCCGGCTGGACCTTCGCCCACACCATCGCCCATGATCAGGAGCATGAGCTTGTTCGTGATTTTGGCCTCGATCGATTCGAAAAAGGCCGTGAACTCGACGAGTTTGGCATTGGCAACTGGACCTACAAGCAATGATCATTCCATGCCCACATTGCGGTGACCGTGACGTTGCGGAGTTTCGTTATGGCGGAGACGCCACGAAGCAGCGCCCGTCTCATGGCACGGGAGACCTCAAGACGTGGCATGACTACTACTTCCTGTTCGACAATCCAAAAGGTCCGCATACGGAATATTGGCAGCATGTGCTGGGCTGCCGCCGCTGGTTCAGGCTGACGCGCAATACCGCAACCAATGCCGTCATGGGTGAACAGCCATGAGCCATTTCCGCAGGATGCCCACTGGCGGCCGCATCGACCGCGGCAAGCCGGTCACCATTCGCTTCGCAGGAAAGCCGCTCGAGGGCTTTGACGGAGACACGCTTGCGTCCGCTCTGCTGGCTTCCGGCCCGCTGCTGATTGGCCGAAGCTTCAAGTATCACCGGCCGCGTGGCATCTTCTCTGCCGGGGCAGAGGAACCGAACGGATTGTTTACGCTTGGCGAGGGCGCCCTGCAGGAACCAAACATCCCGGGAACCATGGTGGACCTCGTGGACGGCCTCGTGGCCAGGCCGCAAAATGCCTGGCCTTCGCCGGATATTGACCTGATGGCGGTCAACTCAGTGCTTGCCCCGCTGTTTCAGTCCGGGTTCTACTACAAGACCTTCATGGGCCCGACGAAGGGTTCATGGATGTTCTATGAACCTTTCATCCGGAAAGCCGCTGGGCTGGGCTCTGCCACCGATCGGGCTGACCCGGCCCGCTACGAGATGCGTCATGCATTTGCGGATGTGCTCGTTGTGGGCAGCGGTCCTGCCGGCCTTTCCGCGGCGCTGACTGCGGCGCGCAGCGGTGCGCGGGTGGTGCTGGCCGAGCAGGACAGCGAAATGGGCGGTAGCCTGCTGTGCGCAGGCGATGTGCAACTCGAAGACTGGCGCAAGCACTGCATTGGGGAACTCCAGTCGCTGGCTGATGTCGAACTTCTGACCCGCACGACAGTGCAGGGGCTCTATGATGGCAACCTCGCCGTATTGGCCGAGCGGCGTGATCATCTGAAGCCGGACCCGCGAAAGGGTCAGCCGCGCGTGGTGCTCATCCAGCTGCGTACGAGGACTGTTGTCCTGGCGACGGGCGCCATCGAACGCCCCCTCATCTTTTCCAACAACGACCGTCCCGGCGTGATGCTGGCATCGGCATTGCGAAGCTATGCCAACAGGTTTGCGGTGGTGCCGTACCGGCGTGCGGTGGTGGCGACCAACAACGACAGTGCCTATGCGGCCGCGTTCTCGCTGGCGGCGGCTGGTGTAGCCGTGACTGTCGCGGATCATCGTTCCGCGGTATCTGCAGATCTACTCACCCAGGCGGGGGCTTCGGGCGTTGCCGTCTTTGCCGGCACGGGCATTGCCGACATCGAGGGCGGCAAGGCCGTGAAGCGTGTGCGTCTCGCCGGAGCCCATGCCGTGACAATCGAGTGCGATGCCGTTGGCATGTCGGGCGGCTGGTCACCTGCCGTTCATCTGTCCTCGCATGGTGGCATCAAGCCTCGCTACGATGAGGCCATTGCGGCCTTCGTGCCTGGTGGATTTGCGCCCGGTCATTTCGGCGCGGGTGCCATGATGGGCACCTTCGGCCTTGCTGCTGCGGTGGCTGGTGGCGCCAATGCCGGGGCCTCGGCCGCGGCTGCCGTGGGCCTTGGCAAGACGCGGCCAGTCTATGCGCCGGAGACGACGGTTGACCGCAGCTACTCCATCCTGCCGCTGTGGGTGCCGCCGCAGGATGGCAAGGGTAAGGCCTTCATCGATTTCCAGAATGACGTCACCGTGACTGATGTGAAGATCGCGCATCAGGAGGGCTACGAGTCCGTCGAGCACATGAAGCGTTACACCACGCTGGGCATGGGAACTGATCAGGGCAAGACATCCAACATCAACGCCCTCGCGCTGATGGCTGATTATCGCGGCGTCAGCATTCCGCAGGCAGGCACGACAACGTTCCGCCCGCCCTATACGCCGCTTGCCATGGGCGCCATCGCAGGGCGCACGATCGGGTCACACTTCCGCCCGGTACGGCGCTCGCCACTGCATGACTGGCACCAGAAGAACGGTGCGACCTTCATCGACGCCGGCGTGTGGAAGCGCGCCTGGTACTATGCCTGGGCGGGATCCTCGCCGGAAACAGCTTACGTGAAGGAAATGGAACTGGTGCGCAAAGGCGTAGGTCTCGCTGATGTCTCGACGCTGGGCAAGATCGACGTGCAGGGGCCGGACGCAGCTCAATTCCTGAACCGGGTCTACGTCAATGGCTTTGCGAAGCTGCCGGTTGGCAAGATCCGCTATGGTGTGATGCTGAACGATGATGGCGTGGTGATCGATGACGGCACCACGGCGCGCCTGTCCGACACGCAATTCTACATGACCACCACCACCGCCCAAGCCGGTGAGGTCATGTCATGGCTGGAATATCTGCTGCAATGCCATTGGACGGAACTCGACGTTCAACTGGCCTCGCTCACCGATGAATGGGCTGGAATGGCGGTATCCGGTCCCAAGTCGCGCGAGGCGCTTCAACTGGCGTTTCCCTTGGTCGACGTCTCGCAGGAGGCTCTTCCGCACATGGGCTGCCGGGACTTTCTCCTTGACGGTGTCAGGGTGCGCCTGCTCCGCATGTCCTTCTCGGGCGAGCTCGCCTATGAGGTTCATGTCGCCGCAGACCATGCGATTGCGCTGTGGGAGCACATTCTCAGGGCGGCTGCGCCGCTTGGCATCAGGCCCTATGGGCTGGAGGCTCTCGCCAGCCTTCGCATCGAGAAGGGTCACGTGGCCGGCCTTGAACTTGATCATCGCAACACGCTGGATGATCTCGGACTTGGCAAGATGGCGTCACGGGAAAAAGACTACGTCGGCCGCGCCATGCGCTTCCGCGATGATTGCCAGAGTCCTGAGCGCTGGAGCCTCGTGGGCCTCGAGTTGCTCGAGCCCGACAAGAAGCTGCGCGGCGGCTCGATCCTGTTTGCGGCAGATGATGAAATCAAGGGTCACGGACGTGGCTACATCACCTCCGTGACATGGTCCACAGAACTCCAGACATTCATCGCGCTTGGGCTCTACCAGGGTGGTCTCAGGCATCAGGGCGAGGAGATCATTGCTGCATTCCCGCTCAAAGACGAGCAGGTGAGGCTGAAGATCGTCTCGCCGCACTTCATCGACAGGGACGGAGCGCGCTTCCATGCTTGAGCGGAGATCAGCACTCGCCGGTGCCAAGCCTTATGAGAGCGCGAGGCTCAAGATTGGCGAACGCCCCGGCTTCACGCTCACGCAGGTCGCGGGGAATGCAGCCGACATGGCCTCGAGGCTTGCGGCACTTGTTGGTTCCCTGCCCGAGACGACGGGCCGGGCTCAGGACAACAGCGGCCTCACGATTTTCTTGATCGCGCCCGGCCAGTACTGGCTTGTCGCATCTCAGCCTCATGATGCGATGCCGCCCTTGCAGGGTCCATTTGCCGTCACGCCGCTGTCCAGCAGCAGGACCCGCATCACGATCGAGGGCGAGCCGGCGCGCAGGGTTCTGGCAAAACTGGTGGCGGTAGATGTCCATGCCAGCACGTTTGTGCCCGGTTCTTTCGCGCTCACCGGCCTCCATCACACGCCTGTGCTGGTGCATTGTACGGGTGAAGAGGCCTTTGACATCTATGCGATGCGGACCTTTGCCCTCACCGTCTGGGAGGTGCTGGAGGATGCGGCACTGGAGTTCTGTTGAACGTGTACTTGCCCTAACGCTTGGCCACGTCCGCCACCGTGGCGCCGGAGACTTCCGCCAGCCTGGTAAAGCCGATCTCGAACACCGCGGTGGCCGTGCCGCCCGCCGCCCACAGGGTGGGGTAAGCTTTCAGGTCCTCGTCGAGAAACACCGTGCAGGGCCGCGCGTGGCCGAGCGGCGGCACGCCGCCGACCTCATAGCCGGTCATCTCCTTCACGAAGTCCGGGCTGGCGCGCTCGACCTTCTCGCCCAGCAGTGCACGGATTTTCTTCTCATCGACCTTGTTCACGCCCGAGGCGATGACCAGCACCGCCTTGCCACTCTGGCTGCGGAAAATGATCGACTTGGCGATCTGCGCCAGCGCGCAGCCGATGGCATCGGCGGCCTCCTGCGCGGTATGCGTGCTCTGGTCGAATGCAACGACGCTGAAACCGGGCCCCAGCGCCTGCTGGACGCGCAATGCCTGAGGGTCGGTCGCAGGCCGCACGGCGTCAGGACCGCATGCGCTTTCCTTCCGGGTCGAAAGGCGGCTCGGTGATGATGGTGGCCTTGCGGTTCTCGCCGATGATCTCGATCTCGAAGGCGCCCGCGCCAGTGTCGCCGGCGAGGTCCTTCGGCACATAGCCCTGGGCCATCGACTTGTTCACATAATGCGCAAAACCACCCGACGTGACCCAGCCCACCACCTTGCCCTTGTGCCAGATCGGCTCGTCGCCGAGCACATCGGCGTCGCCAGCGTCGACGAAGAACGAAACGCGTCGCAGCTTGCCGCCTGTGCGCTTTTCTTCCATCGCCGCCTCGCGGCCCACGAAATCATTCTTGGTGAGGTCGATGAAGCGGTCGAGCCCCGCTTCGAAGCCCCCATAGATCGGGCGCAGTTCGCGGTACCAGGTGGGGAAGTTCTTCTCGAGCCGCATCGACAGCAGCGCCCGCATGCCGAAATTGACGATGCCCTGCGCCGCGCCCGCCCTCATGATCTCCTGATAGAGCCGGCGCTGATATTCCGGCGCAACCCAGATTTCATAGCCGAGATCACCCGTGTAGGTGACGCGGTTGATGAGTGCGGGGCAGTGCGCGATGTCCATGGCGCGGTGATCCATGAACTTGAACGCGGCGTTCGACACGTCCTCGTCCGTCAACTGCTGCAGCACCTCGCGGGACTTGGGTCCAGCGATCGAAAGCCCGACCAGGCCCATGTCATAGCGATGGATCTTCACCGAACCATCGGCGGGCAGGTGCTGTTCGAACCAGCGCATGTGATATTTCTGCGCCTGGCTGGAACCCCACATGTAGAAGCAATCGTCGGCGGCCTTGGCGATGGTGAAGTCGCCAATCAGCATGCCGGCCGGGTTCAGCATCGGCGTCAGGATGATGCGGCCGGTCTTCGGCATCTTGTTGGTCATCAGGCGCGAGAGGAAGGATTCAGCGCCGGGTCCGGTGAAGCGGTATTTCGCGAAATTGGCGATCTCGGTCACGCCCACGCCGTTGCGGGTGGCCAGCACCTCCGCCTTCACATGCGGAAAATCATTGGAACGGCGGAATGAGACGATGTCCTTCGGCTCCACGCCCTTGGGCGCGAACCACAGCGGCGTTTCAAGCCCCCAGCTGTCGCCCATCACCGCGCCCTGCGCCAGCATCACGTCATAGAGCGCAGTTGTCTGCTGCGGCCTGGCGGCGGGGAGTTCTTCGTTGGGAAAGCGGATCGAGAAGCGGCGGGAATAGTTCTCGCGCACTTTTTCGTTGGTGTAGCTGCGGGTGGCCCATTCGCCGAAGCGGGCGCAGTCCATGGCCCACACGTCGAAGCCGGGGTCGCCGTTCACCATCCACTGCGACAGCGCCAGGCCCACGCCGCCGCCCTGGCTGAAGCCCGCCATCACCCCGCAGGCGAGCCAGAAATTGCGAAGCCCCTGCACCGGCCCGACGATCGGGTTGCCATCGGGCGTGAAGGTGAACGGCCCATTGATCACGCGCTTGATGCCCGCCGTGGCCAGCGCCGGGAAATGCTTGTAGCCGAGCTCGAGGTTGGGAGCGATGCGGTCGAGGTCCGGCTGCAGCAGTTCGCGGCCGAACGTCCATGGCGTCTGTTTTGGGCTCCACGGCACGCAGGCCCGCTCATAGGTGCCGAGCACCATGCCGGAGCGTTCCTGACGCATGTAGATTTCGGATTTGAAGTCGATGATGTGCGGCAGCTCGTGGCCGCGCTCCTTGTTGTAGGCGACGACCTCGGGCATCTCGTCGGTGACGAGATACATATGCTCCATGGCGAGCACCGGAAGTTCGAGGCCCACCATGCGGCCCACCTCGCGGGCCCACAGCCCGCCGCAGTTCACCACATGCTCGGCATGGATCGTGCCCTTGGCGGTGACCACGTCCCACGTGCCGTCCTGGCGCGGCTTCAGCGCTTCGACGCGGGTGTCCTGGTAGATTTCGGCGCCGTTGATGCGCGCCGACTTGGCATAGGCATGGGTGGTGCCTTCCGGGTCCAGATTGCCGTCGGCGGCGTCGATCATGGCGCCCACGAAATGCTTCTCTTCCAGCAGCGGATGCATCTTCTTGGCCTCGGCCATCGAGATGATCTCGGTCTCGAGGCCGAGGTAGCGCGCCCGGGCATGCGCCATCTTCAGCCACTCCATGCGCTCCGGCGTATCGGCAAGAATGAGGCCGCCCGAACGGTGCAGCCCGCAGGCCTGGCCGGAAATCTTTTCAAGCTCGTTGTAAAGCGCGATCGTGTAGCCCTGAAGCTTTGCCACATTGGGGTCGCCGTTCAGCGTATGGAAGCCGCCCGCCGCATGCCAGGTGGAGCCAGAGGTGAGAATGTCGCGCTCAACCAGCACCACATCCTTCCAGCCCGCCTTGGTGAGATGATAGAGCACCGAGCATCCGACGACACCGCCGCCGATCACCACCACACGCGCCTGGGTTTTCATGGCATATCCTTGCAAATTGGGACGTTTCCGGAGTTTTAGCGGGGACGCCGATAGGCCGCAATCGTCGCTGGCGGTGAAAAGAATTCATCCGCAAAATGAAAGGGCCCCGCCTCGCGGGGAGGCAGAGCCCTCTCAAGCAGGAAACGGACTGATCTCAGATCGCGTCCTTGACTTCCTTGGCGGCGCGGAAGGCCAGCTTCTTGGAAGCCTTGATCTTGATCTGCTCGCCGGTGGCCGGGTTGCGGCCCATGCGGGCGGGGCGCTTGCGCACCTGGAAGATGCCGAGACCGGTGACGCGCACCTTGTGGCCCTTCTTCAGGTTCTTGACGGTGAGTTCGACGAAGGCGCCGAGGAACTCGGCCGCGGCCTTCTTTGACATCTCGTGCTTCTCGGCCAGTTCGGCCGCCAGCTTGGAGAGGGGGATCGTCTGGATCTTGTCGTCAGCCATGGTTGTCTCCTTGATTGAGGTTTTGGCTGGCCGAGACCGTTAACAAAGCTTTCGATTCGGGAAAACCCTTATTTCACGCGGGTTTTTTTGGAGCGTGCTGGAAAAACCCTTGTGAATCACATGCTGTCAGGGGAGGTCACTCGTTATTGAGTGAAAAATCTCGTAAATACATTGCCTTACGAGTTGTGCTTGGAGCTAGGTCTGCTTGCCCGTTGCGCCGGTCGCGATGTCCAGGTGGTTCTTCAGCGGCAGCGGCGGCAAGCCGTGCTTTGTGGAAAACAACATGAGATTCCGGCGCCGCTCCACTTCAAGTGATTCGCCAGACATGTTCCGCGCATGCACTCGAATGGCCACCGACGACCGTTCGATATGCGTGAGTGCATGGCCGGCGCGGGCAACGCGCAGGTACCAGTCCCAGTCCCAGTAATAGGGAAGGGCTTCGTCGAAAAATCCCAGCCCGTCATGCAGGCTGCGGCGGTAGACCACGCCGGAGATCAGGATGGTGTTGTCGCGCGTGAGCGTCGAGGCGTCAGCGTGAAATTCGAATGGAAGGTCAGGCCGGCCATCTTCGAATACCAGTCGGCCATCGGTGTAGCAGAAGTCTGCGCCATTCGCGCAGGCATGTGTTGCGTACGCGAGATAATCTTTGTCGATGAACCAGTCGTCGTCATCGAGAAAACAGATGAGGTCAGCTTTGGCTTCGGCGACCCCCAGGTTGCGGGCCGGTACCGGGCCGCGCTGCTTGTTGTCGAGCACGCGGATCAGGGGATGGAGCGGGCCCACGGCCTCTTTTGCTCCGGTGCCGTCATCCACCACGATGATTTCGCGGGGCTGTTCGGCCTGGCTCAGCACGCTCAGAATGGCCTCTCGCAGGAAATGGTGGCGCCCACGGGTGGGGATGATGACGGAAATGCCGTTCATTTTGGTTGCTGTTCGAGCCGTTCCAACGCCCGGTCCCGCCCGATCAGCGGCAGGAGCTGGGCCAGTTCCGGTCCATGATCGAGCCCGGTGAGGGCCAGACGCAGCGGCATGAACAACTCCTTGCCCCTGCGCCCCGTCCCGGCTTTGACGGCCTCGGTCCATGTCTTCCAGGTGCTGGCATCCCATGGCTCGGGCGGCAGAAGCCCGCGTGCTGCGCTTATGAAATCACGGTCTGCTGCGCCGATCACAGGCGTAACGGAACCCTCGGTCACCTCCCGCCATGTTTCCGCATCGCCCAGTTTCGTGAGATTGCCGCGAACGGCCAGCCAGAAGGCCTCGCTACAGCCGGGCAACCGGTCCTTCACGGACCCCCAGGGCAGATGATGCAGTAGCCTGGCGTTGAGCTGCAGGAGTTCTGTTTCGTCGAAGCGTGCAGGCGCGCGCGACAGCTTGTCCAGTGCAAAGCCCTCGGTCAGTTCACTGTAATCCGTGCACGGATGGATGTTGTCGGATGTGCCGAGAAGCGCTGCATGGCTCACCACGGCCATCGCCTCTAGGCCGCTCTCGCGCATTGCGGTGATGGAGAGAGAGCCGAGGCGTTTGGACAGGCCCTTGCCGTCAGCTCCCGTGAGCAGGCTGTGATGGGCATAGAACGGCGGCTTGCCTCCGAGCGCCTCGGTGATTTCGATCTGCACCGCCGTGTTCACCACATGGTCCTCACCCCTGATCACGTGGGTGATACCGAAGTCGATGTCGTCGATCACCGAGGGCAGCGTATAAAGATAACTGCCGTCTTCGCGCATCAGGACGGGGTCGGAGAGCGATGCCGTGTCGATGTGCTGCGGCCCCCTGATCAGGTCGTCCCAGGCCACGGCTCGCCCATCGAGCCGGAAGCGCCAATGAGGCTTGCGGCCCTCGGCCTCGAGGCGGGCCCTGTCGTCGGCGGAAAGCTTCAGGGCGG
>NZ_JBIIDX010000092.1:0-14486 GCF_044238155.1 Aestuariivirga sp. | reverse complement strand
GACGCCAGAGGCATCAAGGCCATGCCTCTGAAACTGGAGCGCCCCGCGGGGATCGTCCGGGCCATCTCGTCGGCTGGTGGGGTTGCGCTCGAAGAGGTCGATACGCACTTCCAGCTTCTCAAGGTTCCCGGCGTCTATTGCGTGGGGGAGATGCTTGACTGGGAAGCCCCTACCGGTGGTTACCTGCTGCAGGCATGTTTTTCCACCGCCGTGATGGCAGCCCGCCATCTTGCCAGTTCCCTCAAAACCAGCTGAAACTCGAGCCATGACCCTCGTCGATCGTCTTCGCGCTGCGCTGGGAGAGGGCAGCCTCCTTGAAGGCAGCGCCTTCGGCCCGCGCCATGTCTCGGACATGAGCGGCACCGGCAAAGCCCGTCCCCAGTTCATCGTCCGCCCACGGAATACATCCGAGGTTTCAACTGCGTTGCGGCTCTGCAATGAATATGGCGCGACCGTCACCGTACAGGGAGGAATGACAGGACTTGCGGGAGGGGCAAATCCACAGCCTGGCGACCTGGTCCTGAGCCTCGAGTTGTTGCGGGGAGTGGAAAACGTGGACGTAGCATCGGCCACCATGGCGGTGAGCGCGGGAACGCCACTTGAAACCTGCCAGGCAGCCGCGGCGGAGAAAGGACTGTTTCTGGCGCTTGACCTTGGCTCTCGTGGTTCCTGCCAGATAGGAGGTAACCTGGCGACGAACGCAGGTGGCATCCGAGTCATCCGCTATGGGATGGCACGTGAACAGGTCCTTGGTCTTGAGGTGGTCCTGGCTGATGGGACCATCATCTCCTCGATGAACCGAATGCTGAAGAACAATGCCGGATATGACCTGAAACAACTGTTTATCGGGTCTGAGGGAACACTTGGCGTAATCACCCGGGCCGTCCTGCGGCTCCATCCACCTCCTGGCCCAATCACGACCATGCTCTGCGCAGTCTCATCCTACGCAAAGGTCGTAACTCTGCTGCGCCATGCCCAGGAAGGACTTGTAACACTTCTGGCTTTTGAGGCGATGTGGGCTGACTATTTCAACTTCAATGCTAATGCCCTGAAGCTTGGATTCTTTGCCGAAAGCCATCCATTCAATGTCATTCTCGAAAGCACGGCAAATGCCGACACTATCGAGTCATTTCTTGGCCAGTGCCTGGACGAGGGCCTCATTGCTGATGCGCTCATCGCACGATCGCAGACTCAGGCACGCGAGATCTGGTCAGTGCGCGAGGGCTACCCCATCGAGAACCTGCCCAATCTACTCAATTTTGACGTTAGCCTGCCCATCGGCCTGATTGGCGAATATGCTGAGGTTTGCACAACTGCATTACGCGCACGGTGGCCGGAGGCACATGTGTCCTTTTATGGTCATGTCGGCGACTCGAATGTTCATATCTGTGTGTCCACCTTTTTTGGCGCGGGCGAGTCGATCCATGACGTGGATGACATCGTCTATAGTGTGCTCGGGAGTTACGGCGGATCCATCTCCGCCGAACATGGCATTGGCGCACTGAAGCGCCCATACCTTCACTTATCGCGCTCCGCGGAGGAACTCGCTTTGATGCGGAGCCTCAAGCAAGCTCTGGACCCGAGGGGCATTCTTAACCCCGGAAAGGTGATCTGATGCTACGAAGGCTCATTGACTCGCTGCCGGTATTGCGGCTGCTCGTTGCTGTTCCAGCGATCTTGATGTTCTCGGAGTTCTTCCTTGAAGAGACAGGCTGGGGGGTGTTGATAAACCAGTCTGGAGAATGGGCCATCAGGTTTCTGATCATGACGCTTGCAGTGACGCCACTGCGACTCATCATGAGACAAACGGGGCTTGGGCCGCACTGGCCCATGTGGCTGTTCAAGCGCCGCCGCACTCTGGGACTAGCTGCTTTCCTCTATGCTGCACTGCATGCCTCGGCTTACCTCATCCGACAAGCAAGTCTGAATATTGTTGTGTTTGATTTACAGACAGCCGCCTATCTCGCAGGCTGGATAGCTTTTCTCGCGATGCTGGCCCTCGCGCTCACTAGCAATGACGAGGCAGTGCACAGGCTGGGCGTCTGGTGGAAGATGCTGCAACGGCTGGCCTATGTCTCAGTTATTGCGGCTGCACTGCACTGGTATCTGATCAAGTCGGGGCATGGGGCGTTATGGCTGCATCTCCTGCCACTGGCCGCACTTGAAGCCTACCGCGTGATCCACAACTTCTCCCGTCCGGCCGGCCACCGCCAGTGAGCCAGGAGCGGCTTTGAATCACGAGGGTTGAACTGACTTGACACTTCGCATGAGGAAGGCAGGCACTGTCTGCTCGGTGAAGCCACGGTGATCGGGGGCATCCTGTGCCTCTCTCTTCTCCCGCACGGCACCCGAGGCTCGCGCTGGCCTCGGTTCGCGCTCCTGCCTTGAAAGCGGTACGGCACGCTCCTCGCGAGATGGCTCATTTTCAGCGCGCAGATCGCCCTGAGGCACCTCACGGCGCGGACGCCGCTCGGGCCGGGGGCTACGCTCCCGGCGTGGCCGATCAGGCTCTGCGGCGCGGGTCTCAATCGCTGCCTGGGCCTCTTCACTCAACGCAAAATATGGAACTTCTTTTTTGATCAGCGACTCGATTGCCTTCCACTGCTTTCCCTCTTCGCTAGTAACCAGCGTGAAGGCCTGGCCCTCACGACCTGCGCGACCGGTACGGCCAATGCGGTGGACATAGTCTTCAGCATGGGTTGGCACATCGAAATTGAAGACATGGCTCACCTCCGGAATATCAAGTCCGCGAGCTGCAACATCCGAAGCAATGAGGTAGGTGATCTCGTTCGCCCGGAAGCCGGCGAGGGTCTTGAGCCGGGCAGATTGATCCATGTCGCCGTGAAGAGCGCCGACACTGAAGCCGTGTACGGCCAGCGACTTCTCCAGCAGCGCAACGGTGGTCTTGCGATTTGCAAAGATAATTGCGTTCTTCACATTGGTCTGCGTCCGAAGAAGCTGGCGCAATGTCTCCCGTTTGGCCTTCGCCTCATGCGGAGCCTTTACCAGCATTTGGGTGATGGTCTCGGCCGTGGACGATGGCCGTGAAACCTCGACGCGCACCGGGTTATGCAGGAAGGCCGTGGTTAGCCGCTGGATTTCCGGCGGCATGGTGGCCGAGAAGAACAGAGTCTGCCGGGTGAAGGGCAGGAGCTTGCAAATTCGCTCGATGTCAGGAATGAAGCCCATATCCAGCATGCGGTCTGCCTCGTCGATCACCAGCATGTCGATGCCGGTGAGGAGAAGCTTGCCACGCTCGAAATGGTCCAGCAGCCTGCCCGGAGTCGCAATTACCACGTCGGCACCGCGATCGATCTTCAAGGCTTGCGGCTCGAAGGCCACGCCCCCGATCAGCAGCGCTACAGACAGGTTGTGGAGCCTTCCAAGCGTTTCAAAGGCCTCCCGCACCTGATCGGCAAGTTCACGGGTTGGCTCAAGAATGAGGGTGCGCGGCATCCGTGCCCGCGCCCTTCCCTTTTCGAGCAGCGACAACATCGGCAACACGAAAGCTGCCGTCTTGCCGGAACCGGTCTGGGCAAGGCCCATGACGTCGCGACGCTGCAAGGCGGGCGGAATGGCCTCTGCCTGAATGGGTGTCGGGGTCTGGTAGCCAGCGGCGCTTATCGCCTCGAGGGTTCTGGGGCTCAGTCCGAGCTCGGAGAAGTTCATGCGGTGAGAGAGACCAATCTGGCGGCTTTGTTCAGCTTGAAAAGGCACGCCGGGCTAGGTGCGCCATGGAGGCCCGGCGGCGTCACAAGAGCCACATAGGGATCTTGCAGCTGAAAGTCAATCAAGGCGAGGCCAGACAGGACTTGCCCGATTGCCGGTGAAAAGACAATCTCCAGCAGTTCCTGCGCTATCTTGCGATTCTTAATTCTTGTCCACGCTGCCACCAGAAACGACTGGCGGCTCAACAGAGGAGACGTGAAACTATGATCAAGAAACTGGGGGCGGAGTTCTTCGGAACATTCTGGCTGGTGCTGGGGGGCTGTGGTGCCGCCGTATTGGCGGCAGGCGTGCCAGAACTCGGAATCGGCTTTGCTGGCGTGGCCCTTGCCTTCGGGCTTACCGTTCTCACCATGGCCTATGCTGTAGGCCATGTTTCCGGCGCGCATTTCAACCCAGCTGTCACCGTGGGGCTCGCGGCTGCAGGCCGTGTCAGCTGGAGCAGCGTACCTGGTTATGTCGTCGCCCAGGTGCTCGGCGGTGCATTTGGCGCCCTGGTGCTCTATCTCATCGCCAGCGGCAAGGCGGATTTCTCCGTGACGGGAGGATTTGCGTCGAACGGTTACGGCGAACATTCACCGGGCGGTTATTCGCTCACAGCCGCACTGGTGTGCGAGGTGGTGATGACCGCCATGTTCCTCGTGGTGATTCTCGGTGTTACCCACAAGAATGCGCCCGCCGGCTTCGCCCCCCTGGCCATCGGACTCGCACTGACACTGATTCACCTGATTTCCATCCCCGTGACCAATACATCGGTGAACCCCGCGCGCTCGACTGCCGTGGCGTTGTTTGCAGATGGCTGGGCCATACAGCAGCTCTGGCTATTCTGGCTGGCACCGATCGCGGGTGGACTTGCTGGTGCCATCATTCACCGGTTTCTTTCGGAAGACTGAACCCTGTAGGGACTGCAGACGGGGCCAGACCTCACGGCCTGCTCCGTCTGAATCCGCAGGCGCCCATGCCGCATGAGCAACCACACTCGTCTTGCAATCATTCAGATCGTCCGTCCGATAGATCAAGCAATAACCGCCCGGCCATTTGGATCAAACTGCTCACTCACGTCACAACGATTGTCTATCTGAGACGATAGAGCGAATACGGACCAATAATACGATAGTCCTCATAGTCCTTCCAGAGATCGCGAAACTCTTCATCCCGCAGAAGCCAATCAAGGTAATTGAACGACGTACCATCATGATTTTTGTTGGTGGTGAAAACGAGATTAGGCTTTCTACCAAGCTCGCGTTTTGCCTGAGAGAGCGCCAATTCATATGCCATATTCGATTTTCCGGCGTCTTGTTCTGCAAGAAGTTGTTTGACTGCGGGAAGAAAGATCTGACAAATTGCAATTCCTGTGAACTTTGAATGAGTATAGATCGCCGCTGGAAACGCTGGAAAGGGATTGGGATGCAAAGATGCGAAGGACCCAGCCCGATCGATCTCGTATTGGATCCTTGAATTGACTTGGGTCGTCTGCTGCCGATAGCTCAGCCATAGTCCAACAATCCCAGACAACCACGCGACTTGCAACAGCAGGATCAGGCCGGCCACCTTGGCGGCTGTTTGCTTTGGGTTGCTGATGCCAACTGTCAGCGACATAACCAGGAATCCAAATGCTGGTATAAAATGATACATAAAACCCTTGCTCTGAAGTACTGCTGCTATCGTAAAACCTAGCGTCGCCATCAGAAATGGACGAGCAGCCAGCAGCACAGCACCCCCCATAGCGAAGGGCGCAATACCCACCAGAACCACGACAACCTGCAAAGCAATCTGGTACCAAGAATAGGAAATTGCCCAATATGTCGCGGTTGCCGCCGGTACCATCTCAAACAGATAGGGCTGAAAGAAGAAAACCAGAACGAGGCCATAGGCAATGCCCACCAGCAGAATGGCGCGCTCTTCATCGCCAAGCCTTCGGCGCAAAGCAAATACCAAAGCCAGGGGAATCAGAAAATATGGCTTCATCAAGAAGCCGATACCAGCCATGATACCACTTGCCAGGCCCCAGGACCGGCGTTGACTCGGCCCAGCCACATAAGGCGCGCATAGCAGGAAGGCAATCTGTTCGCGCTGCGCATAGTGATGCGGGTAGGCGAGGATCAAGAACAGCACCAGCACCGTTGCAACTGATGCACGCAGGGATCTATCTGCCACTTGCCAAAGGACGAGAAGCGCCAGCAAGGACAAGAATAGCATCCATATCCGTATGCCCCAGTCAAACCCGATGAACTGCGCAAGCAATGCGGCCGGCACGTAGATCAGCATACACAACGGCGGATTTACGTCGAGAATGTCCCTTCCGTAGACTGCAGGCCCAAGAACTTGATCTGCAGCCCACACCAAGAAAGCAACGTCAGCATTAATATAGAGGTAGGATGATAATCCAAACGTAGCGACGACCAGCACCGCCGCTAAGAAAAGCAGGATGCGCTGGTCCTGAAACGGAGTACTGCGCCCGAAGTCCATGTGGAGATCTCACCGCACTAGTCGCAAAAGGGGCGCGAAAACTGCGGAAGCACGATGAAGACGAACCTTGGAAGCAAAGCGCCACGCAGCGCTGTGGGATCTCCGCAGACCGGCTGGCGTGGATTTATCCTTCGTGAGAACAATGTCACCTTGCGGCATCCCTTCGCAGCTTTTAGCCAACATTCGCTATCGACTCACGCCTCACAAGCACGTCATTAGCAACCTCGATCTAAACCAGATTGAGGAGGCGCAGATCAAGTGATTCACACAATACAACACGCCATGAAAAGCATTTCATAGACTGAAAGTGCAGAAAAGCGTTGCGTGCCGGGAGAAAGGATTTCACCACAGGATCGGGTTGAGCCGATTTCGTCAGCAGTGATTGAGTGTTACTCCAGGCGCGCAGGAAAGCCAGGTGCGCGGAGATCGGTGTGCAACAAATCCTCGAGAAGCTTTGCAATCTGTGTGGACTGCGCCGCGCCACCGTATGCGGCTTTGCCTTTCATGAAGGTTTGCTGAGTCATCGAGGCAAGATCCAAAGGCACACCGAATTCCTTGCCGAAATTCATGGCAAAACCCAAGTCCTTCAGCGCCAGGTCCATAGTGAATGCAATATCGTAGCTGCCATTGAGAATGAGTTGGCCTTCCGTTTCATGGACGAAGCTGGTTCCGGACGACGCAGTGATGGCTGCCCAGGCCTGGCCGAGGTCGAGTCCACCGCGCCTCGCAAGCATCAGCGCCTCGGCATCAGCGACCAGATGGATGAAGGCAAGCATGTTCGTAATCACCTTGATGACAGCAGCAGACCCGATCGGACCCATGTGGAAGATCTTCTTGCCGATGATCTCCAGCGCCGGCCTGTGAAGCTCGAAGACTGATTTGTCACCACCGACCAGAACGGTTATTTCACCGCGTGCAGCCAGGTGCACGCCGCCCGTGACCGGCGCCTCCAGAACTTTCACACCTTTGGCCTCTGCCTTGGCGGCGAGGCGTTGCATTTCGTCGCGGCCGTTGGTGGAGTTCTCGATCCACGTTGAACCTGGCTTGAGGGTGGTCAGGATCTCGGCCAGCACCTTTTCCGACACCGTGGGCGAAGGAAGACAGGTAAACACATGATCAACTTTCGCTGCCAGCTCAGCCGGCGATTTAGCCAAGGCCGCACCATCCCTTACATGACGTGCGGCAAGCGACGGATCGAGATCAAAAACCGTGAGCTTGTAGCCCTTTCTGACAAGCGAATGTGCAAGATGGCCGCCAAGATTTCCAAGTCCGATGTAACCATAATGCATAATCTATTCTTCCTTGCGTAGCGGCCGATTGGTCATTTCGAGATGGAGGTTGTTGCCAATATAGGGATGAGCTTCTGCCACTTCCTCATTGAGCTCAATACCAAGCCCAGGCTCCTCTGGCGGGATCACATATCCATCCTGCCAATGAATCGGTTTCTTGAGTATCTTGGAATGAAATCCACCCCACTCCTCGATCGATTCAAGAATCAGGAAGTTTGGCAGCGACGCAGCGTAGTGGATGTTGGCCGCACCCTCGACAGGACCAGCATAAAGATGCGGTGCGATCTGCGCATAGTAGGTTTCCGCCATGCCAGCGATCTTCTTTGCCTCCATCAAGCCGCCCACACGGCCCAGCGCCATCTGCAGGATTGAAGCGGCGCGGCATTCCAGAACGCGGGCGAATTCATACTTTGTGGTAAGGCGCTCGCCGGTTGCCACAGGAATGGATGTGGCTCGCGCGACCAATGCCATGTCTTCGGGCTTTTCAGGCGGGGTAGGCTCCTCGAACCACAACGGATCAAAGGGCTCGATCTTCCTGGCAAAGCGTATCGCACCTGATGTGGTGAACTGGCCGTGCGTACCGAAAAGAAGATCGGCCTTGGTGCCCACCGCTTCACGGATCAGCTTGCAGAACTTCACGCACAATTCCATCGACTCAAGAGAGGGCTGGCGGGGGTCAAAGGCCGAGTATGGGGCCGCGGGATCAAACTTGACTCCAGTGAAACCGCGTTTGACGTAATGTGCGGCCTGCTCGGCGGATTGTTCGGCATTCCAGAAAATCGTCGAGTCCTGGCCCTTGGCAGGATCTGGATAGATGTAGGTATAGGAGCGAAGCTTCTCATGTACGCGGCCACCGAGCAGTTCGTAGACAGGCTTGCCGACCGCCTTGCCCTTGATATCCCACAGCGCGATTTCGAGCCCCGAGAGCACCCCCATCAGTGAGGGGTCGGGCCGTAGCGTGTAGCCCGAGCCATAGGCCTTGCGCCACATTGCCTCGAGATGAAAAGGGTCCATACCGTCCACGTAGCGCGCAAATGTGTCCTCGATCATCGCAGTCATGGCCCGAGGCCCAAAGCTGGCCCCATAGCATTCGCCAATGCCGGTGATGCCATTGTCCGTGGTGAGCTTCACGAAGGTAAAATAGCGCCCGCCCCAGGAGGGCGGCGGGTTACCAACGATGAAAACTCTAAGATCTTTGACTTTCATGCAGGCACCCTCCCATCAACCCTAATCTTCTAGCAGCTGGCAGGCCTGGTAAGCGATGAAAATTTCTAACCGGTGTTGAGACGGAACCACTTGTTTTAAATGATCAAAATGGGTCAAATGACCTCTCGTCTTCACCACCGGGCAACATAGCGTGCAAACAGAGTTTGATTACATCATTGTGGGCGCGGGTTCGGCAGGCTCGGTCCTGGCCGATCGTCTCAGTGCCGACAGCCGGAATCGTGTGCTGGTGCTGGAGGCAGGCGGCAGCGACCATCGTTTTTATGTCCAGATGCCTTTGGGCTACGGCAAGACCTTCTATGACCGGCGCGTTAACTGGATGTATGAGGCCGAATCCGACCCAGGTCTCAACGGGCAGCGTGACTTCTATCCTCGCGGCAAGCTGCTGGGTGGCTCATCTTCGATCAACGCCATGGTCTATATCCGTGGACACCGTGACGATTACGAGGACTGGAAGGCGGCCGGAAACACTGGCTGGGGCTGGGATGATGTGCTGCCTGTCTATCGGGCAATGGAGGACTATGGTGCCGGCGATCCTGAGCTTCGCGGCCGAGGTGGACCAGTGTTCATTTCGGATCTGGCAGATCAGGCCCATTCGCTGTGTCGGCCCTTTATCGAAGCCTCGAAGGCAGCGGGCCTTGCCTATACGCCAGATTTCAATGGCATCAGCCAGGAGGGTGTCGGCCTCTATCAGTTCACCATCAAGAATGGTCGCCGCCTATCAGCCGCACGCGCTTTCCTTCACCCGGCGATGAGACGCCACAACCTCCTTGTTGAAACCCATGCCCACACCACACGCGTCTTATTTGAGGGGAAGCGTGCAGTCGGCGTTGAATACACGAAAAACGGAAAGCCGCTCAAGGTTCGCGCCAGAGAGGTGATCGTGGCCGGGGGCGCCATTAACTCGCCACAGCTTCTTCAGCTTTCCGGCATCGGACCTGGCGCACTGCTGCAGTCACTCGGCATTCCAGTGTTGCATGACAACCCCAACGTCGGTTCCCGCATGCAGGATCATCACGGAATCAACTACACTTGGCGCATGAAGGTACCGACCCTCAATGATGAACTGCGCCCGTGGTGGGGCAAGCTCAGGGCAGGTCTTCAATACCTGTTGTTCCGAAAAGGCCCGCTGGCGCTCAGCATCAATCAGGGTGGTGGGTTCTTCCGAACCAGTCCCGATCTGCCCCGGCCCAACATGCAGCTCTACATGCAGGCATTCTCGACACTGATTCCGAGGCCCGGCGAGCGGCCGATACTGAACCCAGATCCGTTTTCCGGGCTGTCACTGGGGCTGTCCAACTGCCGGCCCACCAGCTCGGGTTCGGTCATGATCAAGTCACCAGATCCGTTCACACATCCGAAGATCATCTTCAACGCTTTCTCAACGCAAAGTGATGTTGAGGAAATGCTCTCGGCGGTAAAATTCCTGCGTGTTATCGCCTCACAGGAGCCTATGAAGAGCCTGATGGACGAAGAACTGCGTCCCGGTCCAGTTGTGACAAGTGACGACGATCTGATCAACGATTTCCGCCAGCGCAGCGGCACGGTCTATCACCATTCCTGCACTTGTCGCATGGGCTCAGACCCAAGGCAGTCGGTCGTAGATACCAACCTCCGCGTGCACGGGTTTGAAGGCCTTCGTGTGTGCGACGCCTCGGTGTTTCCAAACCTTATCGCCGGAAACACCAATGCACCATCTATGATGATGGGCTGGCGGGGGGCTGATATCATCCTGTCAAAAGCATGAAAGCGAAGGAACCCGCCAAACGACACTGCGATTTGAGTGAATTCACGTTCGAGTGGAACAATCGCAAACTTAGTCTCTAAGCAAGTTACGATTGCTCACACCGCCATGGGCCGGCGGGAGTCACGCAGCCTCAGCAGATACCAGACAACAAATACGCCCACTGCCTTGCTCACGACTTCAGTCAGGAACGCTGCCGGCGTCAGATATCCTGCCAGATATTGGAAGGCCAGCGTATCGAGCGGCACGGCTATGATGCTGGAGATCAGGATACGCTGAGAAAGCGGCCGGCGGAGCAAGGAATAGACACCCCAGTCGGCTGTTTCCGATAGTGCGAACGCGGTAACTGAAGCGACTGCGATGGCGGGATCGACCATGAGCCAGGTAAGAATGCCCGCCGCCGCCGTGCCCAACAAGATGAGGTGGCCGACCTCGCGCTGCGCATAGTCGCGCAACACGAAAACAAAGCCAACCACCACATTCGCGAGATAAAGATCGCCGAGCGGGGTCGTCCAGGGTGCGATGGCAGTGAACATCCAGTTCACCAGCACGATCGCCACGACGTAAAGGACGGTCCACACCGGCGTCTGCTTCAACCGATGATTTCGCCGGGCTTGAATATCTGATTGATCTCGATCTTGGCGTTTTCAGGTGAATCGGATCCATGCACCGAATTGGCCTCGATTGACTCCGCGAATTCCTTGCGGATAGTCCCAGGAGCGGCGTTGGCCGGATTTGTTGCACCCATAACTTCACGATATTTCGCTACCGCGTTTTCACCTTCCAGGACCTGCACCACGATTGGGCCGGAGATCATGAAGGCGACGAGATCGTTGAAAAATGGACGCTCCTTGTGCACCGCGTAGAAAGCCTCAGCGTCAGCCTTGCTCCAGCGCACACGCTTTTGGCCAATGATGCGCAGGCCCGCACCCTCGATCTTGGAGTTGATGGCGCCCGTAAGGTTGCGGCGCGTGGCGTCGGGCTTGATAATCGAGAAGGTGCGTTCGATAGCCATGAATATCCTCGTGGTTTCAGTCTGTTCGGAATGCGGCGCGGTATAGCCCCCAGCCGCCCGGCTGGCAAGCGCCTCAGAGCCTGCCAGCCTCGATGATGCGCCTCAGAAAGGCGCGGGTGCGCTCTTGCTTGGGATCGGAAAAGATCTGTGCTGGCGGCCCTTCCTCATGCACCTGACCCTCGTAGAGAAAGCATACCTTTGACGCCACCTCGCGGGCGAAACCCATCTCATGAGTGGCAAGAAGCATGGTCATGCCCTGCAGAGCGAGGTCCCGTATGATGTTCAAGACTTCCGAGACAAGCTCAGGATCCAACGCTGAAGTGACCTCGTCCAGCAGCATCAGCTTCGGTTCCATAGCCAAAGCCCGCACAATGGCGACCCGTTGCTGTTGGCCACCAGACAGGCGGTCCGGGTAATCGCCCGATTTGGCTTCGAGGCCGATACGCTTCAAGAGCGTCATGGCTCTCGCCTCTGCCTCTTCGCGAGCAAGCTTCAGCACCTTGATCGGTGCCAGCGTCACGTTCTCGAGAACGCTCATGTGCGGAAACAGGTTGAAACTCTGGAAGACGATGCCAACGTCACGACGTAGCCGATTGACGTCAACCCCAGGTCCAGACACCCGATCATCCCTGAGCCGGATCTCGCCACCCTGGATCGACTCAAGCCCGTTGATACATCTCAGCAGCGTGGATTTTCCACAGCCTGATGGTCCAATTAGGCATACTACCTGATGCTCATCGACCCTCAAATTCACGCCGCGCAAAACACGTATAGCTCCGAACTCCTTCTCGACGTTGAGGATTTCCAGGAAGGCCATGCTTAGCCACCGGCCCGCATGCGGGCATTGTCTCGATCAATGAGCCGATCGACAAAGCGCGCCTGTGGAATGGTGATAATTACGAACAGGATCGCCACGATAGTGACAGCCGAAAGATTAAATGCATTTGATGCAATGATGCGTGACTGATTGAAGGCGTCAATCACGCCCACAACCTGGACGAGCGCCGTGTCTTTTTGTAGGCCTATAAAGTCATTGAGCAAAGGCGCCAAGATCCGGCGCACGGCCTGCGGTACCACGACATACCGCATGGTTTGCATGTATGAAAGGCCAAGCGAGCGCGCCGCAGCGATCTGGCTCCAGTGAATGCTGTCGATCCCAGCCCGGTAGACCTCCGCTACATAGGCACCGTAGGTGAGGGTAAGCGCCAGAATGCACCACCACATGACAGGAATGCGAGTTGCGGCACGCTGCTCGGCAACTGTCATTGCCGACAGATCGGTGAACAGGCCAACGATATGGGGCACGATCAGGTCGGGGAGACCGGAGGTCGGTATGCCAAAACCAATCAGGTAAAGGGTTACGATGGCCGGAAGGCCTCGAAAGATATCGCAATAGAGAATAGCAAGGGCGCGGATCGGCTGACCCGCCCTTCCGGGCATGAGGCGCGCCAATGCCACAACGAGGCCCCAAGCCAGTACAAGAATTTCTGCGACGACAAAGATGAAGATATTGTTGATCAGAAATTGGCGCGTCACTTGCCACCACTTGTCCTGAATCAGGGGCAGGAAGAAAAACGTATGTCCTACCGCAACGTCATTCATCACCACGAAACTGGCAAAGCCCAGAATGATGAGCGCAAACGCACCCCACCCGAAGGTCAGCCAGCCATGCTCCCGGGCGGCCGCAGTCTCGATGCGAGCGCTGACGAGATCACCGGTTGCCAGCGCAGTACTTGCCCGACGTACAGCAGTGAGCGCACGAACCGCAGGAAGAAACAAGCAGGCCGTGGCGGCAATGCTCAGCCACAACATGGCTTTCCAACCGACGTTCATCACACCAAGATCGCCAAGCGCTGCCGCCACAAGGCTTGTCGCGCCGTAGGCCGACAGCGTGCACAGCGCTGCAAACAGCAGAGCTGCAAGCGCCAGCCCATCAGCGCGGTGTGGCAGTCGGGCGTGAGGGGGTGTCGTCACGGGGGCTGGATGACCCCCGCCGACTCAGTCGGCGGGGGTCCATGGCTCAAGGTGTAAAGTAGGGAACCGTAGCGGGGTCCTTGCCCCAGGCCGCCGCAAGATATTTGGCACCGAGTTTAGCGACCGTGCCATCGTCAATCATCGACTGGATGATCTTGTCCAGGATGGCGTTGTTGGCATTGCCCTTCGGATAGATCGCGCCGTAGGTTTCACCGGTCTTGTACTGACCTGCGATTGCAACTGTATCAGGATTCGCCTTCTCTTCCGCTAGCACGATCGAGGTATCGGTCATCGCCGCGTCGATCTGGCCGGCGCGAAGTGCGGTAAACATGTCACCCTGTTCCGGGTAGACGAGGACATCGGTGAGACCCAGCGTGTCCTGGGCGAAGGCCGCCCCAGTGGTGGCCTGCTGTACACCAACCCGCGCCGACTTGATGGAGGTTCCGTCCACAGGCGCATCCTTGCGCGCAAGCACGCCAATGTCGGAACCGAAGTAAGGCACCGAGAAGTCGTGTACCTTCTTCCGCTCTTCGGTGATGGAAATCTGCGACATGGCGAGATCAAACCCCTCGGTCTGACCTGCAATGAGCGCATCCCAGCCGACATTCACCACCTCCAGCTTGTCATATCCCGCCCGCCAGGCGATTTCCGCCGCCATGCAGTATTCCATGCCGTCCTTGATGGCCGCCGGGTCATCGCCGTTCCACCAGATTGGTGCCGGGAGAGAGACTTCCACCGTGAGTTGCCCCGCCTTGGCTGGGGTGGCGATGGGGATCGAGCCTTTTTCGCCTGACACCTCGCAATTGCCGATCTTGCCACCAGCAGCAGCTGGCAAGCTCAAAACGACTAGCGCTGCAGCGGCAATGACAGTCCGTTTGATAAGCTTCATAATCGCATCTCCCTGTCGTACAGTTCCAGTACCTGAGTAGAAGGCAAAATCCGCCACAGGGCAAGGGGCATGACCCAAGACAGCGGGGCCCGAAAACGTTTAGGATCGCTTGCCATGACACTTACCGTCAGCGCCTTCTACAAGTTCATCGCCCTG
>NZ_JBIIDX010000091.1:0-14636 GCF_044238155.1 Aestuariivirga sp. | reverse complement strand
TCATCATCAAGCTCGACTGGCTCATCTCCAATGGTCAGATCGGCGACGTGATGGCAGTCCAGCAGGGCTTCTTCAAGGACGCCGGGCTCGATGTCGAGTTCAACCCCGGTGGCCCCAACTCCGCCA
Organism: Aestuariivirga sp.; assembly: GCF_044238155.1. Classification (GTDB taxonomy): domain Bacteria; phylum Pseudomonadota; class Alphaproteobacteria; order Rhizobiales; family Aestuariivirgaceae; genus Aestuariivirga. The sequence continues at coordinate 14,510 of NZ_JBIIDX010000091.1, read as the reverse complement.
CCGTTCCGCCTGTCGTTTCCGGTGAGGCCACGCTTGGCCAGTTCTCGGAATCAACCCAGCTGGTTGCGGCACGGGCGTCGGGCGTGCCGGTCAAGATTCTCGCCTGCGGCTTCCGCACCGGGCCCTATGCACTTGCCTCGCTGCCCAAGGCGCCGGTCCGCTCGGCTGCTGACATGATCGGCAAGAAGATCGGAATCCAGCCTACGGCACGGGTGGTGATCGACGCGGTGATCGCCAAGAACAATCTCGATCCTTCGCAGATCACCATCGTCAACGTCGGCTTCGACAAGGCTCCGCTGGAGCGTGGCGAAGTTGATGCCATCGGCGGCTGGGTGACCAATACCCAGGCGCTTTCCGTTCTGGGCCCAGACCGCATCGACCTCCTGGTCAGCGACATGGGGCTGCCATCCTATGCGAATGTTTACTTCGCCACTGATGAGGCGATCGAGAAGAATGCCGATATCCTCGCCAAGTTCATCGGCGCTGCCTCCAGGGGCTGGGCCTGGACAAAGGAGAATCCGCAGGAAGCCGTCAAGAAGCTGGTTGAAGCCCATCCTGACAACAGCCTCGAATGGGAGCTCAAGACCATCGATCTCATCATGAAGCTGAGCTTCGATGCTGCGACCGCGCAGAATGGCTGGGGAACCTTCGATCCCGCAAAGATCGAGGAGCAGATCGCCATGTTCGATGCGCTGAAGCAGTATGAGCAGGGCAGGCCCAAGCTCGAGGACGTCTATACGACGAAGATCCTCGACATGACGAAGGACGTGCGTCCGAAGATCTGACCGAGTGATGCCAGAGCAGCGCCACAGCCCCGCCATCTCGGCGCGGGGGCTTAGTCTTGGCTACCGGGGTCTCTCGGGGCGGGCTGTGGCGGTGCTGCAGGATTTTGACCTCGATGTGCCGCAGGGTGACTTCATCACCATCATCGGGCCTTCAGGCTGCGGCAAGTCGACCTTTCTCCGGGCGGTCGCGGATCTTCTGCCGCCGCTGTCTGGAACGCTTAGCGTGCTCGGCAGTGCGGCGGAGGAGGCACGGCGGCGGCGGGATGTGTCCTTCGTGTTTCAGGACGCAACCCTGCTGCCGTGGCGGACCGCGCTGCAGAACGTGATGCTGCCCAATGACGTGGGACGGGCTCCGGCGCGGGAAGAGGCGCCCTCCGCCAAGGAGCTTCTCACCCTGATGGGGCTTTCGGGCCTCGAGCACCGGTATCCCGCGCAACTCTCCGGCGGACAGCGGCAGAGGGTGGCGATTGCCCGTGCCCTGATCTCGCAGCCCCGCATTCTGCTGATGGACGAACCCTTCGGCGCACTCGATGAAATCACCCGCGACCGGCTCAATGACGAATTGCTGAAGCTGTGGAGGCGGACAGGTACGACGATTCTGTTCGTCACGCATTCCATCATGGAAGCGGCCTATCTGGGCCAGCGGGTGATGGTGCTTGCTGCCAATCCCGGCCGCCTCCATGCGGTTCACGACATGGAGGCGCTCAAGTCCGGGGGCGACTTGCGGCGTGAGGATCCGCGCCTTGTCGAAACCATGGCCAGCCTGCGCCGCGAGCTTGAAAAATGCTGATGGCCGCATGAGACAGGACGTTCCGCAGCCTCTGAACGGCATTCTTGCAGTGGCGGGTGCGCTGTCCGTCATCGTGGCATGGCAGTTCCTGCTGCCGCTCGCGGGCGTTCCGTCCTACATCCTGCCCACGCCGCTCGAGATCTCACGGATCTTTGCCAAGGAAGGCCCGCTGCTGTGGAGCAATTTCTGGCCAACCGTGCATGAGGCCGTGATGGGCTTTCTGCTCGGCAATGGCGTGGCGATCGTCCTGGCTGTGATCTTCATCTTCAACCGCTATCTGCAGGCGGCCTATTTCCCGGTGATCCTGTTTTTCAATACCATTCCCATTCTCGCCCTTGCGCCGGTGATCGTGCTGATCTTCGGGCTCGGCGTGATGCCGAAGATCATCATCGCGGCAGTCATCTGTTTCTTCCCGACACTGGTCAACATGTTGCGCGGGCTCGACTCGCCTAGCGCCAACGAGCTCGAACTGTTTCGCGTGCTCTCAGCGTCACGCCTGGAAACGCTCTGGAAGCTGCGGCTGCCGCGGGCCATGCCTTTCCTCTTCGCGTCGCTGCGCATTGCATCCGCAACCGCCGTCATTGGCGCCGTGGTGGGCGAATGGATCGGTTCCGACAAGGGGCTTGGCGCCATGATCATCCAGGCCACCTTCAACTATCAGTCAGGCAGGCTCTATGCTGCGATCACCCTGTGCTCGCTGCTGGCGATCGTGCTGTTCCTGATCGTCGTCTCGGTCGAGAGGCTGGTGCTGCGGTACGAGCGGCACTGATCCGACTGGCGGGACTGTTCAGGGCCCCCGGCGGCGCATGCAGTCGCGGTAGGCGCGGTCATAGAGCGTCCTCCACTGGCTGTTGGAGCGCAGCATGCCTGCACCGCCTCCGATCAGCGCACCACGCGCTGCGTTGCGCGAGACATTGCTGTTGCGACCAACTGCACTGCCAACGCCCGCGCCCAGCAGTGCGCCGCCTGCCGTGGTGCGCCGGAAGTTCCGGTCGGCATAGCGCTCAGCCTGCTCCGAACAGGACCGGCTGGTTGGCGCCTGGTTTCTTGACTGCGCTTCGGCCTCGCTGGTGAAAGTCATGTATCCGCTGAAGGCAAAAACTGCGAGCACTGCTGCAATCGACAAGATCTTTGGTATTGGCATGAATATCACTCCGGTTGGATTGGTGGGGGGGATGGGAACTCACGCCGCCTCATGAGCGGTTGCGCGGCAACAGAAGCGTGAAACCGAATCGCGCGCCCCAGCCCTCGGGGCCAATGTCCTCGGGAGCGTCGACCCAGTAGCGAACGCCGCCGAAGATGCTGACAGGCACTTTGCCTCCCACCTTCACGAGCTTCGACACGACGACATTGATCGGAACGCTCCAGGTGTCGCGATCCCAGTCATAGGTGCTTTCGGAGTTGACCGCGAAAGTCCAGGCGTTGGGGGTGGTGTAGCTGATGAAGGGCTGCAAATACGCTGCATTGATTTCTTCATCCTGATCTCCCGCCACCGACCAGATCTGATTGGCCAGTATGCCAACAGTCCAGCCCTTGCCCTGCCACAGGCCGACGGCAGTGGGGCCCACGCCCCAGGTATCGAGTCCGAGAAGTTCTTCGGTGTGAGTCGGCACAAGAAAGATAGGCCCTGCGCCCCACAGGATTCCGTGGCTGGGCGTGCTGGGGGAAAAGAACAGGCTCTGGCGCGTGTTGCCAAAGCCGAACTGGGTACCCGCGCCTGGAAAGACACTATCCTGCCAGGTGATGGGCAGAATGGTACGGGAGATCAGGTTCCAGTCTTGATTGAGCGTGAAGGGAATGACCGGCTGGAAATTCACGAACAGCTTCTCGCCGTCCTCCTCCGGACCGATGTTGCCGTCATAGTTGCCCTGGAAAGGAACACTGATGAGATTTGCTATCGGGTTTGCGAGCTGAGTGGCAAGGGCGGCCTCTTCCTCGTTGGCGGCGGCCGGCGCGGGCGCAGCCACCAACAACATCAGAGCCAGCGCCGGAAGCTGCAGCAGTCCTGTCAGCTGGGGCGTGGTGTCCATCGCTCTACTCGGCGATGACATGGCCCGGTTCCGCCTCATAGGCATCCGCCGGTGCTGTGGTCGCAGCACCCGTCCGGGCTTTGGTGCCGGGCATGATTTCAAAGCGAGGATCGAATTCCACCATGGCTGCTGCCAGCTTGCCGAGGATGCTGATATCGCCATCGGCTTTGGCGGTGCCGTCCTTGAGCTGGTCCTCGAGTTTCTTCACTCCCATCATGGTGAGCTCGAGATCGGCACGGTTGATGGTCAGGGTCAGGTCCGGCGTCTGGGCCTCGAAGCCCTGGATATTGGTGAGCGTGGCATTCGCAAGCTCCACGATGAATCTCTCGCCATTGTCTGGCGTCACCAAATTCATGACGAAGCTCAGGCCCTCGACCTTGCGGCTGTCCATCTTGATTGCCAGGAAGTTCAGGAACAGCTCGGTAGACATGGCGCGGATCACATCGGGGCTGCTGGAGCTCGCTGCCGCGCCCTGCGGAATTCCTGATCTCAGCTCATAGGCAGCAGCGAGGAAGCTGTTGCGCAGTCCCGGATTCTCCTGCTGGTAGCCCAACTGCTCGAAAATGTCGGCGAGCAGGTCCTTGGCGGCCTCGTTCTGCGGCTCGGCCTGAACGAGCTTGTTGACGATCTCCATCGCAAGAGCATATTTGCCCTCGTTGAACAGTGCCTGGCCACGGGCGATGATCCTTGCCTGGCTTCCCATCATCTCGACGTAGAGCGGTGCCGACTCCTCGGGCGAGAGCGGCACGAGAGTTGCGGGGTTGCAGTCCCAGAAGCCGAGGAACCGCTGCACCACGCCGCGCGCATTGTGCTCCGGCGATCCGTGATAACCACGGCAATGCCACTTCTGCAGGATCGACTCTGGCAAACGATAGACGTTATGGATCTGGTTGATGGTGACGCCCTGGTTGGCCAGATGCAGCACCTGATTGTTCATGTGGGCGTAGAGATCGCGCTGGTCGCGCAGCACTTCCTGAATGCGGGCATTGCCCCAGCGTGGCCAGTGGTGCGAGGCGAACAACACCTCCGCCTCGAGACCGAAGCGGTACAGCGCCTCGGCAATATATTTCGACCAGCGCAGCGAATCGCGCACCTGGGCGCCGCGCAAGGTGTAGATGTTGTGCAGCGTGGCGGTGACGTTCTCTGCCATCCACAGGGCCTTCATGTCCGGGAAATAGGTGTTCATCTCGCGCGGGGCTTCGGTGTTGGGCGTGTTCTGGAAGATCATCCGGACGCCGTCGACCTCGAACTCCTCGAGCGGCTCCGAGACCAGCCGGTTGGGCGCGATGAGCCCAGTCGCGCCAGCCGAGATCTTGTGCCCCAGCCCCTGGGTGACGAAACCATGCTGTGACACCGGCAGCAGCAGGCCGTACTGATAGAACAGGCGGCGGTTCATGGCGTTTCCGGCGAAGACATTTTCGGAAATGGTGAAGTCCATGAAGTCGACGGGTGCTATGACCTGCACCTTGCCCGACGCCACGTCTTCGTCCTTGATGTCAAGGCCGCGCACACCGCCCCAGTGATCGCCGTGGGTGTGGGAGTAGATGACCGCGGTGATCGGCCGGTCTTCGCCAACCTTTTCCTGGAACAGCTTCACCGCGGCGCGCACCACTTCGGCCGACACCAGCGGGTCGAACACGATCCAGCCGGTCTTGCCGCGCACGAAGGTGATGTCCGAAAGGTCGGCGCCGCGCACCTGATAGATGCCGGGGATCACTTCATAGAGGCCGTAATTGTTGTTGAGCCTGGCGATGCGGAGCATCGAGGGGTGGATGCTGTCGAATTCGCGGTCTTCCTCGAGGAACTGGAAACGCTCCATGTCCCAGGCGACATGGCCGGCATCGGCCATGATCTTGAGATCCGGCATGGGCGCGATGAAGCCCTTTTTCTGTTCGTCAAAATCTCGCTGGTCGGCGAAGGGGAGATTGGTGGCCGATGTTCGGATTGCCTCGAGAGTGAAGGGGGAGGGGGCCTTTCCCTTGGGATGGAAGTGCTCCGCAAGCGGGGCAGGGCCATTTGCCGCGCGGGCCGCACTGCCCTCCAACAGGGCGCTGCCTGCCACGGCGAAGGCCGCTCCCGTGGCGGGGATCGCAGCCAAAACATCTCTCCGGCTTGCCATGACGCACTCTCCATGCCGAATGGGTCAGAAAGCCGAATGCTAGAGGGCCGGAACTTGCAGCAGTACTAAGCCGAAGCTGTATTGCTGAAATGATTCAACTTGCGCTTGATAAAGTCTGACATCTTTTGGTCAAGTTTTCGGTATAGGAATAAAAACAGATACCGGGATTGAGGGAGATACAGACATGATTCGTTTTGCTGCCGCCGTCGTGTTGCTGGTTGTCAGTCTCAGCGTGCCGGCGCTCGCCAACGGGACGGATGCCTTCCGGGCGCAGGGCAATGAACCGTTCTGGTCACTCAGCATGGGCGAGGGCGAATTGACCTTCCGTCCCATGGATGGCGAAGCGGTGACCCTGAAACCCGTTCCACAGCCACGCGTCGACGGCCAGTCCAATATCTATGATGGCGGACAGGGCGATGGCGCTCTCACAGTGACCATAGCCGCGAAACTCTGTACCGACAGCATGACAGGCATGCCATTCCCGCGGACGGTGATGGTGGTGCGCGGTGGCAAGACCTTCAGCGGTTGTGGTGGCGAGCCGGTCTCGCTGCTCCGCGGCGAATGGCAGGTCACGGAGATTGCCGGCAGGCCGGTGATCGCGGAGGCTGTGCCGACAGTGACATTCGGGGGGGATGGCAAGATCAGCGGCCTGGCTTCCTGTAACCGCTTCTTCGGTGGTTACAGCCTGACCGGCGAAGGTTTGGCGGTGGGCCAGCTCGGTTCGACAAAGATGCTGTGCGAGCCCGTGGTGATGGACCAGGAGCAAGTGGTCCTGAGCCTGCTTGAGACGGCCGGCGGTTTTGCCCTTGATGAGCAGGGCCAGCTCACGCTGCGCTCGGGTGATGGCCGGACGCTGACCGCCCGGCCCCTCAGGCAATAAAGCCATGTCAGGGGCGGAGGCTGGCTGACCGGCGAGTTCCGCCAGTCGGGCTTTCAAATCTGGCGCCGGTTCTCTAAACCCTCCCGTAAGCCAGGGGTCTGTTGCAGTCTGGCCGAGAAGTCCGCGGGGTAGGGGCAGAATGACATCCTTTCGCAAGATCCTGATCGCCAATCGTGGCGAGATTGCCATCCGCGTGATGCGGGCGGCGACCGAACTCGGAAAGAAGACGGTGGCGGTCTATGCCGAGGAGGACAAGCTTTCGCTGCACCGGTTCAAGGCGGATGAAGCCTATCGGATCGGTGAGGGGATGGGGCCGGTTGCGGCCTATCTCTCGATCCCCGAGATCATCAGGGTGGCGAAGGCCTGCGGAGCAGATGCCATCCACCCGGGCTACGGGCTGCTGTCGGAGAATCCGGCTTTCGTTGAAGCCTGCGTGGCAGCGGGCATCACCTTCATCGGACCCAAGGCCGAGACCATGCGGGCGCTGGGTGACAAGGCGAGCGCCAGGCGTGTGGCGATCGCCGCCGGTGTGCCGGTCATTCCGGCCACCGAGGTTCTTGGCGACGACATGGCGGCCATTGCCAGGCAGGCGGAGGCTATCGGCTATCCGCTGATGCTCAAGGCGAGCTGGGGTGGCGGCGGGCGCGGCATGCGGCCGATCAGCAGACCGGACGAGCTCGAGGCCAAGGTGCTGGAGGGCCGCCGCGAGGCGCAATCCGCCTTCGGCAATGGCGAGGGCTATCTCGAGAAGATGATCGAGCGGGCGCGCCACGTCGAGGTGCAGATCCTTGGCGACAAGTATGGTTCCATCTACCACCTCTATGAGCGTGACTGCACGGTACAGCGGCGGAACCAGAAGGTGGTGGAGAGGGCGCCTGCGCCCTATCTCGATGCCGCCCAGCGCGCCGAGATCTGCGAGCTTGGCCGCCGTATCTGTGCGCATGTCGGCTATGAATGCGCGGGAACCGTCGAGTTCCTGATGGACATGGATACCGGGCGTTTCTACTTCATCGAGGTGAACCCGCGTGTCCAGGTCGAGCACACGGTGACCGAGCAGGTGACAGGCATCGACATCGTGCGCGCGCAGATCCTGATCGCCGAGGGAAAGACGCTCGCCGAGGCAACGGGCGTTGCACGCCAGGAAGATGTGCGCCTGTATGGCCATGCGCTGCAGTGCCGCGTCACCACTGAAGACCCGCAGAACAACTTCATCCCCGACTATGGCCGCATCACTGCCTATCGTTCGGCCACCGGCATGGGCATCAGACTTGACGGCGGCACCGCCTATGCGGGTGCCGTCATCACCCGATTCTACGATTCGCTCTTGGTGAAAGTCACTGCCTGGGCGCAGACGCCGGACCAGGCGATCGCCCGCATGAGCCGCGCCTTGTCCGAGTTCCGCGTGCGTGGCGTGGCGACCAACATTGCCTTCGTCGAGAACCTGCTGAAGCACCCAAAATTCCTGGACAACAGCTGCACGACGAAGTTCATCGACACCACACCTGAACTTTTCGAGTTCAAGAAGCGCCGCGACCGCGCAACCAAGATCCTGACCTATATCGCCGACATCGCAGTGAATGGACACCCGGAAACTGCAGGGCGGCCGAAGCCAGCTGCGTCCGGACGGGAGCTCGTGGCGCCAAGCCTGAAGGGTGCGCCGCAGCCCGGAACGCGCGACCTGCTGCTGGCGAAAGGCCCGAAAGCCGTGGCTGACTGGATGCTGGCCGAGAAGCGGCTGCTCATCACCGACACCACCATGCGCGACGGTCACCAGTCGCTGCTTGCAACTCGGATGCGCTCGATCGACATGATCCGCGTGGCGCCTGCCTATGCGGCAAATCTCCCGGGCCTGTTCAGTGTCGAGTGCTGGGGCGGCGCCACCTTCGACGTGGCCTACCGCTTCCTGCAGGAATGCCCCTGGCAGCGCCTGCGCGACCTGCGCGAGCGCATGCCGAACCTGATGCTGCAAATGCTGCTCCGGGGTGCCAATGGAGTTGGCTATACGACCTACCCTGACAATGTGGTGAAAGCCTTCGTGGCCCAGGCCGCGAAAAGCGGCATCGATGTGTTCCGTGTCTTCGACAGCCTGAACTGGGTTGAGAACATGCGGGTTGCGATGGATGCCGTGCTTGAGCAGGAGCGCGTCTGCGAAGCGGCGATCTGCTATACGGGCGATATTCTTGATCCCAGGCGCGCAAAGTATGATCTCAAATACTATGTCGGCATGGCCAAGGCCCTGAGAGCGGCCGGTGCGCATGTCATCGGCCTGAAGGACATGGCTGGATTGCTGAAGCCTGGTGCAGCGCGACTCCTGGTGAAGGCGCTAAAGGAAGAGGTTGGCCTGCCCGTCCATTTCCATACCCATGATACCAGCGGAATTGCCGCGGCGAGCATTCTGGCCGCCGCCGAGGCGGGTGCAGATGCGATTGATGCCGCGATGGATGCCTTTTCGGGCGGCACATCGCAGCCCTGTCTTGGCTCGATCGTCGAGGCCTTTGCCCACACCGAGCGCGACACCGGACTGGATGCCGCTGCGATCCGTGCGATTTCCAATTACTGGGAAGGAGTGCGCCACCAGTATGCAGCCTTCGAGAGCGGCCTCGAGGCTCCCGCCTCCGAAGTCTATCTGCACGAGATGCCAGGCGGGCAGTTCACCAATCTCAAGGCGCAGGCCCGCAGCATGGGCCTTGAACCGCGCTGGCACGAGGTGGCGCAGGCCTATGCCGATGCCAACCAGATGTTCGGCGACATCGTGAAAGTGACGCCATCATCGAAGGTGGTGGGCGACATGGCGCTGATGATGGTGGCGCAGGGGCTGACGCGCATGCAGATCGAGGATCTGGCGGTTGACGTTGCCTTTCCGGATTCGGTTGTCGACATGCTGAGGGGCAATCTTGGCCAGCCGCCGGGTGGCTGGCCCGCAGCATTGCAGAAGAAGGCACTGAAGGGAGAGGCGCCGATCACCGTGAGGCCCGGGTCGCTGGTGCCGCCGGTCGATCTCGAGGAGACCCGACTCAAGCTTTCAAAGGACCTGAACGGGCGCTACGTCGATGACGAGGACCTCAACGGCTATCTGATGTATCCCAAGGTCTTTCTCGACTACATGGGCCGCCACCGCATCTATGGACCGGTGCGCACGTTGCCGACCCCGGTCTTCTTCTATGGCATGCAGCCGGGCGAGGAGATCTCTGTCGAGATCGATCCTGGCAAGACACTGGAGATCCGCCTGCAGGCAGTGGGTGAGACGACCGAGGAGGGCGATGTCAAGGTCTTCTTTGAATTGAACGGCCAGCCGCGCGTCATCCGCGTGCCCAACCGTGCGGCGAAGGCCAAGGCGCCAGTGCGGGCGAAAGCCGAAGATGGCAACGCCGCCCATGTTGGCGCACCGATGCCGGGGGCGATTGCGGCAGTTGCAGTTGCCGCGGGGCAGAAGGTTGCGGCGGGTGATCTCCTGTTTACCATCGAGGCGATGAAGATGGAGATGGGGCTGCGTGCCGAACGCGCTGCGACCATCAAGGCCATTCACGTTCATCCCGGTTCGCAGGTCGAGGCGAAGGACCTGCTGCTGGAATTTGCATAGTCCGGATAGCCCGAGGAACATCTGACATGTGGATTGCGCTGGTTTCGGGCTTCCTGACCGGGCTCAGCCTGATCGTTGCGATCGGGGCACAGAATGCCTTCGTGCTGCGCCAGGGCATCAGGGGCGAGCATGTGGCGATCGTGGTAGCGATCTGTGCACTGTCGGATGCGCTGCTGATTGCAGCAGGCGTTGGCGGCTTCGGGCGCCTGCTGCGGCTGGTGCCGTGGCTTGCCGATGCCATGCGCTGGGCGGGTGCGGCCTTTCTTTTCTTCTACGGGGCATTGCGCTTCCGCGCCGCCTGGCGCGGTGGGGCAGCGCTGCTGCCGGCAGAGGCGGGCACGGTGCCCGCCGCGCAGGTCATCGCCACCTGCCTGATCATCACCTGGGCCAATCCGCATGTCTATCTCGACACGGTGGTATTGCTGGGTTCGATCTCGGCACAATATGCACCGCATACCACCCTGTTCGGGATCGGTGCGGCGCTGGGGTCGGTCGCTTTCTTCAGCACACTGGGCTTCGGGGCCAGGTTTCTGGCGCCGGTGTTTGCCAGGCCGAGGGCCTGGGTGGTTCTGGAGAGCGTGATCGGCCTCACAATGTGGTCGATTGCGCTGACGCTGATCCTGACCGTGTGAGGGTGGTTCGGGTTGCTGTGATGGTGGTTCCCGTTTATTCCTTCAATCCGGGACGCAGGCATCAGTTCCCCGCCGCTGACGGCGGCACCAGCACGAATTTGCCGACGTGCTCCTTCCGCATGAAGGCGCGCTGGGCATCGGCAATCCGGGCCAGCGGATAAATGCCAGCCACCAGTGGCCTGATGCGACCCTGCTCGATCAGGCTGATGAGCCGTGGGAACACCGGCTCGTCCCAGGCGGTGCAGCCGATGAAGGTCAGGTCCTTGAGATAAAAGTCTCGCATGTCGAACTGAACGATCGGACCACCGATGGCTCCGGACGACACAAGCCGGCCGCCGCGTTTCAGCAGTCTGGGCATCGTACCAAAGCCGGTCCCGGCGACATTGTCGACTGCGAGGTCGATGCTGCTTTCCCCCAGAGCGTCTATCAGATCCTCGCTGGTGTTGAGTGCGAGATCGCAGCCCAGAGCCTTCACCGCATTGTGCTTGGCGGCGCTGGTCAGGCCGATGATCCGGGCGCCGCGGCATTTCGCAAGCTGGACCGCAGCCGAACCCACGCCGCCCGAGGCGCCGGTGATCAGCACCGTTTCGCCAGCACCCAGCCGGGCGCGGTTCAGCATATTCTCGGCCGAGCCATAGGCACACGGGATGGTGGCGAGTTCGATGTCGCTCCAGCCACAGGACACGGGGAAGACTTCGCTGGCCGGAACCTTCACGTATTCGGCGAAGGCGCCATCGAAATCAGACGCCATCCAGATGGTCTCGAGACTTCCGAAGCCCGATCTGCGCATGCAGGGCCGGACCAGAACGCGCTTGCCGATGAGCGGCGCACCGGCGCTGCAACCTGCCTCGACCACGTGGCCGCAGCAGTCCGTGCCCTGGATGAAGGGAAATGGGGTGGGCTTGTCCCAGCCGCCATCTGCCTTGTGGCGGGCCTCGCGCTCCTCGGTGGCAGCAGCGCCAGCCGTGTCCGCCGTAACACTGTTCGAATACCAGCCAAGCCGCGTATTGATCTCGGTGTTGTTGACGCCTGCGGCGGCGACGCGGATCAGCACCTCCTGCGGTGCCGGAACGGGTATGGGTACATCGCGGTAGACGAGCCTGTCGTAGCCGCCATTGCCTGTGGTCACCACGGCCTTCATGAGTCTCGTGTGGCCCGTTGTGTCGAAGCGGTCGGGCGCCATGGCGGCTCTCAGGCGGGCGTGGCGGCGCTGGGCCGCATGTGTTCAGCCGCGAGCCGGACAGGAAAGCGCGCCCGGATCTGCTCATCGACGTGGCGCGGCACATGACCGGGGAAGTGAGTGCCCAATATGCCGGCGAGCTTGCGGTTTGCGCGGTCCACCAGTTGCGGCCGGCCCTTCTCGTCCCACTCCTTGGGCGAGGTGCGGTCGCCCAGCAGGGGATAGAGATATTCCTTCTGCATGCGGGCCAGCGTCTGGGTGCTGCCAAGGAAATGATTGGGCCCTTCGAGGCAGGTTTCGCGGATTGCCTCAACCGACAGGGCCTCGTCGTTCACGTCGATGCCGCGCACGGTGCGCTGGGTGGCGCCGATGATGTCATTGTCGATCACCAGCTGCTCCATGCTGAAGCCGAGAAGGCTGGCGACCATGCCGGCCGACTCATAGAGAAGGTTGGCGCCGGCATTGGCAACGAGCGCATGGTTGTAGGCCTTCTCGTAGCCGGACTGGATGTCGGGCAGCTTCGAATCGGTCATGCCGGAGGGAACGCCCGAGGTGAGGTCATAGAAATGGACGATCTGCGCGGCTGCGGCTGACAGCAACGCCTGCTCCGGACTGCCGCCCGACATGGCGCCGGTGCGCAGGTCGGAGACGAAGCAGAAGGGGCCCATGATGGCGGGTGCGCCCTTGCGGACCGCGTTGACGTAAACGAGCCCGGCGAGGCATTCGGCGATTTCCTGAACGAGCGAGCCTGCGATGGCCGCGGGCGAGGTGGCGCCTGCCTGGCCTGCCGAGACCAGGAACACCGGCATGCCGGCCTTGACCGCCACCTCAAGGCAGCGGCAGGCCTCGGGGGCAAAGCGCAAGGGTGGCACGACGAAGCAGTTGGACTGGCTGACGAAGGGCCGCTCGCGCCACTCCGCCTCCGACCCGGCGATGAGATGCAGCATGTCGAGCGAGGTTGGCATGTCATCCGGGTTGCCCCAGCTGGTGCCAACATGCTTGGCGGTTCCCATGACCGCGGCATAGCAGGTGTTGAAGTCCATCTCGAAGGGCAGTGCGATATCGCGACAGACCACCGAGCGCTGAAAGAAATGCACATGCTCCAGCGCGTCAACGGTGCGGGCAATGTCGTAGAGATCGCGCACTGTCGAGTCGCGGTAGTTGCCGGTTGCGGCATCGACCATGTTGACCGCCGCACCGGCGGTGCCGAAATAGACTTTCTGGCCCCAGGGCTCCAGATCATGGCGCGGATCCTGGCCGCAGAGCACGAAGTGGCGCCCGGCGCCCGCAATCACATCCTCGACGAGGGCGCGCGGGAAGGTGATGCGGCCATTGCCGTTGAGGCTTGCACCCGCAGCGGTGAGAAGCTCGACGCCGCTCGGCGGCGCGTCGGCCATGCCGATCTCGGCCAGCACATCAAGTGCGGCAGCGTGGATGCGCGGCACGTCAGCCGCCTGAAGTGGTGCATATCTGCCCCCGGTCATGCCGGGCCACACGGGGCGCAGTTCGGGAGGCAGGGCGGCAGCCCTGGCGGCGGTCCGGGCTTCCCGGCCGAGACGACGCGTCGTGGACATGGCTGCTCTCCCTTTGAACCCCTGCGGAAAAGCTTAGAGCAAGTGACAATGCGGTGAAAACCGCTTTTGCCCGGCCGGATGGCGCAAGTTTCTCATCGCAGGTGAATTTCTGTCCGCAGCCTCAGCCGGCGCGGCCGGCGGCACCCAGGCTGCGCAAGACTTGGCGGGCCTTTTCCACCAGCGGCGCTTCGGTTGGCTGAAGAAGGCGGATGCGGTCGAATTCGGCGGGGCTGGCCTGCAGGCTGTCGCGCAGGGCCTGACCGAAGATCTGGCGCAGCTCGGTTCCGATGTTGAACTTGGCAACCAGCCCGGAGCGGGCGAGGCTGGCGCGCTGGGCCTCCGGAACACCGGACCCGCCATGGATGACGAGCGGTACCTTGCCGTGTGAGGCGGCGCGTAGTGCCGACAGGGCCGGTGCATCGAGTGGCGTCGTGGCTTCTCTCTGCAGATGGACATTGCCTGCAGCCACGGCCATGGCGTCAATTCCCGCCTCCTCGGAAAAGCGCGCGGCCTCCGCGGGGTCGGTGCTGCGCGAGGCTGCACCGCCCGCATAGCCGACAAAACCGATCTCGCCCTCGCAGGAGACGCCTGACTGATGAGCCAGGCGGGCGATGGCTGCGGTGGTGCGGATATTGTCCTCGAGTGGCAGAGCAGAGCCGTCATACATGACGGAGGTGAAGCCCTCGGCGATGGCGGCTTCGATTTCCTCCACCGAGCGCCCATGATCGAGATGAAGCACGACCGGCACGGACACGCTGTCCGCCAGATGACGGAACATGGCAGCGATGACGGCAAGCGGCGTGTGGGCGCGGCAGCCGGGGCCGGCCTGCAGGATGACAGGAGCGCCTTCGGCTTCCGCCGCCGTGACGAAGGCGCGCGAATCCTCCCAGCCGAGGCAGACGAAGCCCGGCACGGCATAGCCATGCGCGCTGGCGGGCCG